>LFTO01000024.1 GCA_001513335.1 Clostridiales bacterium DTU086 | reverse complement strand
AACAGATAGACACTGACTTTAAGTAACCGTCGCTGGGGTCTCACAGACCATAACAGCCGCCTTACCGGGCAGCTATTATTATTTTTAATTGTCAAGTTCCAAAATAGCCTCCCTGACCTAAAATCAGGTCAACGTCCGCTTGAGGAACTCTCTTGTCCGTTCCAGCTTGGGGTTATTAAAAATCTGTTCCGGGGGCCCTTCTTCCGCAATAACCCCCTGATCCATAAAGACTACCCGGTCAGCCACTTCGTTGGCAAAACCCATTTCATGAGTTACGATGAGCATGGTCAGCCCGGAGTTAGCCAGGTCCCGCATGACCTTGAGGACTTCCCCAACCATTTCCGGGTCAAGGGCTGATGTGGGTTCATCAAAAAGCATTACATCCGGTTCCATGGAAAGGGCCCGGGCAATAGCCACCCTCTGCTTCTGTCCCCCTGACAGCTGCCTGGGCTTGGCATTGATATACTGCTCCATGCCAACAACTCTCAAATATTTCATGGCTATTTTTTCTGCCTCTTCCCTGGAACGCTTCAGCACCTTTACCTGTCCAACAGTACAGTTGCCCAGCACGTTGTGATTGTTAAAAAGGTTAAACTGTTGAAACACCATTCCTAATTTCTGCCGGTAGACATAAACGTCGTGCTCATCGTCCAGGATATCCTCACCCTTGTAGATTATCCTGCCCCCTGTAGGCTTTTCCAAAAGGTTGATACAGCGAAGAAGGGTTGATTTTCCCGAACCGGAGGAGCCGATAATACAGACAACTTCCCCTTTTGCCACTGAAAAATCTATGTCTTTAAGTACTTCGTTGGAACCGAAACATTTTCTCAAGTGCTGGATTTCAATCAGTTTTTCCACAGGGTAACCCTCCTTCCTCTATCGGTTAGTTTGGGCTTGGCGCCTTAACATGTCTTCAGGGGTCTGGACCTGCATCTGGTTCCCCAGCAGGGTATAGTTTTCAGGTCCATCCATCCTCCGTTCAATATACCGCAAAATCCTTGTTACACTGAGAGTCATAATTAAATAAAGGACCCCGGCAATGAAAAATGCTTCAAAATACCGGAAGTAGTTTCCCGCAACTGTCTTAGTAGAGAAGAATAATTCCGAAACCGAGATTACGCTGAGGACTGAAGTATCTTTTATGTTGATAACGAATTCATTTCCCGTAGGCGGAAGGATATTGCGGATTACCTGGGGCATAACCACGTTGACCATGGTCTGCCAGTGATTCATGCCAATGGCGTGGGCAGCCTCGAATTGTCCTTTATCAATAGAAATGATACCCCCACGGACAATTTCTGCCATATATGCCCCGGTATTGATTGATACGATCAGCAATGCCGCAAACAGCCTGTTCATATCCATATTCAGGAATAAAGCAGCACCGTAGAAGACGACCACAGCCTGCACCATCATCGGGGTACCGCGGAAAACTTCAATATAAATAGTAAGAATGGCATTTACAATTTTAAGAATAATTCTTTTAATACCCTTTTCAGGCATAGGGACGGTACGTATGACTCCCACCAACAGGCCGATAACAAAACCTATAATGGTACCTATCAAGGCAATCAAGAGGGTCATGCCGGCACCTCTTAGAAACATCGGCCAGTAGTTTGAGACAATCTTCGCCATCCACTCAAAAGTCATTACGGCTCCTCCTTCAATTATGAAACCGAATGTTAAATTACATCCGGTTTCAAATCAACGTATTTTTCTAATATAAAGCCTCTATTGAGCTGCCGGCTGGTTCTCAATACAAGTATCCATGATTTCCTGCTGTTCTTCCAGGGAAATGCCTGCAAGGATTTCGTTAATGGGCTCCAATAAATCACTGCCTTTGGCAAGACCTACAGCAATGGCAGTATCTTCATCGGAAGTCTTAAAGCCATCGGTAAATTCAACAAAGGTAAAGTTTGGATTTGCAGCCGAAGCACTTACAGCTTCTGGGCGCTCTGAAACGTAGCCGTCAATAATCCCGGATTCCAGTGCAACTCTCATGGCAGGGAAGTTGTCCATAGCCTGCTGCTTGTCAACCCCTTCAATCTGGTCAATAACTGTATAATGGAAGGTATTTAACTGAGCAGTGATTTTTGCCCCGGAGAAATCCTGGATAGAAGTGGCGTTTTCATATTCGCTTCCCGCTTTAATTACCATTACCAGGTCAGATTTGTAGTAGATGTCTGAAAAATCGATAGTCTCTTTGCGGTCCGCAGTAGGTGACATACCGGCAATAATGGCATCAATTTTCCCGGAAACCAGAGCTGGTACCAGGCCGTCCCACTCAGTCTTAACAATAACCAGTTCTTTTCCCAAACCTTCAGCAATCCTCTTGGCGATCTCAACGTCATAACCGCCGGCAAATTCCTGGCTGCCGTCAATCGGAACAGCACCGTTGGAATCGTCGATCTGCGTCCAGTTAAACGGAGCATAACCGCATTCCATACCTACCCTAAAAGTTCCTCCTTCGGCCTCTCCAGCACCATTTTCTCCCTCCGGAACCTCGCCGCCGCCCCCGCATCCTGCAAGGAGCAAAACCAGCATCAGAGAAATCGCGATGAAGAGTAGTGACCTTTTTTTCATTTTTCCTCCCCCTTAAAGATTTTGTTTTGAATGAGAGTATTTGCATACTCAAAAGACTGTGTTGTGAGGCAGTATGTTCTCCGGAATCAACAGCCTACTGTTTCTACTGCCCTGGACCCAATCAATACTGCCATTGACCCAAAAAAAGATCTGAGGCGAACTCAGATCTCTATATACATAGCAATCTAAAAGTCCTCATCTTTCCCTATGAGATAGCTCAACTCAATAAACAGGAAATTTATTGAGACAGTCCTGCAGTTATTCACTGCAGGCCCAGCAAACAGCACTGAGAAATACTGTTTGCTTCGGCGACATCTCCTTCTCCAAAGCCTCATCGCTCTCTCACGCTCCACTAAGGACTAATAGATGCCGCGCCTCTACCCCACTCGTAAAAGTGAGGTCTTATTCAGTTATATTGATAGTCTATCGTAATGAAGAACGGCTGTCAATCGTTATGGGCTTTTTATGTGGTTTTAATTGTGGACCTGAATCAAAATGAGTCCCTTTGTTTAAATCCAAGTTTTCGGAAACCCGGCTATTCAGTAAATCCTTCTTCCATCATTTTTTCAGCATCACTAAATAATGCCATACCTGTCTTCATCTTTCTGAAATTCAGTTTTTTATAAAATTCCTCCTTACCGGGTGAGGAAAACAATATGAAATTACATTGTGGTATTTGTTTGACAATACTGCTAATAATGAGTCTCCCAATACCGTTCCCTTGGTACTCAGGCAATACTGCTACATCATAGATTGCAGCCTCATATGCTCCATCAGAGACCGCACGACCGAAACCCACAAGTTTATCATCATCAAATACAAATACAACAGTATGGCTGTTTTCAAAAGCTTTCTTATGTACCTGCCCATCAAAATAATTCATGCCAACTCTTTTTAAAGTATCTGATATATAGTCCCAGTCTATGTTTGTACAATCGTATTGAATACGCAAGTTCATCTTTTTTCCTCCCCCTTCTTAATAAAATAACGCACCTGCCATTTGCGCCCTCCCGCCGGATTTGTTTATTTCTCAGCAGATTTTCTGATTTCCCTTTTAAAAGTATCTGCAAGGTCCAACCTCTCCCAGGGCAGATCCAAATCTGAACGGCCAAAGTGGCCGTACGATGCCACCTGGGTGTAAATCGGACGCAGAAGGTCGAATCTCTTGATTATTGCCCCAGGGCGCATATCAACTGTACTCTTAATCAATTCCGTCAGCTCACTGTCACTGACAACCCCTGTGCCAAAGGTATCAATAAACAACGAAACCGGTTGGGCAACACCTATGGCATAGGAGACCTGGAGCTCGCATTTTTTTGCCAGTCCCGCAGCAACAATATTTTTGGCCACATGCCTTGCAGCATAAGATGCCGAGCGGTCCACTTTAGTAGGGTCCTTCCCTGAAAATGCCCCTCCCCCATGCCGGGCCATTCCTCCGTAGGTGTCCACAATGATTTTTCGCCCTGTTACCCCGGAATCTCCGTGAGGCCCGCCCACAACAAATCTTCCTGAAGGGTTGACAAAGTATTTTGTGTCTGGGGCCAGATACTGTTCGGGAACAGCAGCCCTGATAATTTTCTCGATTATATCCTTTCTAATGGTTTCACTTGAAACTTCCGAACTGTGCTGCGTAGAAACCACCACCGTATCCACCCGACATGGCCAGCCATCCATATATTCGACGGTAACCTGTGCCTTTCCGTCAGGGCGAAGATAAGGAATTTCCCCGCTTTTCCTGGCTTCAGCAAGCTTTCGGGTAATCCTATGGGCCAGGGAAATTGGCAGCGGCATAAACTCAGGGGTTTCATCACAGGCATAGCCAAACATCATTCCCTGATCCCCTGCCCCAATTTCCAATTCCCCGGTTTTTCCGCTGCTGCGGGTCTCCAGGGACGCATTTACCCCTGCAGCAATGTCCTGGGATTGTTCATCGATAGCTGTCAGCACGGAACATGTTTCGCAGTCAAAGCCATACTTTGCCCTTGTATAGCCGATTTCCCTGAGTGTGTTCCTTACAACATGGGGGATATCCACGTAACACCGGGTACTGATCTCCCCGGCAACCAGGACCAGCCCCGTAGTAACCAGAGTCTCACAAGCAACCCTGGCATACTTGTCATGCTCAAGCATGGCATCAAGAACGGCATCGGAAACCTGGTCCGCAACCTTATCAGGATGCCCCTCGGTTACTGACTCGGAAGTGAAAAATTCTCTGGACAACTTAACCACGCTCCCTCCAACTGGCAGTAGTCTTCAGCTTTATCAAAAAGGTATTTTGAACAGACCAGGATGTACCCTTTAAGGAGGTTCCCCTGCCCCTGGATGGGTACACCAGGAGGCAAGGGTTGTTAATGGTTGTGCTCCGGCAGCTCACGCCGGATTTACGCAGCTACTACAAGCTTTCGTCTCCAAAGTAAGTTTGTGCGCTGCGAAATATTAACAGGGAAGTACTTTTCAAACAAAATACCTCACTCTGCCTTAAACAATTTGAAGGTAAACAATTAACCGTTACCGGCTATTCCTTAGCTTAATTACATGTATTTCAACCCGGCCGCCCTGTTTAACACGAGCTCTCACAAACCCAAAAACCCCATGAAAGCGAAAACGGTGTTAGGTACGGCCGGATGCCTCTATTGTTTTCATCAGTTTTTCAGGGGACCAGAAAACTTTTAATTATTGGTCTTTATTCCACACCCTGTAACCGTTGTTTCCTATGACTACTATTAAAAAGGCGTATCGTTGGCCACATAGCACAAAATATCCCGGTCCAGGAAAATATCCTGCACCCGGCCAAGAATTTCATCGCCAGGGGGTTCCTGCTCCTGATAAGGATAATCCATACCTAACTGCCGCCATTTTGATTCTCCCAGACGGTGAAACGGGAGAATGTTTACTTCTTTTAATCCCAGCCGGCTTAGAAATTCAGCCGAAGCTAAAGCATTTTCATCTGAATCGTTATATCCCTCTATTATAGGAATACGGATTACGAGACGCCCCGGCCAGGAGGATCGGGCTAAAGCCGCAATATTTTCCAAAATCAAATCATTCCTTACTCCCGTTTTTTCCTGATGCTTAATTG
The DNA here is from genome assembly GCA_001513335.1 of Clostridiales bacterium DTU086. Lineage (GTDB taxonomy): Bacteria > Bacillota > DTU086 > DTU086 > DTU086 > DTU086. The sequence continues at coordinate 25,820 of LFTO01000024.1, read as the reverse complement.
GATCCATATGCTTTAAGTCGATGAATGCAAAATCCACATACTCCATTATTTCCAACAAAACTTCCTGGTCCACATGTGCTGTAGTCTCCAAAGCAGTATGGATATAACTTTCACGGCACCTTTTTAACATAGCCGAAACGAAATCCTTTTGTAGAAGAGGCTCGCCCCCGCTGAAGGTCACTCCTCCGTCACGTCCCCAAAAATCCCTGTCTCTGTTAAAAACACGCATGAGTTCCTTCTCACTGTACCATTTTCCGCTCTTGACAAAGCCCTCATTCAAGCAGGCTTCTGTGCATTCTAATGTCCTACATTTTTTGCACTTTTCAATATCAATATCCAGCATCCTCTCTTCTACGGAAGCACTGGATACAGCGCCATGGGGGCAGGCTTCGATACAGCGGACACAGCCCTGGCTTTCATGAACACATTTTGTAGCTCTGAACATTGCCCTTTCCCTGAATTCCATCCCCTCCGGATTGGCGCACCATTCACATCGCAAAGGACAACCGCTCAAAAAAACCAAAGTCCGGCATCCCGGCCCGTCATGGACCGAATAGCTCTGAATATCAAAAATCAATCCTTTTTTTTCCTCCACATCATCTCGCTCCTCTCGAAAGGTCAGGGGATGGGGTTAACAGACTCCCATCCCCATAACTTTTATTGGATTAAAGCCTTAGCCCGTTACTCTGCAGCAGGGTTTAAAAGGAACTAAGGGCTTTCAGGTTGCCCTGGCAAATACTGACCTGCTTCAAGAGGCGCACCCCCAGCATTTACCTTATCTGCAATTAGTACAATTTTACTAAAACAATTCAGCCAAAAGAAATTATGCTGCAGTTTCCACCTTGTCGGAAACTGTTTTTGGTTTTGCACTCAAAGGAAGAGTGAAAGCAGCGATTGTAGAGACAACGAAAGTACATAAAGCAAAGATTATGGAGTTAAAATATGAGCCGGAAAGGTCATAAAGAAAACCGCCCATAAAGCTTCCTACGGCAGGACCGATTCCCATAACAACTAAAGTAGCCAGTCCCCAAATCTTACCTAAACTTTTTCCGCCATAGATAGCTCCTGCATAGCCTGCACATCCGCCGGGTTCAATTGCCCAGTAAACAGCAAATAGGAAACAGGATACTATTCCAAAAACGATAGAATAACGGGTAAACAGCAGGCAGATACAAGCAACAATCCCCATGACCGGACCAAATATCAACATTGCCTTGCGTCCTTTAGCCTCATTTCCAAATCTGTCCACAACCTTATCGGCAACCACACCCATAAGGGGCATACTAAAGATACCTACAATACCAATCAGGACATAAAGATTGGTGGCCTTGGAAAGAGGCATCTGCAAATCAGTGGTCCAATACATAACTACCTGGCTCCAAATCAGGAACTCAGCCAGCATACTGCCTAAAAAAGCAATAATCGTACCCCAAATTGGCCACGTTGAAAAGGCTTCTTTCACTCCCCAATTGTATCCTCCCTGCGCGGATTTACCGCCGCCGGAAGGTGCCATACCAACAGGTTGATAACCATAGTCCTCAGGATTCTTTTTGGCAACAAGGCCGGCAATAACAAGAGCGATAAAGACAACAACAGCCAAACCCTGCATAGCCTGACGCCAATCCATGGTTACTAAAATCTCTTTAACCCCTATACTTAAAATAACCTGGGCCACAGGAGCACCCATAAAGGCCAAGCCCCACATCTTGGCGTAGTGGCTGCCTACAAACCATTTACGCACAGAGACGGTAGAGGAAACCCAAAGCATACCTGTTCCAACACCGGCAAGGATAGCATAGCATGCAAGATACTGAAAATAACTGTTTGTCAGGCTAGTAACGTAAAATCCCAGCGCAGCAAAAACTGCACCAATCAGATAAGCCGGTCTGGTACCCCATTTATCAATAATCATGCCGCTAAAGAAGGCAGTAACAGCGTATATGGTCATCATCAAGGAATAGCCCAGGGAGGTTTGTGATACGCTCCAGTTCATACTTTCGGACATGGGCCCTAAAAGAACTGAGAAGGTGGACCTGTATCCGAAAAGACAAAAGACAGCCAACCAGGAAGCAAGAACAACCATATAGCCAAGCTTTTTTTGCCTTGGATCAATTTGCTCCATTGTTTTTTCACCTCATTTTCAAATTTCTTTTTGGAAGTGCCCTTGGAGGTAGAAAGAAGGGCACGAAAATCCTTTGCACCCTTCTTTCCCAAGAGCTCAACTAGGGGAAGAGCAGCTTATTTCGCTTGGTATTTTTCACACAAAACGCCCTTCAGGTCGCCATATGCCCAGTAATCGTCATTAAAGCCCACACAACGTCCGATCATTTTTTCATCAGGGTCCTTGAAATTGCTGCAATTTTTGCATTTGGCAACTTCCTTAAATTTGGGGCAGACCTGGGTATCGATCAAAATATTCTGATTGGTAAGGCCGCAAATCCCTTTAGCCACATCAATAGGAATGAAATTCCTGCAATCACTGTGCTTAAAAGCAGTTTTTGCCATTTTTCAACACTCCTTTTTTTTTAGACAGCTTCATATTCAGTTCTGGCAATTACCTCGTCCTGAATCTGCTTGCCGATTTCAACCCAGTACTGGGTAAACCCGGCAACTCTTACCAGGAGTTCTCTATACTCTTCAGGAGCTTTCTGGGCTTCTTTCAAGACTTTGGAGTCTACAATGTTGTACTGGATATGGAATCCACCCCGTCTCATATAGGCGCGGGTAAGTTCAAGAAGCTTCTTGGAACCTTCCATACCTTTGGTTGCATTGGGATGAACTTTCAGGTTCATCTGAGAGTTCTGAGACTGTGTCTGATCCCAGCAGGTAGCAGAACTGAAGAGCGCATAAGGACCTTCCCTGTCCGTACCGGGATAAGCTGACATGGATCCGTCGGCATAGGTGGTACCGGCTAAACGCCCGTCTGCACTTGCCAGGGTTGCAGCGCCCTGAGGTCCGTGGGTGGAAACTGAAATCTGGCAGGCATACAGAGGTTTTGCATACAAGGATTCGAAATCACGACACATTGCACAGAACCAGTCCTCATAGTCCTTGAGAACGGCATCAGCATAAGGATCATCGTTGCCGTATTTGGGAGCCATGAGACAGTCGCTGTGAATCTGGTCGTACTTGTCTACTCCCTCTACCTTTTCTTGTGAGGCCAGGGAGTAACTGCCTACTTCTTCAGCAGTCTTAAAGCCAAAGTTGTTCAAAATAGCATCCTTAATATCTTCCAGGGAATATTTCTTTTCGTCGTAGACTAATTTCTTGAGAGCCACCAGGGAGTTAATCTGGTTAATTGTCCCGCAGCTTTCTACGTTGTAAGTGGCGTTATAGCGGATACCCATGTCGCCGATATGGTGTCCCTTAGCCAAGCAGTCAGGCTTGCAGAGTGAATGGAAGATGGACATGTTTTGTTTACGCCAAATATCATGCTGGATATTGTTGCATTTACACAGGACATCCACAACCAGCTCGTAGTATTCTTTAAAGGTGTCAACCAGTTCCTCATAAGTTTCCAGTTTTTTGTTATGAGGAGGCAGCACCTGTTCACCTGTTCTGTGGTCATAGCCGTTGAACAGAACCAGTTCCAGAACTTTGGGGTTGCCAATGAAATGCACGCCCACACTGGTTGGCTGGCCTGCCCCACCTGGAACCGTATATTTTTTGCCATTCAAAGTCAGCTCATGCCATGAACCGGGGGAAGTCTCCAGACAGCCGCCAATAGCAAAAGCCCGTGCTTCTTCCAATGTCATTCCCTCTGCCCCGTACTGCTGTAAAATAAACTGAATACCGCCTTGATTATTCATCCAGGCAGGATATCCGGTACCGGTCTTATTGCATTCAATAGCCTTTAACAGGAATTCTTCAGGAAGCTTTTCATCATACAGTACAGAAAGGGTCGGCTGGGAGCACTGGTTGGTTATGCCGGATTCAAGAATAAGCATTTCCAATCTGTTGCAGGCAGGTTCCCCATCCTTGGTTAAACCGCCAAGGCTGAGGTTGTTGAAGGTATTACCGGATAGTACGCCGCCCACAACGCCTGTTGAAGCAAAGCAGTCGATACAGGTCATCTTGGTCCTGTGGCACTCCAGAAGTTCCAGAACCTCATCTTCAGTGATTCTTCCTGCTTCAATGTCCTGTTCGAACCAGGGATACAGGACCTGTCCCAATCTGCCCGGTGACATACCGGAGATGGCATCTTCGTTCAGGGTGGCAATGTGAATTAAATAGGTCAATTGAAGTGCCTCACGGAAGGTACGGGGCTGATTGGTGGAAATCCAATCCATTATTTCAGCAATTTCCAGGTATTCTTTTTTCTGCTGTGCGTCCTGGCAACCTTCCGCCAATCTCCTGGCTTCGTCAGCGTAGTTTCTGATCCAGGTCTGGATACCTTCCAGAACAAGGATAACTGCCTGATAGAAATAGAGGCGGTCCATTCCAATAATGCCGTCTCCACCGGCCTCGCCGGCCACTTCCGCAATCTTTTCTCTGGCAATGTCAATCAATCCGCCAAAACCATACTGAAGGGGATAGTAATAGTTAATAACTTCGCGGCCCAAAGGCAGGGTAAAGCCGGAGTCAAACATGCAGACAACGCTTCTCATCAGCTTTTCTTTGATGTCATACTCAGGGACCATTTTTTGGTACTTAAGGGATCTGTCATCTACCGATTTTCCAACCCATTCCCTGGCGCATTTTATCAGGGCAGGGATGTCCTCGTTGCGCATACCGAATTTACCGGCAATAGAGGTAACTTCCCCAAAGCTTTCCGTAACGTTACCACCGCCGGAGCCAAACTTACTCAATTCCCCTGCGCTGGCACTGCCGCTTTCGAGAGCATTTTGGTAGAGTTCATCTTCCTTGGCCATAAAATATCCTTCGGATTCCCATGGCATGGGGAATGAACCTCTGTAATGGTAGGTCTTTCCTCCAACCAGCAATTCTCCCGGCCAGATGGTGGGAGTGATATGGGAAAATGCATGCTTAAGGGCAGCCGCCCGGCGGATTTCCGGGACTTCCCCGTCCAGTTCCATGAATTTACGGGAGTACCAGTAAGGGAATTCCATGGATGCGGAAGAAAGAGTATTCAGGTACTGGTCTTTTAGTTTTTTTACTCTGGGATGGGGCTCTTTCTTAATTTCCCGGTCTACTATTTCATCCGGTGCTTTGCCGCCATACTGAAAACTAACGTTAATTCCTTTCTCTTCCAAAATATCGGCTAGCTTCTTGACCATCTGTTCGTCCTCCTTTGCTTGTTGTAAATTGAGCACAGCTGGTTATCGACTAATGGACCACCTCCCCGTTTCTGTATTCAAAAACTCTGTTTTCCCTTGCTTTAAAGGTTAATAGAACGAGGAATCTTCTTGTATCAGGCACAGGAAGGATAAAAACCTGAATTTTAAGTCTTTTTACTACCAGGGGAGTATTAGAAGGGAGGAACCTATGAGGGCTGATTACAAAAAATGAAAAAACACCTTTTTTTACGCCCTTGGGCCTAAAAAAGGTGCTTTAATAGGAAAGGTTTTTAGTTTTTTACTACCCGGGGAGTAGTCAGGGGTCGGTGTTCCGACTATAGACCTAAATAACAAGAAATCCGCCCTTCGGGTAACCGGCGGCAAAGATTCCTCCGGAAGGCTTTTATGCCCCTGGATGGGAACAGTGAGCGGCGGCAAACAGCTCTGGGCGAGACCGGACTTCAAAAACCGGGAGGCACAGGCAGAAAAATTCCTAAAGAACATAAAAACACCCTTTTTGCACCTTACAGGCAAAAAGGGTGTCAGAGAGAACAAAATTTAATTCTGTGTAATCAAACTGTCTAAATATTCCTCATCATTTAAGACCTGTTCCAGAGCGTTGACAATGGGAGGCGGCCAAAGTCCCTTGGCAGTCTCCTCCTTAAAAGCAACCAGGGCTTGCTTTTTATCCTCCACCTCTTCCCACAATTCCACGAAACGGTGGACGACATTCAAAACCAAAACTTCCTCGCCCAGTTCTTTTTCAAAACCATCGAAAGACTCCTGCCCGCCGGTATTCTCCCGTTTAATTCCCATAAAAAACTTTAACCAATCATACATCCTCAGGGGCTTTATAATGTTTTCCCCTGCCTTTACAACTTCCTGCTCCTCCCTGGTGACCAGCTTTCCCACATCGTGCAGGGAAGCACCCAGGCAGAGCCGGTCAAAACGTTCCTGGGAAAAGGCAAGGAGATTGGCTACCTTGGAGCAGTATTTTTTTACCTTGACAGCATGGTCATACAAGCCAGGGTCCGTCAACTTCATGATTTCACAAAAAGCCTCGCCAACCCTGGAACATTCCTCCATATTGTCGAGAGCCCTCTTACGCTTGATAATTGAGGCTATTTTATACTGCAATTCCTTGTTGTTAATAGGTTTGGAGAAGAAAATCTCCCCTCCCACCTCAAAACCGCGGATATGATCCTCCATATCATCCAATACGGACAAAAATATCACAGGAATAAACTTGGTCCTGGAATCGTTTTTCAGCTCACGGCAGACTTCAAACCCGTTCATGCCCGGCAGCATTACATCCAGGATAATAACGTCAGGCTGGTGCTCCCTGGCCAGCTCTATAGCTTCCAACCCCTGAAAAGCCTGCAGAACATCATATCCCCAGTTCATCAGCACATCCTTCACCAGATCACAGTTTTGCTTATTGTCATCTACCACCAAGATTTTATCCACATTTATCCCTCCATGGCTTTATAACGCTTCCCGGCCAAAAATTCTTCCGTATCCAGAGGAATGGTTAAAATTATCTCCGTTCCTTCTCCTTCTTTGCTGTGCAGATACAGATCCCCGCCATGCAGTTCCACAAGTCTCTTTGTTAAGGGAAGACCCAACCCTGTTCCTTCATACTGCCTGCTATAGGAACTGTCCACCTGCTCAAATGCCTCAAAGACCCTTTCCTGGTCCTCTTCCTTTATTCCTATACCGTTATCTCTGACAACCACCTGCATAAACGGTTCCCTATGGTAAACTTCCAGGCTCACTTTCCCATTTTCAGGAGTAAATTTCACTGCATTAGACAGGAGGTTATAGAGAATCTGCTTCACCTTTCTTTCATCGGCTTTGACTTGAAAATTTTCCGGTTCAATTTTGGCAACAAGGTTCATATCTTTCCAATAAGCTGAGCTTTTCACTACGGTAAAACTGTTTTCCACCACGTCTTTTACATAAAAAGTGCTCAAAGACAGCCGCATCATCTCAGCTTCAATTTTAGAAATATCCAAAATATCATTGATCAGCTGCAAAAGGTGCTGCCCGCTGTGCAGCATGTTTCGCAGGTACCCCTCCTGTTTGGAATTCAGCGGCCCGGCGATTTTATCCAGCAAAACCTGGGCAGTATCTATTATTGAGGTAAGGGGCGTGCGCAATTCGTGACTCATATTTGCAAGAAACTGGGACTTTACTTTGTCCGCCTTTTTTAGGCTCTGAACGGCCTGTTTAAGGTCATAGGTCCTGCTCTCTACCTTTTCTTCCAGTTCGTTTAGAACTTTGTTTCTTTCCTGCTCACTCTTTTCCAAGTCCCTGGCCATTTTTAAATAGGTTTTCAATAGAATATCTGTTTCGCTGTTGCCTTTCAACAGTGTTTTATCCACATTAAAGTCATGTTCTCCCCGGGCAATACCCTCAGCCATTTTGGTAGCCTGAATGATGGGCCTGGTAATCTTTAATGAAAGCCCGTGCCCAATATAGAGCATAACCACCAGGCAGAGGAAAGTTACCCAAAGAATAAGGTAATCGTTTGTATGAAGAAGAGACACAAAATTGTGCCAGGGGATTCCTACGCCCAGGACCCCCACAGCCTCACCACGATAATCGGTGATAGGCTCGTCCAAAAAAACGTGCCTTTCGCCGTCAATATCCACATAGCCGAAATAAGAATTTTTTAAGCCTTCCAAAGTTTCCATGGTAACAGGAGTGGGGCTTCCAATAAAATCAGCTTTTTTGGGGCTGCGAATATTGGAAGTCACCCGGATATCATCCACGGAAATGGCAAGGAAGGAGTCTTTTACATCCATGGTGTAGATTTCGGGAAAATAGGAATCGTTATTGGCAATATCCCCTACCAACAGATAACCCAGGAGTTCATTTTTATCCTGGTCCCGGTAGACGGGCGTAACAGCTACCCCGGTTAAACATTTATCCATAAACTTTTGCTCATCCTTGCCGGAGGAAACTGTAACCCTAAACTGATTATATTCTGCTGTTCCCGGAGTAAACAGTTCATCCAAATTAAAAGAGGTTTCCGATACCAATTGTTCTTTGCTTTTTCCCGCATTGGACACAATTTCTTTTAATGCTGACGGGAACCGGGTAGCGGAAGAGGGAAGTTTACTCAGGCATTGCCCATTTTCATCAAGAATCATGATGAAATCAAGATAACTGCATGACTCTTTTAGTTTTCGTGCTTCTGCTTCCAGCCCATTAAGGTCTCTGTTGGCCAGATAATTCTGAAAGCTGGAAGTTTGTCCGGTAAACCGACAGCTTATTTTCATCTCTTCCAACCGGTTCAGCATACTGTTTCTGGCTATGATCAAGGTGTTTTTCAAATAGTTTTGCGCACTCTCTTCAATTTGACTGTCCAGCACCATATTGGATACAACAGAGAGGATCAACATGGGGACTACCACAAGGACAGCTGCAAACAGCATCAGTTTTTTATTAATTGACATGTCATTCTCCACCCTGAATGTTGTGTTCCTGGCAAAATAGCATTAATTGGATACGGTCCTTCATTTCCAGCTTGTTCAAAATATTGCTGACATGAGTCTTGACAGTTTTTTCACTAATGTATAAAGTTTCTGATATTTCCCTGTTGGTCTTACCGCTGATAATCAAATTGGCAATATCCAGTTCCCTGGGACTCAGCTTATTCTGAAAAAAGACCGAGCTCTCCAATTCATTTTTCCTTTTGTTTTCCGTTCTTTCTGTCCCCTTATCAATGTTAAAAATACCAATGGTATCTTCCAGAAGTCTGATTATTTTGGTCAAATCATCCGCACCTAGCACCGCTATTGAATTGTCAATTCTATTTGGAACACCGTTATTTTCGTCCTGAACATAAACCCCTCCACCATAAAAAACACTGATAATCTCACGGTTATAAATCACAGGACAGCAAAAAACGGTAAGCCCCATATAGCATTTGCCGGCGTAGGTTTTTCGGTTATCCAGAACACGGCGAATAACAATATTGCGATCCTGGAAACAGCGGTCCCGCCTATCATGCAGGATGCTGTGGCAGAACAAAGAGGAGTTTGACCATATGGTTAAAGGTCTGCCCTTCAAATCCAGTAAACAGAGACTTATTCCAAAAGTTTTGGCAAAAGTGTCCTGAAAAGCCTGAATCTTTTCCTTACCTGTTTTCTTCAGCCATTGTTCTGTACTTAAAGGTGTTCGTACCTTTGTCAAATAGCTCAACTCCTTTTATGCCGTTATTTTTTTATTTCACCATCTAAGGCAGCTACAAAAAAACTCTTAATGGTATTCCCTATCACCTACTTATTTCCTCCATAAGTTGTATGCTGGTGGAAAAATACACCTCTACTCTTAAAAAATAAACAGACTTCTTCGCTGGGCACTCCTCTAAAGCACACGTATCTTATTTTATCCTCCTGTCGAACCATCAACAAAGAAGCTGACACTTATTCCTAAATAATCAGTTCTTCATAACCAGTATTCTTACTCGTATTTCAGTGTTTTTCCCTTATTTCTTATGCGACTCCTGTCAGATGTTTTTTTAACCCCGCTATTCATCTTATCAACTATCAGAATATTTAGAAACACCATTTTAATGGTTAAGCAGTAAAAACAAGGTGCCCCAGCAAGATTCAGCTGGCCCAAACAATATATGAAAAATGAGGTGGATTTTTAAGATTCACCTTTAATGTCCGGGGGGTGAGGGGAAGAGCAGTGTTTTTGCAAAGGAAGGCTGTTTTAGTCCCCTAGTTATCGGGTCTAACTATGCAACGGGAGTCCGTAGGCAAGGTCTCAATAAAACACTTTCAAACCAAGTGAAAAGAAGAAACCGCATAAATCATTAATTGTATTTTCATTTTTATTGAGCCTTGAAATAACCCACTTTGCTATGGAGTTTAATTTGGATCATGGTCGAAAATTACCAAATCTTCAACTACAGGGGAAGAATAAAGGAGTTTTTTGGCCCGTCCGTGCAATACGTGCGCTAGCCTCAAATAAAGCCAAATAGGCCCCTGCCCAGTGAGCTTCACCACATTTCCCTCTCCAGCGATTTTTTTAGCAGCCTCTTCATATTTAGGCAGTTCTGCAAGTTTTGCAGTTCCCGTTTCTTTGAATAGTTCATACACATCAATAATCACTTCGCCTTTTTCACTCACCTCATTCAACCCCTTCGGAGCTGCCAAAAATTGCTGCACAAAGAGCCTCCTGCGCATTATTCCGCAGCATGGAATAATCGATAACGTGAATGCCCATTTCTTTGGCTCTCTGGCAAAAATGCGGGTATTTTTCCCCGCTCTCCCCAATAACCATAATTTTTTTGACGAATATACCGCCCAAGCGGTTAGCATTGGATTCCAACTCCGTTAAATTCAGAGAATTTACACTTCCACTCTTACATGAAAAACAAATCAAACGTGAACTAACACTTACTAAAACATCCAACTCATTTTCAACTTTATCTCCCCAAACGTACCTTACACCCAAACGAATGTCTTCAATCCCGGGAACAGGAGATAAAGTATAGAAAACAAGCAGCTCGAGAACACTCCCTTTTGTCAAAAATACCTCCTTCGCCCAGTCGTCAACGAAACAAAACGATACCTGAGATTCGTTAACCTTTACATCCGTAATCAGGCCGGCTTTTTGATAGGCCGTCAAAGCCTTTACATTACATGTGTATCTATTCTTCTTTTTGTACACAGAAAAGGGACCGCTGTACTTTAGATTTTGGATTTTTCTTCTTCTGGCAACATCCAAATAGTTTTGAAGCTCACACCAATCATCTTTGTTGTCAATCATGAATTTGCACAGAGGCAATAACCTTTCCTGGTTTTCAAGGGCTTTTCTCGTTCCTTCTTCTTTAATTCTTGCTCCACAAATCCCTAAAAAATCATCAATTTTTAGTTGTGGCAGAGCTGTCCCACCCGGAAAATCAACTTTAACATTTCCAAGGTTTAAGAATTTACCCTGCTGAGTGTCTACATATATAACCGGTAAGCCAGCTTCAAGGCCAGCCTGAAACGCTCCAATAGCCATTAACTTAGTCCCGCAGGTAGCATTGATAACAATATTTTTTCCATCTATACGGGAAACTATTTCCAAACATCTTGTCCTAACAGAATCAGGGTCATTAGCCACTACTTCAAATTTTTCAATTTTTATTCCGGGAAAAATCTCTGACAAATAATCGGAAAGGTTGTCCATTACCAAACGGAGTCTAGGTTCCCCGGTATGCAGCATGAAAATATGGTCGGGGCAGAATTCCAGAGGCCCCAGAAGATTAGGTAAAGCCTGAGCGCTAATAAGAACAATCATTGAACATGCCATACACATCAGGTCCTTTCTTCCGTTTGAGACATATAGCCATAACCTACTGCCGTTTTTGCCCCAATACCATGCCAGGATAGAGCTTCAGGAAGTAATTCAATTACAAAGTCTAAAGGTTTTCGCCCCCCAAAAGGCTCCGTTTCAATTTCTTGATTCTTCTTAGCTTCAACTCCAACAAAAAATTGAAATGTTGTATTCTTAACCGTTAAAAATGTAATTGGTTTAGGATCATTGTCATCTGTAGGTGCTTTACCTTCAGAATAATAAGGCCCATAATGGGGATTCATAATATCTAAAGAAACTGTGGGCCTTTGAACAGGGAAAGCATCAAAGAACCTTACTGCCCCTTTATAGTCACCTAATGCACTCTTAAGGGGACTGCCAAATATTTGACAAAAACCACAATTATCCAATGCTCTATTCTCTTCATTTTCAAAAAAACGAAGAATTGTCCAAGAACGTAAGATCCCCTTAACAGCACTTCCAGGAATATAAGGTATGCCATAGATATGGTGAAGTGTCATAGAAGTTTCATAGACCGAAGCTCCTCCAAGACCAACAATTAGGCGCCAATCAGTCCCAAATTTCATAGATCGGACAAACATCCCTAGTGAATTTAGCGAGCTCTCAATTCTCTTCAATAGACTTTCAAAATCTACAGTCGAAAAGTCTGTACTATAATTATCGATTTCCGGCTGACCTTTGCCTTTGGGAACAAAAAACCTGAACTTTTTGTTTTTGTCATCAAAATAAGGAACTTTGTAGAGCTTTAAGTAATAATTGTCAATATCCTTAACATTCAGATTTCGAAAAGTATCTTTGGGTAAATAGATCATTCCTCCTAATCCTCACTTTCAATTAAACCATCGGAAAAACGGCGGAGCCAATTCAAAAAGGCAAGAACCTCATTGGTTACTGCACGATAAACAGCAGAGTCCAAAGACACTACCGTCTTAACTAAATCCTCTTCAATATCAATAATATGTTTTGCATCATTTCTCAGCCAGTCTGTTAAATTTTGATAAATTGCTTTATATGCCTCATCACCGTTCTTAATAAAGGCCAAGGTAGCCCCTAAACCGTTTGTCTTTATTAGCATTGGGACTCTTTTTACATGAGATTTATATTTTGGGGCATAGGCCCTGTCTTTTGCTTCAAATGCTTTGTCAAATGCAAATTTTGCTCTGCCCTCCTCAAGCATTCTTATACTATTTTGGTTATCCTTCATTGTAGCACACCACCCTTACAACACCTTTTCCTATGGTTGCGTTACCGCCCAACTGTACAGCATGAGGCACATTATTCACAAAAAACTCCATCACATTTTTCTCTTGTTGCGGAAATAATTCTTTATGTTCTTGAACATCACTAAATATAGGGCTTGCCAAAACCAACGAATACAAAATACTCTCTGCCGGAAGGTACTCTTCAGTAAACAATGCTCTAGCTTCAACTGTGCCTTTGTTTTGATTTATTTTTATCCTGGTTACTACTTCAGTTGAAAGATTGACAAAATCGCGAAAACTATCATCAGACAAAACAACCAGGTCTTTTTGGAGTTTTTCTCGAAGGTAGGTATATTCCTTAGATTTAGGCAAAACGTTATCAGCCAGCCAATTGGCCAAATCAGTACAGCTTGGGTCATCCTTGTGCATTATTTCAAAGGTATACTCCTCAAGAATAATTTTGTTGTCCTTTACAAACAAACTGCTACCTTGGGGAGTTGAATCCTCATCGGGCATATCAAAATCAATATTCAAGCAATTACCCGATATTTCATTACATAAATTCAAATCAGTCTTAAATCTTTGTAAAACCCTGGGACACGTGATCCAGGCAAAAACGCCCCTCATCGATTTGACAGGAAATAGGAGTAACCGGGCATCAGTTATTCCTATGGCACTAGTATGTTCATTACCATTTTCAGGACCAAAGACTAAATTAACAACCTGTTGTTTTTCGTCTTTAATTTTTTGCCCGTTCAACTCCACCTCTTCCAATCTTTCAAAGGAACTGCGAAGGCAGCCCTTAATTCCCGAAGCTTCCACCTTTGGAAAACTAGTATGTCTTTCCCTTTGTATAGGTAAATCAACTACACCCAGATCACTTCCGCTTCCTGCATGCAATGGGGTTTCACAAAGCATGAAAAAGGGGTTCGCAAGTTTATACACAATATCAACCTCCATTTCTGTTAAATTAAAGCCTTCTCAATACGGAATTATTGATTATTTTTCCCTTGTCCAATTTTGTACTAATAAACTTTTGGGCTGCTTCCTCATCTTCAAAAGTTTTATATATATAAAGGCAGCTATTTTCTTCAAAGTAATAAATGCGATTGTTGTTATCTCCATCATCAAACACCTTATGGTTCTGTTTAATTTCGGTTTTACTATTCCTTATATTTTCATTAAAGAACTTTTCTTTCAATATCCTTTTGATATCTTTTTGAACCTGTATTTCTTCCCAAACGTCATTCGGGCAGTAAAAAAAACAATGTTGACTCTTAAAACTTTCAAAGAAAATGGTGCCAATTGGGCTCAAAAAAGCCCAATTGTCCATTATCTCAACTATTCCTTTAGACTCTAATTCTGAAAAAACCTCATAATTACGTTGTTTTGCTTCCTTGTAATCCTCTATACCCTCCTCCAAAACAGCGATTTCCTTGAAACGCTTTTCAAAAAGTTGATAATCTATTGTTATCGGAGTTTTGGGAATTTCAATTAGATTGTCAGACTCCTCAAAAATGTAGACCATGTCGCAGTTGTTTGCCTGAGCCATAATGGTCATAAAAGGTATCAACCCTTTATATCCTCCGGTAATATTAAATACTACATTTGTGAAAAACCCCCCAGCAATAGAATTTACCCTCCTAATAAAGTCATGAATCCCCGTTTTAACAAATTCGTCATAATTCTCAACTTGCAAACCATAGATTACATACTGATCAGGATTAAAAAAGATTTTAATACCCTCAATGTCTGAAAAAATATCTTTAATAATTTCAGAAGCCAACCGTGATGTAACAGTGTCTGTAGCCAACAGGTATACATCGAGGTTCTCCTTTACTGATTGGTACAATTTGAGAATAGTTTTTATTTCAGCAGATGCTTCCTGGTTTTCCTTGGCCCATTCTGTTACCGGTTTCCTAATTTTTTCCACTCGATCTTTACATTCATTCCATTTGCTGTGACGCATTTTTTCAATTGAAGTATAATGATTTTTTATGTCATCAAATTCTACCAAATAATTATTAAAAATAGATGTTCCAACTGTTGTAATTATTTTCTTCATGGCGCCCTCCCCGCAAAAGCTAAACCGAAGCCTTGTTTAGCGTCAAAGTCAGAAATATTTGAGTAATGAAAACATGACATCGCCTCACCTAAATTGCAGCCGTCAAGAATTTTAAAGTAATATACACTTCCGGCAGGAACCGCTCTCAGCATCGGTTTAGGTTTTTTCCTTTTCATATCAAATCCGCCAATTGGCACACATTTTCCAATTGCTGCAGTCAAAAGCTTCAATGAAATGCCATTGAATTTCCCAATTAAGGTTTCTTCGTCAATCCAATCTGGAAGCCACCCTTTCTTAAATTTGGCCGGAGTAGCAAGGTATACTTTAAACTTATCCCCCCCCATTCCAGAGTAATCCATATTTAAACCTCCAATGTCTTCTGTTTCGCAATGTTCATAAAGCATAGCCCTACTTTCCCCACCAACTTTCATAATACCTCGGGATGGAATTAACAATCCTTCATAATCCACCAAAATTCTAACCTTTCGGGTTTTTAACTTTCTCAAGTTTTTTCTTCCTGAGTCATACCGAACTTCGGGTCTTATCATTCCAACCCGGTAAAGTAAACTATCCTTGGCTATCCCTTTTGAAGGATCTATCTGAATCCCTATGGTGGGTTCACTGGTAACAAAATCGGAGATACTTCTGAACAAAAAATCTTGATTATCACCTAATAAGTACCTTTTGAAAGAAAGGCCGTCCAAAAGACCTCCCTCTGCGGTTTCTACTTCCTCACATTCTGGTCCCTGAAGTACAAATTCAGTTGGACAGTTGGACACGAATTCTCTTTTTTTAAGCATTAAAGGAAAGACTTTGTCATTTCCTTTCCCTTTTACTAAATCTAAAGGGAAAGGGAAATATATACTTTCACCGGATTCGATAAAAATCCCATTGATTTTTAGGTTTTTTGTTGGATCATCTTCTTTGTTGGCTCTGCAAAATTGATCAATGTTTTCGGCAAAATATATACTTCTCAATGCTCCATAAAACACCGAGGGTGCCGGAGGAAATAAGCAGTGAACCCAGTTATCACCTTCCTTGTTAAAAGGTTTACCATCCCTAAAAAAAAGAGTATCTAAAGCTTCAAGCTTGAGCATTGTTTTTCACCTCTCTTTCAATAAAAGCAGCAAAATCGAGAACGGAGAGAAAATTGTCGAAAGAACTGCTATTAATGTATAAACTCCAAAGACAATCCAACAGCCCGTTTATTTTTTTATCCTTGTCCTCTTTTTGTTGTCCTTTTGGGATATCACTGTTGCTAAGATATGCTCTTCCAATCAGTCGCTTAATTTCACTCTTAACCATTAAATCAGTAATGTTTTCGGGATCAAAATCACCCTCATCACTCAAAAGGGGGGCAAATTCAAAATGAAGGGTCCTTATAAATGAAGGAGAGAAATCGCTATTGATATAGTCAATAAGTTTACTTACCAAATCTGTTGTCCATTTCCCATCGTACTGCCATTTATACACGTTTTTAGTTATTTCCCCAGAGTGTTTAATTAAGGCTAAACCGAAGGCGTCTTTTTTTGAGTCTATATTTTTTGCTTCCTTTTCCATTCTTCTTGCCCATGACAAAACATATTTTAAAGGTGTTTTATAATGGGCGACTGCTACTCCTGCAGAAAAAGTCAATCTGGCTTCAGCAAATTCACTTATATCAACCATTTCAGAAAACTGTTCCCTTAAGTTTTTTAGGACTTCAAAGAGGTAATTCAAATTAACAAAACCTAAAAAATCATCCCCGCCTGCATACACAGTAACACCCCTGGGTGGAATTAATATCTTTTCTTCAGAAACCTTTGCAAAACAACCCAAGTTCTCACTTAGGTGCAGGTGAAATTCTTTTAGCGACTCTTGAAAACGCTTCTTGAGCTTATGTCCTTTTCCTGATAACCACGTTCCCATGTTATCCCCGTCAAAAAGGACTATGGCATAATAGGGGGAGTAGTTAATTTTGTATTTCTCTAACCCATCAAAGACTTCTTTTGCAAGTGGATCACAGTCGGATTTGAGCTTGTTCTTTAAATTAAAAATGTCTGGGTCTTCAAATTCTTTTTCCAATACTTCGAGATATTTTTTGTCTTCTACAACCAGCTTAGAATAAGCATCCATTAATGCAATTCTTGCAGTTGATGGGAAGCTGCTGTTATATTCGTTACCAAAAAATTTATCTGCACATCTTTTTACAAATGCAATCCCACCTAATGCTTCTCCAGGGGCCAAATATTTGTCAGGTAAATCCTTTGAAACAGCTTCTGCAGTCGTTATTGTTTTATTACTATTTTCAGCCTTTTTGTAATAAAGAACGTTATGCTCACCACTTACGGAACATTTCTGCCCAACTTCAGATAACTGGGAAAACCGCCTTACATTTTTTGTTGATGCTAAAAACATTTCAATGTTTTTGTAAGTTTCATGATAATCCTTATTCTCTAATGGCCAAAAAGCCCAAAAAATATGTAAATAATTTTTGACTTGTTTCAAAAGATCCTTATGAACTGGAAGATTTAGGCAAGTTGTAATTTGAAGAGGCATATTAGTAAGTTCTTTATAGATCGTGTTTTCCAAATCAAAACCAATTTTCTCTAAATCTTGCTCATTTTCAATTTTTAAAATAGCTAAAAACCTGTTGGGCAACGATTTTTGATTAATATCAGGGAATAATAATTCGGCATTATAGTTGTCCTTGGCTTTCTCCATACCTAACCGACACAAATGTGATAGAATGTAACTTCCTGCATATAAATCTTGAGTTTTTCGGGCTGTTTCAATAAAAGACTGAACAGGGGTAATAGTTAACAAAAAAAGGTATTGACTCATAATATTGCCCCCTTAAAACCTTTCTGTTTTCCAAAATCCACTTTCCCAACATTCTTAGTTAATGCCATATTTAAAGTAGTAATTACGGGGCGGAAACCGCTTCCCGACTTTATAACTGAAACGTATACAGGTGAAGCAAAACGTTCTCCTCTACCAGCAAAGCCAAGCGACCTGTCCGAGAATTCAGAAGAAGCTTTACAAATGGTTTTTAACAAATCATCGGTGGTTGTATAAAATTTTCCAATTTGAACTTGTCGAATAAAGGGATACTTGGCCCCGCACCCCTTGCCTAAAACCACACTATTACCTTCTTTTTTATAGGCTCCGTTGCCGACAATATTCAATAAAGTGTTCAAATAATCAAGATCAACATCTTTTTCCTCAGAAATAATCGAGAAACAACCAAACCCCCTACGGCTCCTTTTCCCTAAACCACCCACATAGGAAAAAAGCTTAAACAGCGCATTAAGTTTTTCTTCCGAAAAATCATCCGGCAAACCCTGATACCTAAATTTAACCTGAAACTTAAAACGTTCTTTAAGTGCTGGGAAATTTCGACCTTTTCCGCATCTACCAGGAGACCGTTTTCCTTCACACCTAGGCAAATAAGGACAGCTTTCATCCCCTGTATGATGCGGAAGCATTTTTCTTCTGGCAATGACATTGGAATTTATATTTCCTTTTATAACTATAGAAAATTTGCTTTTTCCTTCCTCTTTGCTATCTCCGAAAATCCTATCTTCTACCTTTTTTAATTCTTCAATATCATTTTCTGCTTGAGCAGCCCGCCACCAAAAGCGCATCGCCCCTTTAACAGATGGGGGTCTTAATTCAATGGTTTTCTTATCAGCTCCATGAAGAAAAACCGGAGTAACAACCTCACAATCAAATACCATCTCTTTCATTCCGTCACATCCTTTTTGCATCATGACCGGCTTCTGCAATATTTAACAATAATTCTATTATCTAACATTGATTCTTCTTCTAAAATTAACCAATTCCTTCAAATATTATCGAAATTTTGCGGGTATTCAAAAAACTACAAATGTTTTTTCTACAAGNNTTTGCGGCTATTCAAATGTTTTTTGCAAAAAAACAAAGAAAGCTGAAACATAATTTCAGCTTAGGCTCTAATCGTTCCAAGTTTTTATTTCTCATAGGCAGTCAATAAACTCGATATCAACACGATGTCGAAAACTCTACCGGTGGGTTTCAATTCCTCGTAGGTACTTTATAAACAATGAACTTCATTCAAAGCTACAACGCATTAGTGTATTTCTCGCAGGTAGTTAACAAACGCTCAGGAAAATCAAACGATAAAAAATGTCCCCTACTTATCGGGGTCTTTAGATGTAACTTATCCAACCCTTCCCAAAAAGCCCGGCCATTTCCCAAGCTGCAGACCAAAGGTTTCGTCATAAGGAACGGTAGCAATCCACTGGTCATGGAACTTTTTTAAGCAACCATGTTTTTTAAGCATGAAATACTGCCCGTTTGTTATAGGAACGAGTGGTTCCGGAGCAAGCAGAGGTTCTGTTTCTAGCAATTCTTCATAATCTTTCACAAGAGAACTGGGAAGAACCTCCAGTCCATCAAACATGGAAACAAAAGTCTCTTCTAGCCTTTCATCACTCCTGAAAGGATACAGGCTCTCCAAAACATTCTTTCTAAAGTTATGGAGTGATTTTTCAACGGCATTACGCCACCACTCCCCAATCTTCCCAATTTCCTCAACTGGAAGTCTCACCTCCTGCTCAAACACCAGCCAGGAATCATAAACCGGACATTTTTCAGGAATATAAGACATTACAAAGACATCCCGTTCTGTATGCTTTCTCCGGCGATTGATCCTCCCAAAACGCTGCAGTAAAGCTTCTAACGGTGCCGGGTCACTGAACAACACGTCAAAATCGATATCCAGACTCACTTCAACAACTTGTGTAGCCACCAATAAAAAGGACTTTTTACTTTCATTCTGACGGTTGAATACGGGCTATATTCTCATCGTGTTTCAATTCCTTATAGGTAGCCTACAAACAGAATATCTCCGGGAAAATCGACTGTACATAACGGTGTTTCAATTCCTTATAGGTAGCCTACAAACGCAGTAGAAAGAACCAGGTGAAGGAGGTCGCCGTAGTTTCAATTCCTTATAGGTAGCCTACAAACTTTACAACGTGTCCGGGCTGACCGGACATATCTGCCGAGTTTCAATTCCTTATAGGTAGCCTACAAACACAACTTGAACAAGGTGGTCGGGTTTTTAGAGGCTTGGTTTCAATTCCTTATAGGTAGCCTACAAACCCGATTTGCGCTTGACAGCCATACATACATACGGTAGTTTCAATTCCTTATAGGTAGCCTACAAACATCGCTTACAGGGCAAATATGAGGCTATTCTGCCACGTTTCAATTCCTTATAGGTAGCCTACAAACTTCACTACTTGAACGGGCTCAAGGCATGGCTGGAGCTGGTTTCAATTCCTTATAGGTAGCCTACAAACCCACCGGCGGGGTTGGCAGTGCGGATGGAGGGGCGAAAGTTTCAATTCCTTATAGGTAGCCTACAAACTTTGCATGGGCTCAGTCAACACATAGCTATAGCCGTGTTTCAATTCCTTATAGGTAGCCTACAAACAGGATTGTTAAGCGATATTATGACAAGGGTATTTACGTTTCAATTCCTTATAGGTAGCCTACAAACTCAGACTGCCTGCTACCGTATGTCCGAAATATCCGTTTCAATTCCTTATAGGTNNCCGAAATATCCGTTTCAATTCCTTATAGGTAGCCTACAAACGCATCCATCCTATCAACTTGGTAGGATGGCTGGAAGGGGTTTCAATTCCTTATAGGTAGCCTACAAACGTTGTAAACTCTTTTAATATCCTTGTTAAACACTGATTTGTTTCAATTCCTTATAGGTAGCCTACAAACTTCATATTCTCCAATTTCAGAAGAGAGAATATAAAAGGTTTCAATTCCTTATAGGTAGCCTACAAACTAGTAGAAAAATCGTGGGATTTGCAAAAAAAAGAGGGTTTCAATTCCTTATAGGTAGCCTACAAACCCGGCAGGTAACGGTGTTAGGGTGATACCGATGGGAGTTTCAATTCCTTATAGGTAGCCTACAAACTCACCCCTGGCATAGTTTTTTGAACATACCTTCCACTGTTTCAATTCCTTATAGGTAGCCTACAAACGTACAGGCAGGCGTGGTTGAATTTTGAACGGAATTTAGTTTCAATTCCTTATAGGTAGCCTACAAACCGAAGAAGTTGCCCAAGCATTGGACTATGATGCCGGTTTCAATTCCTTATAGGTAGCCTACAAACCAGTTTGACGTCCCGGCGTAGGAGTTCGCTGGCGTAGGTTTCAATTCCTTATAGGTAGCCTACAAACGGTACCTCTTCGACACTAACGGTTTCCTCTTCTTCCTGTTTCAATTCCTTATAGGTAGCCTACAAACGTTTTTGACAGTATCCTGACCGAGCTGGTTGTAAGTGTTTCAATTCCTTATAGGTAGCCTACAAACGAAAATCTTTATTACCGGATACATGAATTATGGGATGTTTCAATTCCTTATAGGTAGCCTACAAACATCTTTTCGATCGGCTGAAATCCGCAGGTTTTCCGGGTTTCAATTCCTTATAGGTAGCCTACAAACTTCTCCTTATTTTATCCCTTTCCTTTGCAACCTAGATGTTTCAATTCCTTATAGGTAGCCTACAAACTTCGTGACGGCCGCCTAGTCGTGGCGGTCCCGGCCCGTTTCAATTCCTTATAGGTAGCCTACAAACGGAATTATGCCTGCGATTAAAGATCATGGCAGCACGTGTTTCAATTCCTTATAGGTAGCCTACAAACGTATTGTTACAGTGTCAATTCTTTCCTCAGGTTCATGTTTCAATTCCTTATAGGTAGCCTACAAACGGGATGCTACACATACTGCAAGGCAGGACAGAAAGGGTTTCAATTCCTTATAGGTAGCCTACAAACGTTAAAGCTGTTATATCTGCTTCCCTATACAATGTACGTTTCAATTCCTTATAGGTAGCCTACAAACGGAGCCGACAGGCACTGACTAATTGGTATCAATCACCGTTTCAATTCCTTATAGGTAGCCTACAAACGATGGGGTAAAGGCGAGCGTGGTTGAATTTAGTCCGGTTTCAATTCCTTATAGGTAGCCTACAAACGCAAAACAACAGGTATGAAACCGAAAACAACGGCGTTGTTTCAATTCCTTATAGGTAGCCTACAAACGGAAGGCCGAGTAAGTATAAGCCGGAGTATGCAGAGGTTTCAATTCCTTATAGGTAGCCTACAAACTCAAAAAATGGCTCGCAAAGAAATGGTGATTTGGTAGTTTCAATTCCTTATAGGTAGCCTACAAACCAACACAATTGTCTTTTGAGTGGTGGGGTTCAGGCTGGGTTTCAATTCCTTATAGGTAGCCTACAAACAAAGGTGATGGCCACCTCTTCGAGTTTGTTCCTCATGAGTTTCAATTCCTTATAGGTAGCCTACAAACGAAAATTAAAAATTATTGACAGGATGACAAAGATAGTAGTTTCAATTCCTTATAGGTAGCCTACAAACGTCCAAAACGCGGAAATTGTCAGCCTCGCCCATCTCCTTGTTTCAATTCCTTATAGGTAGCCTACAAACGTAGGGGCTGGTGCCAATGACGTATGACCACGAATGTTTCAATTCCTTATAGGTAGCCTACAAACGGCAAACCCTGAAAAGTGAACGCTCTCCAACCTACGCGTTTCAATTCCTTATAGGTAGCCTACAAACGTCATTGTATCACCTCCTGAGTAATTGATTTTGACGTTTCAATTCCTTATAGGTAGCCTACAAACTATAAGCCATTCCATAGTATTCAGCGTCTCGATCAGGTTTCAATTCCTTATAGGTAGCCTACAAACTGATTTAGAAGAAATAAAAAATGTTTTTAATATGAGTTTCAATTCCTTATAGGTAGCCTACAAACAAGGCGAAAAAGGGAAGCGGTGAGTAATCGTGGCTAGTTTCAATTCCTTATAGGTAGCCTACAAACCAGACACGTCATGTTACTAACTGAGATAATGATGATGTTTCAATTCCTTATAGGTAGCCTACAAACAGGTGCGCCAGCCGGTAGTGTGGGGCTTTAACGTGGAGTTTCAATTCCTTATAGGTAGCCTACAAACCAGCTAATTATTACAATGTCAATTCAGGAACGCCAAAGTTTCAATTCCTTATAGGTAGCCTACAAACGGATGGTTCCAACTGGAAATACCTGTGGTTTGAAGATGTTTCAATTCCTTATAGGTAGCCTACAAACGTGCCGATGTAGAGGGCGAACTTGCCCTCCTTGCTGTCGTTTCAATTCCTTATAGGTAGCCTACAAACTCTCGGTCTGCCTTCGTCGTATCTGGAGCATAACAGGTTTCAATTCCTTATAGGTAGCCTACAAACGGAGAGACTGAAAAAAATGAAAGTGAAAAGTGAGGAAAGGTTTCAATTCCTTATAGGTAGCCTACAAACGGATCGCCTCGGGCATAGTGTTTTTTGCGTTTTTCAGAAGTTTCAATTCCTTATAGGTAGCCTACAAACCCGGCCCAAAGCATGAGATATATGAGCACTCGAATATAGTTTCAATTCCTTATAGGTAGCCTACAAACTCATACACAAGGTAAACTTAGGGAGGTTTCCCTTGTGGTTTCAATTCCTTATAGGTAGCCTACAAACAAGGTAATCATTTTCTTTTTGTTTTTCGGTGAGGTTCTGTTTCAATTCCTTATAGGTAGCCTACAAACCCATATTCTTTTAGATCGGAAATAATTTGTTGCTGTCGTTTCAATTCCTTATAGGTAGCCTACAAACGTAGTAGGCTTTCTCAATAAGTTTCCATCGCAAAATTGTTTCAATTCCTTATAGGTAGCCTACAAACGAGCCGGATTATCTCACAGTGGGGGAATGGCGAGAGGGTTTCAATTCCTTATAGGTAGCCTACAAACCGGCCGGTGGTGGAAGTAGACTCACCTATTGAGCCGGTTTCAATTCCTTATAGGTAGCCTACAAACGACGCTATTCGTGCAGCCGGATACACTGTCGTTGATGTTTCAATTCCTTATAGGTAGCCTACAAACGCAGCCACTAACACGGGCTACAATAGCGCAGCCACGTTTCAATTCCTTATAGGTAGCCTACAAACCTGGTTTGCGCTTGACAGACATACATACATACGCTAGTTTCAATTCCTTATAGGTAGCCTACAAACTTGGGAGAGTAAGTGTAGCGGGAACTGGCGGGAAAAGTTTCAATTCCTTATAGGTAGCCTACAAACGCAGTTGTGGCCCTCTCCAAGCGAGAGGACGATGCGTTTCAATTCCTTATAGGTAGCCTACAAACGACACCAGGCATGATTATTGGGTTCATCATTACCTGGTTTCAATTCCTTATAGGTAGCCTACAAACCCCCGGTTTTTTGAGCATTTTCATTCCAAATACTTCGTTTCAATTCCTTATAGGTAGCCTACAAACCCAGTTACAAGGGAGTAACAAATTCGGACTTTCTCCGTTTCAATTCCTTATAGGTAGCCTACAAACGAAGGAAAGGAGGTGGGAAATTGGCAGTTGAAAAAAGTTTCAATTCCTTATAGGTAGCCTACAAACGAGCCGGGGACTGTTTCTCCACCCCTCCCCCTCTCCGTTTCAATTCCTTATAGGTAGCCTACAAACCTGCTTCAACGTCTTTTTTGATTTGGTCGAATACAAGTTTCAATTCCTTATAGGTAGCCTACAAACCGACTAACAAAGCAGGGTTGTCATAATCAAAAATCAGTTTCAATTCCTTATAGGTAGCCTACAAACTGACATCACCACGACCGAACGGGAAAGAATTGTTGGTGTTTCAATTCCTTATAGGTAGCCTACAAACATCCGCAGTCATTTGGTCCCTCCTTTCCTTAAATGGGTTTCAATTCCTTATAGGTAGCCTACAAACACCGGGCAAAATGATGAATTGTCAAGGGGTGGGACTGTTTCAATTCCTTATAGGTAGCCTACAAACGAAGAAGGGGAGGACCCGAACTGGAACAGAGCAGAACTTGTTTCAATTCCTTATAGGTAGCCTACAAACTTCGAATTCGGGAGACGAACCCCGGATTTTCCTGCACAGTTTCAATTCCTTATAGGTAGCCTACAAACGAGGATTATTTTTCAAAACACACAAAAACCAAAACCGTTTCAATTCCTTATAGGTAGCCTACAAACGCTGCTCTATTTCCCTCCCCGGTTGACGGGGAGGGAGTTTCAATTCCTTATAGGTAGCCTACAAACCCAGGCTGCTTCAGCTGCGGTCTTTTCGTCCCCATCGAGTTTCAATTCCTTATAGGTAGCCTACAAACACATGGGCTAGAGAAGGCCGGGGANNCCTACAAACACATGGGCTAGAGAAGGCCGGGATTGGGCAGTCGATGTTTCAATTCCTTATAGGTAGCCTACAAACGCCGCCGACGATATTCCCGGTGCGCTTGTTCCAGACGAGTTTCAATTCCTTATAGGTAGCCTACAAACGGCGTCCCCTGCCTTTGGGAAAAAGGCGGGGGTTGGAGGTTTCAATTCCTTATAGGTAGCCTACAAACCGTCTACGCTCCTCTCCAGGGGCGTTAAGTTGGAAAGTTTCAATTCCTTATAGGTAGCCTACAAACGTGCAGGCGGCTGAGTACATAGAACCCGATACCGAAGTTTCAATTCCTTATAGGTAGCCTACAAACGTAGCTCTGCTGGTCACGGATGTAGTGTGCTATCGCGTTTCAATTCCTTATAGGTAGCCTACAAACACGCTTCCGCACTCATCGCAGCGTGCATAGTCTGAGTTTCAATTCCTTATAGGTAGCCTACAAACTCAAATGAAACGTGCAATCAAGCGAGTTGAAAAGAGTTTCAATTCCTTATAGGTAGCCTACAAACGTATAAGCATAAGTGGGTATGGAATAAAAAACAAAGCGGGTTTCAATTCCTTATAGGTAGCCTACAAACGTAGGAAAATTGAAGCTGACCAGCCAGCCACAGCCAAGTTTCAATTCCTTATAGGTAGCCTACAAACATAGCCTCAAGGTTTTGGACAGATGAAAAAGTTATGTTTCAATTCCTTATAGG
>LFTO01000187.1 GCA_001513335.1 Clostridiales bacterium DTU086 | reverse complement strand
GATGATGCCGACCTCTATGTGACAATTGAGCCCTGTCCCATGTGTATGGGGGCAATGCTCCAGGCCCGTGTGAGGCGCGTCATTTTCGGAGCCTTTGAACCTAAAGCCGGGGCGGCAGGCTCCACAGTTGACCTGTCGGTGATCAGGCAGTTCAATCACCGGATAGAGGTTATCGATGGAGTGCTGGAAGAGGAATGCCGCAGGCTGATGCAGGAATTTTTCCAGGAGCGCAGAAAAACAGAATAGATATTGTGGAGAGATGGCTGAGTCCGGCTTAAGGCGCCCGACTCGAAATCGGGTGAACGGTTTGCCCCGTTCCGTGGGTTCAAATCCCACTCTCTCCGCCAAAAAATGATGAAAGACAAGGGACTCTTGACCTCAGAAGATGGAGCCCCTTGTTTTTTTGTGCATGAAATTAGCAAAGAGGCGACGAAAGAGCCGACTTGTTTCAAACAAAAAAATAAATTCTTGATCATCTTGACCTGTTTTTGCTTTTGATTTTTTCCGATTATTGATTTAAAAGAGTTATTTAGGTTTTCAATGTACTTAAGAAGTTATTAAAATTTTTTGTCGAAAAGAAGGAAATGGGTTATGTGGCTGTAGAAGTAAAATATCCCAACTTAATATACAATTCCTTCCAAAAAGGAGAATCGAGAATGAATTTAATTCATTGTGACATTGATTATATCAATGTTGTAATAATTTTCGATAGAGAAGTTAAAGATTGTGTTGCCCCAGTAAAAATTAAGGAAATCTTAGGGACTGAGGGCGACGTAATATCCCTTCCGGATATACTGTTAGCTGAGAAAAAAGACTTAGGTTTTCAAGTTCAGATAAGGGAAAACACAATGACCATGTCTATACGAGATATTGATATTGATGATAATGATATTAGTAGTAAAATCAAAATTCTTTCAAGTTTAGTCGTAAGTCTTTTTAATATTGTTAGAGAAACAACACAAAATGCCCATGGTTTTAACTACAGTGGTAAATGTGAGGCTGATATTGAGGTTACAGCGGATGAGTTCTTTAGAGATGTTTTTCTTCCTTTTTGGAAGGACCTTTCGAACACCCTTGGAGGTACTATTACAAGATTCAGACCAAGTTTTTCTTTAGAGAGGGAGTCGGTGCGTTATAATATAAATTTGCTGCCGATCATTAAAGAAAGGTCATTCTCGTTTTCTTGTAATGCTCATTTTGAAAAACCTTTTCAGTTCTGTTCGGCACAAGCTCTTGAAACAGATTTGAAAAAACAATTTGAGTGCTTTATTGATATCTTGAGAAATATGTAAGTAAGAGAGAGGTAATTGGAAGTGGCTGTCTGCTTTTCTAATATGGATTCTTCACGGGTATTATTCCCACCTGTGGAAATTAGGCAAACTAAAAATTGTTTTTTCACACCTAGTAAAAGTGGAGATGAATACCAAGATGACTTTTTAAGTGAAGTTTTGGACATAATAGAGCTTAACCAATTCACCCCGGACAAGCTCACGAATGTGTTTTGCCTATTGATACACAATTTTTCCACTAATTATGTAACCAAAAAGTATTACGATACATATTTAACCTTTGTATTCCATAACTATGTTAAAGAAGCAATTTGTGTTTTGTCCGAAACGAGGGAAATTGATTTGATTTACGACTCTCCCGTTTCCGTAATTGAAAAGCATTACATTCTAACGGATAAAAAAGAAATTGAGAACTATTTATTAGTGAATAATTTCTTAATTGATTATTTAATTAAAGCAGCACAAATGATTAGAAAATTGTTTGGAAGTGAAACACGAGTTTGTTTACGTGTTGTAACAGACCCGGACGATAGCCAAAGACTATTGGCTACAATTTTTTCTAAATACGATGTTGAAACAACTATGAAAAAGATGCAAGACCTTGATGAGGAATGGTACTTGGACAGTCTTGATCAAGCAAAAGGGAGGTTCAATTATATTGTCGAGTTCGAAGGAGTATAATTGGACACAGTATATTTTATTATCGGACAAACTTATTAAAGACGATGTTATTAAAATAGAAGATGTGGATATTGAAAGAGAAACTTTTTACCGATGCGCTTTAAGCAGAGCTTATTATGGGGCTTTTTGTACAGCTCGCAAACTATGTAAATCCAAATTAACTAAAACAGGCAAGGATCATGGCATTGTTAAGGAGCACTTCAAAAATGGAAGTTCAAAAACGGAGAAGAAAATAGGAGCAACATTGGAACGTTTATTTGATGCTCGTTGTGAAGCCGACTATGAGGATATTGTGGAAAACTTAGGTTTTAAAGCTCAGCTTTTTGTAAAAGTAGCCCTTTCTATTCCCGGATTAGTATCAAAATTAACAGAAGAGGCTTCTTAGTTATGTATTTCCAAAAATCATCATTATTTATCATTTTTTTAAGCGTTTTCGACTTTTATAGCACAAGTGTTCAAATTTTTTCTAAGCCGCTTTACTTAACAAAAGTAAGGTGGCCTTTTCATGTACAGAAAAAAAGATTTGTAGAGCGAGTTTGTATTGGGGTGTTGACAATTATATTTTACCAAGTGATTGCCTATTGAACCGTCCAGCCCTGGCTAAGAGACCCAGCGGGAACGGCTCCTCTCGTTGTCTGTTAGTTTCGTGGTTCCACTCTTCTGCTAAATCCTTTAGCTCCTCAGCCTTTATTAGGACAATATTTCTTCCGAAATGTTTTGCGGTATATTTCAGTGCAATGGCTTCAGAATCTTCAGTGAAGTCAGGAGCAATAACCAAAAAGATTGGAACCGCTTTATCACTCTTTTCCATATAATCATGAAATTGTTTCAGGTGCTCTTTTAGACTGACTTTTCCTGGTTGTTCTTTACTTTTATTATCCCACATAACATACATGTCTTTAAAGCTTAGGACTCCATCGGGATGGTTTGTACCTACCTGTTTTAGAGGGGTATGGTTAAGTTTAAACTGAAATAGGTAGGAGGTAGCTTCTTCAAACTTAGATTCTATTTCGACATCTTTTGAAATGACATTGTGGGAACGCAGAAAATCATAGTCTCTAAAAGCGAGTTCCTTATACATGTCGTACCAAATTTTTCTTTCATCTTCTGACTCAATTATTGTTTGTCTTAAAGAGTCATAATGAAGTACTATTCTGTTAATCAACTCCTGCTTTGAACCGCTAACGGGTAAACCCAATTCGGCACACCACTTATAAAGGTCATCCTTACTGAGCCCGTCTTTTCCTTCCACTCCTCCAAGGAGTGTAGAGGGTTGAATATAATGGAGAATCTTTTTTGAAAGAGTATCAACCGTGTCTTTGTTGTTCCAGCCAACGCCATAGTTTTCAAGACATTTCTGGAGAAACTGTTTTTTTCGTACCATCTTGTGTTTTAGTAGTAGCGAATAATTTGGGTTTTTTATTTCAAGATTGAGGACAAGCCGCATGACGCTGGCCAATTCTTCGGGAATGAGATCAAATACCGCTCCTTTTTCGTCTCTTATTGAAAACAGTAGCCCCATTCCTTGCAGTTGGCGCCTTACTAGGTCGATTTCCCCTCTTGAATGCAGTTCGTTGTTTGGTTTTGGAAACTTCCCGAGTTTGGCCTCCATTACTCTGTGGTCCCAATCATTAATCAATAATTTTGTTCTCAGCTTTCTTAAAAGGTTATCCTCATCTGCGGATTTACTGCTTTGGTGTTCCCAGGCAACCTGCAGGACAAAAAAATATAATTCAAAGTCCCGTAGACGTTGTGGATTGGATTTACTGGCTGCCATGTCTGCAATTTCTATTTCATTTGACTGGTTAATAATCCGCTGCTCAATTGCCATCACTTTTTCGGTTGTTTCACAGCAGTTCAGTATGTATCCGTCTTCGTTTAAAAGGACATCTTTTAATATAATTTGGCTGAGGACCCTAGGTAATTCTTTTTCTCCATTGAAGAATATTTGGTGAATGTTATTTTTTACAGTTTCATAGTGCAAATACTGGGGTTTTACTTTAATTAAGGCCTCACGCAGCTCCTCATCGTTGAGGTTTCGGTAATCAACCACATGTGCGGAGGCAATTCGTTTAAGCTCTTTAACAGTTCCAATTAGTGAAACTGCATCATCAAATTTCACTCCGATCACTCCTTCCATAAGTAAGGTACGGTCCCCTGTCCTCAATACATAAAAACAAAAATACTACTTCATCCGTAGTCGAAGTAGGTTTAGCTGTAAATGTAGGCGTTAGTATTAATAACATTTTTTGACTTTCAACTAAATTATAGTATAAGTCAGAGTGACAAGAAAGGCCCTTTTTCTCGGAATTTGCCATTCACAGTAAGTTTCTCCAAAAATTTGGTTGGTAATAACTAATTTTGACGGCCCAAAACAAAAAAATACAAATAATCGATTAATTTTTTAGCGGTTTTTGCTTATCAACAGAAATTTGTCCCAAAAAACCCTCTTGTCCGGTTGTTGACAGAGAAGGTGAAATAAAGATTGTAAAAAATTTCTTCTGTCCTGTGGATATTTCTGCTAGTATTTGAAGTGCTTTTCTTGATTTAAAACGTCTATAGTTTTAGATGGTCTTTTATTGTAATAGAAAAATTCATACATTTTGGGAGAAAAATATGGAGCCGGCAGCCAGTGTTGCGAACTAAATTTAATCAAGATTCAAGATCTTTATGGAAAAGGATTTCCGGTAGAACGTCCTTCTTATTCAGAAGGCACAGAAAGAAAAAACAGCTGTTCCCCTTGTGATACTTGCGGTGGTAATTGTCATGCAGGTTTTAACAGCCGTGAACAAGGCATTTTAGTGAGTGGCTGTCCCCGGAAGATACAGATTTTGGGCCGCCAAAATCCCAACGAATTTGCGAATAAACTTTTGGTTGGCATCCGTCTGGTTCTGCATGAAATAACTAAATCACTAACAGGTATCCGGCTAATACTATTGAATGACAATAAAATATAAATGAAAGGTATCTGCCCAAAAATATGGATCCCAATAACCCCGTCAACAACTTAATCAAGATCATGAATTTTACCATGTATGCGGTGTTGATTGGTGCAGCGGCATTTGCTGTTTACAGTTACAAAAGCGGCTTGTTTTCCTCCGTGGAAACTTTCAGGCAGTTTATTGTAGGTTTTGGGATTTGGGCTCCCTTGATTTTTCTGTTAATTCAAATTGTTCAGGTGATTATCCCCGTGCTGCCGGGGGCTGTTACCTACGCTGCAGGGGTTCTGATTTTTGGAGTCTGGATGGGCCTTGTATATAACTATATTGGAGTCTGTATCGGTTCCACGGCAGCTTTTATTCTTTCAAAAAAATATGGCCGGCCCTTTGTTAGAAAAGTGATTGGGGAAAAGTACTACGGGAAATATATTAACCGGGTAAACAGGGGAAAAAGTTACTTTGACAATTTTTTTGCCGCTGCCATTTTCTTTCCTGCGGCACCTGACGATGTCCTTTGTTATGTTGCAGGCTTAACAGAAATGCGGTTGGGTAAATTCGTAGCCATAATCCTGCTGGCAAAACCTCTGTCCGTTTCACTCTACAGCCTGGGAATGGCTGCAGTCGGAAAATACTTGATGGTCCTATTTGGAGGGTAAATTAAGGTTAAACTTTTTTTGCATCTGACAAAGGCCTATTTTGGACCAGTCGGATTACAACTGGTAAGTTATTTTTGTTTAATCCCACTAGCTAAATTGCCGTTTAGATGGCAACGAAAGTTCTCACCTTAGACGGTGGGGACTACTTTTTTTTTCACCTTGAGTTGGATTGTAGAGGAATTCCGAGAAAAAAAGTGAAAAGGTAAAGGTGTTTTTCGAAAATAATCTGAAACTGAGAGGGGCTTTGTTGCAGTGGAGAGCTGTTTTTCCCCGGAAAACCCGGAACACTTTTTCCGAGCGGTTTTTGATGAGATTAACGAGGCAGTTGTCCTATATGATATTAAGGGAAACCATCTGGTGACATCTAACAAAAGGGTTTTTGACCTTTTTGGCTATGAAGATAATGAGCAGCTTGAAGCCCATATCACGGATTGTTTAACCACGGGTGAACCCTATACTTACGTCCGGTTTTGTGAATTAATGGAAAAGGCTCTGGCCGGTGAACCCAAATTAATTGAGTGGAGGGTCAAAAACAAGGAGTGCGATTTCTTCTGGGTGGAGGTCAGTTTGAAGCGTGTAGTACTGGCCGGTGGTGATTACCTTCTGGTAATAATGAATGATATTACTCGCCTTAAAAAAGCTAATGAGGATCCTGGTTAACAGCGAAGCCCGGTTTAGGGAGATTGCGGAATCCCTGCCGGAAGTGGTGTATGAAATAGATTGCCGGGGAAGATTAACCTTCTGTAATAATGCCGCCTTTGATTTTTTCGGTACTTCACAGGAAGAATTTGAAAAGGGAATCAATGTCTTTGATTATTTAATCCCGGAGGACAAAGAAAGAGC
Organism: Clostridiales bacterium DTU086; assembly: GCA_001513335.1. Lineage (GTDB taxonomy): Bacteria > Bacillota > DTU086 > DTU086 > DTU086 > DTU086. The sequence continues at coordinate 12,710 of LFTO01000187.1, read as the reverse complement.
CAGGATCAAAATGGGTAAAGTATTGCGGGGTGAAATTTCCGGCGGTACAGAGTACACTATGCTGAAAAAAGACGGAACCCGGATTTGGGTAATGCTCCATGCCCGCCCGATAATCAAAAACCACCACCCTGTGGGAATAAGAGGGTTTATTGTAGATATTTCCGGGCTAAAGGAAAATGAAGAAAAACTTCGTCACCTCAGTTACCACGATACCCTAACGGGGTTGTATAACCGTTCCTATTTTGAAAAGCGGATGCATGAGCTTTACGGAACCAGCGGCAGGGCTATGTTTATTTTATTTGATGTTGACGGCTTAAAAATAGTTAACGACACTTTAGGTCACTGTACAGGAGACAAAACCCTAATCGCCACAGCTGAAATAATAGACCGTAATTTCCGAAATCAAGGACTTGTTGCCCGGATAGGCGGTGATGAATTTGCCGTCCTGCTGACAGACGGTGACTGGGCCCTGGCTAAGGACCAAATAAAAAAGGTTGTAGAGGCTGTGGAGCAGTATAACAGCAGTCTGCCGGGGGTATACCTCCCGTTGAGTTTGTCCGTGGGTATTGCTTGGAATGATGGCGGGCCTATAAACCCCTGGAATTTGTTTAAGGAAGCCGACAACAATATGTACCGCCAAAAGCTGTTTCACAACCAGAGCACACGCAGCGCCCTTGTGCAGACCCTGCTGAAAGCTCTGGAAGCCCGGGATTTTATTACCGAAGGCCATGCAGACCGGTTAGCGCAATTTGTATCCGGCCTGGGCAGGAGCTTAAACCTGCCAGGACACAAGGTTACGGAACTCTGCCTGTTGGCCCATTTTCACGATATTGGCAAGGTAGGTATACCGGATCGTATCCTTTTTAAGAAAGGGAAATTTACACCCCAGGAATATGCTGAAATGCAGCGGCACTGCGAAATCGGCTATAGAATTGCCCAGTCTTCCCATGATCTTGCACCTATTGCCGATTGGATACTTAAGCACCACGAATGGTGGAACGGCCAGGGATATCCCCTAGGACTGAAAGGGGAGGAAATTCCGTTGGAGTGCCGCATCCTGGCAATTGCTGATGCTTATGACGCCATGACCAATGACCGCCCTTACCGGAAAGCACTTTCCCCGGAAGAAGCAATACAGGAATTACAGAGGGGTGCCGGTTCACAGTTTGACCCGGAACTTGTGGAGAGTTTTGAAATTAATTTCCAAACTCAAGGAGCAGTAGGGGGCCGGTTAGAACTGCAATACCAGCAGTTACTGTACCATGGTGTGTCAAATTATTTTGGGCTATATACCTGGGGGGATTATTCCGGCGGGCAGGAGGCGTTATTTGGGGGTAAATCGGCAAAAGTTGTGGTTCTGTCCCTGTCAATGAAATACAATCAGGGGTAAGGTACGAACGTTGATGCAGAAATAGTGTACATAAATAGATTTTTGCTGGGGTGATTTTGTGGAAACGGGATTAATGCTGGTGGATATGATGATAGTGGGATTTCTCTCCTTTGGGCTCGTACAAAGGATTCTTGGTGAAGGCCGGTTCTCCAGGAGAATGGCAAGTGTTGCCTTTATTGGCGGTGCAATTATCTATGGATTGCTCCTTAAAGATGCAACCTGGGAGGTTGTATCTTTTACCAACGGGCTGATCTGGTTTGGCCCTATCATACTTGTGGTCCTGTTGTTCTTAGGGAGAAACTTGCGCAGCGGCAGGAGCTAGAATTTGAATAGATGCACATTAGACAGCAGCGAAAATCAAGCACCTCACCCGCTGCTTTAATTTTTTAACGAAGGTAGGGGTTGGAATGCCTGAGGAAAGGCCTACTGCAAAGCAGAGCATTCTTTTTGTAACACAGCTAATAATCCTCTTTACGGGAACGGTTGCGGGAGCAGTTATTTCCGATCCAATAGATAAATTTTACAACCTCCTTATCATGCCTGGGGTCGGTGGCCTTGGCTTTATAGCTTTCAGGAAGAAATGGTATTACGTGCCCTTTGCGGTCCTGGTAATCACCTTTCTGTGGCGGACAGTTGCAGAGTCCATGCAGGTTGGGTTTGGATCCTTTGCCCTTTACGCAGGGTTAAATTCCGGTGTGATTCAAAGCTTTTTGACCTTGCCGGGCGTTCTGATTGCCGCACTCCTCCAATTGGCCTTCACAAAAAAACAGGGCTGCGGTGAAAATTCAAAACTTCCCCTTAAAATTTTTTCCGGTGCGGTTGCCGGGGCCATGATTTTTTTCCTGCTGTCTGTTACCAATTCCTTTGCGGGAAATCCGGTGTCAGCATATTTTGCTGACAAGGCAATCCAACAGTATGTGGAGGAGACTTATCCTTCTTTGGCCCTGGAAATCGGAAAACCCCGGTACAACTTTAAATTCAACAGATACGTAGCACAGGCTCAGTCCAGGACCAGCAAAGACACGCGATTCTATATTCACTGCCTTCACGGTGAGGTTAACTCTGACAGCTACGAAAGCGATGTGGTGAGCGGGTATAACACACTTGACAGGCTTTCCGGTGAATACTCAGCCCTGGCACAAAAACTTGTCTCAGAAGAGCTGGGCTATGAGAACAACACCGCCAGAGTGATGTATGACAAAAGTGAATATGAAAATGCTGCCGACGTCCTGGAACTGGATATGGAGTTTGAAAGGTCTCTGCCAATGAAGGCAGAGGTTTTGCTGCGTCTTGACCTGCCTGATATTTCAATGGAAAGTATCGCCTTGGTATTAACTGAAGCTCACAGGGTATTTGTGGACAACGACTGCATTTTTTGCAGGTACGGCCTAACTGTTGAAAGTGACGGGATACTTGTAATGGTAGACAATGTTTCTCCAGCTGATATAGAGAGCGGGGAGCTTGCAGCCCTGCTGGAAAAAGCCAGGACCCATGAAAGCCCCGGCGGAATATCCGTGTTTATTAAAGGGAACCGGGAGTAAGCATATCTCCCCTGACAGCTGAATAACAATAGTTACAGTTGTTTTTGGGAAGGTGAGCCGGTGGACATTGTTCAGCCCACCAAATATTTTAAACTGCTCTGGCTGTGGATTGCCTTAAGTTCCATTGTTTTGATTGAGCCTTCTCCCTGCGATATTCTCTTTGTTTTCTGCTTTGCCGCTGCCTGTTTGTTCTCCTACCTGTCCTTTTCTGACGCTGTTTTTTTTCCTCTACTACTCCTGGCTCTTTTTATTGAAGCCAATTTAATTTCATTACTATTTGCGGCAGAGGACCCTCTCGGCGCGACAAGGTTCTATTTGATTACGCTCTATTTGGCTTTCAGCTGGGTTTTTCTGATTGGACTCTTTCAGCGTTACGGAGGGGTTGTTTTAGACTATCTTTTTTCCGGCTATATGGTGGCTGCTTTGATTGCTGCCGCGGTGGGTATAACTGCTTATTTCCACGTAATTCCCTATGCGGAAACTTTCCTCTACTTCGGCAGGGCAAAGGGCCTTTTTAAGGATGCCAACGTGTACGGGCCTTTTCTCATTCCCGCAGTTTTATACGGACTGTATAGATTTGAGGCCAGGCACGATTGGAAACAGTTCCTTTGGCTCCTTGCTGTTGTATTTCTTTCAATAGGGATACTGCTGAGCTTTTCCCGTGCGGCCTGGGGGAACTATTTTATCTGTGTATTCCTCTATTTTCTCCTCCCGCCCTGGCCCCCCTTTGAAGTAAGGGTAAAGAAAGGACTTATCCTGTTTCTGCTCCTTCTGCCCGTACTTATCTTTGTCCTGACCCATTCCGATGTCAGCAGTCTTTTTACCCAGAGGCTGGGGTTCCAGTCATATGACAGCGACCGTTTCGGGACCCAGATTGCTTCCCTGCAGCTGGCAGTGGAGCACCCCCTGGGAATCGGGGCGGGGCAGACGGAGAGGGTCCTGGATTACTCCACCCACAGCCTGTATATCAGGGTGCTTACTGAGTCCGGGTTGTTAGGCTTTTTCTCCTTTTTGTCATTGGTAATCCTTACCGTCCTGCGGTCCCTGCGGGATAACTTCAGAATAAGCACGGCAACTCCCTATGCGGCGATTGTCACTGCCTCCCTGGCAGGAGTCCTGTTTAACAGCTTTTTCATTGATACTCTCCACTGGAGGCACTTTTGGTTATTACTGGCCCTGCCGTGGGTGCCGTGGGGAGGGGGTAAAGCCGTTGAAAATCGTGCAGATTGTCACCCGATCAGATAATATCGGGGGCGCCCAGGTACACCTCAGGGATTTATCTTTGGAACTGTTAAACCGGGGTCACAGCGTCCAGGTGCTGGTGGGGGGGAAGGGACCTTTCCTCTTGGAAATGGAAAGGTGCGGGATTCCCGTCCGGTCCCTGAAGCACCTGATTCGCCCTGTAAACCCCTGGCGGGATGTGCTGGCTTTTTTGGAATTACGCCGCCTACTGAGACTGCTGGAACCGGATTTAGCGGCGACCCACACCTCCAAGGCAGGGGTGATTGGCAGGCTGGCGGCCTGGTCCCTGGGTATTCCCGCTGTTTATACGGCCCACGGCTGGTCCTTTATCCAGGAAGCCGGGCCAATAATGAAAAGAGTCTATGCACTGGCAGAAAAATTTGCAGGCCTTCTGTCTGCCGGGGTAATTACAGTCTCTGAATACGACCGCAGTTTCTGCCTAAAGCACCGTATTCTCCCGCCGGAAAAGGTAGCTACCGTGCATAACGGTATCCCTGATGTCCCTTACATACCGTCGGAACAGGATACGGAAATTCCCTGGCTCATTATGGTCGCCCGCCTGGAGAGGCCCAAAAACCACATTGCCCTCCTTAAAGCCCTGGCTTTACTCCAGCACCTGGAATGGGAAATGAACCTGGTGGGAGACGGTCCTCTCCGCAGTGACATTGAACAGGCTGTTTCCAGGTTGGGGCTGACAGGACGTGTAAACCTGCTGGGAGCCAGGGGGGATGTCCCGGATTTGCTGCGCAAATCCCAGATTTTTGTCTTATGCTCAGATATGGAGGGATTGCCCATCAGCATTTTGGAAGCCATGAGGAGCGGGCTGCCGGTTATTGCTTCTGATGTGGGCGGGGTGGCTGAAATGGTGGACCATGGAGTAAACGGTTTCCTGGTCAGGAAGGGGTGTGTAGAGGAACTGGCGGGGAGGCTTGAGGTCCTGGTACGGGGTAAAGAACTGCGCCGCCGGATGGGAGCTGCCTCCCGGCAAAAATATGAGGAGTTGTTTCACCTGTCCGGCATGGTTGACGGCACTTTAGCGGTTTACCATGAAGTGAGGGAAAATTCTGCGCAATAACGGGTATTTCATTGAAAAAAATTTTCGAGAAAAACCAGTATTTTTTGGAATTAATCCTGCGTTTGAAAATATATTCTAACAAAAAATAAAAGGGGTGCTGCCCATGCCGCCTGCCGAAAAGAGAAGGGGGGCATTTGTAATTTCCCTGGATTTGGAATTAGCCTGGGGAGTCCGTGATATCTACAATATCCATGACCCTTATATGGTTCGTGTAATACACGAAAGAAGGGTGGTTCCCCAAATCCTGGAGCTTTTTGAAAAATATCATATCGGGGCAACCTGGGCTGTGGTGGGGATAATGTTTGCCAGGTCCCGCAGGGAATTGGAGGATTTCTCTCCCTCCCTCAGGCCCCAATACAAAAACCACAGGCTGGATCCCTACCGGCAGAGTATAGGGGAGGGTGAAGAGGATGATCCCCTCCATTTTGGTTACAGCCTGATTAGGAAGATTCAACTGGCCAGGAGGCAGGAAGTCGCCACTCATACTTTCTCTCATTACTACTGCCTGGAAGAAGGACAAAACAGGGATACCTTCGCGGCAGATCTGGACAGTGCCCTGGCTCTGGCGGGGAAATACGGGATTCAAATCAGTTCCATTGTTTTCCCCAGGAACCAGCGCAACCCCCATTATGATAAGGTCCTCCTGGACCGGGGCATTATCTGCTTCCGGGGTACCGAAAATCATCCTGCATACCTTGCCGGCAGCCGGGGAGACAGCCGCCTGCCCTATAAGAGGCTGTATCGTTTAATTGACAGCCATATACCCCTCAGCGGTTTCCATCTCACTTCCTGGGGTGACCTGATGGAAGGGTCCGGCCTCTACAATATACCTGCCAGCCGTTACCTGCGCCCTGCTGAAAGCTTTGGTTTTGCTGCCGGGTTGCGCCTGAAGCGCATCAAACAAGCCATGGAAAAAGCAGCCCGGGACAAAAAGATTTTCCACCTTTGGACCCACCCTCAGGACTTCGGAGGGGCTCCAGAGGAAAACCTGCGCTATTTGGAAACTATCCTGCGGCACTTCAAGCGTCTCGAAGAGGAGTACGGAATGGTTTCCCTCAGCATGAGGGAGACAGCCCTGCAGCAGATTACAGGTTTAGACAAAGAAGTGGGTGAGTTATGGAAGTTCAACTCTGGGATATAATCAACCGTTTACGGAAGAGGCTGCTGTTTATCATTCTTTTTACCCTCCTGTCAGTGGCAGCAGCCGGTTGGGTGAGCATTTGTGTTATTACCCCCAAATACCGGGCGGATACAACTCTGTTAGTTCGTCTCAAAGACATAGGCTACAATGACGTGGAAGCCCATGAAAGGCTGATGCCTACATACGGCGCCATCATCAAAAGCAAAAGGACAGCTTCTACTGTCATCCGCCGTTTGAAGTTGAACATTTCTGAAGAGCAGCTGTTAAAGCGGGTTAAAGTGAGCGGGCTGAAGGGCTCAATGGTTACACAGATTTCTGTAACTCACCGAAACCCGCGACTGGCCGTATCCATTGCTGACAACTTTGCCGCATCTTTCAGGGAGACACTTCCCGGGTTAATGAATGTGGATTACGTGAGGACTATAGACTGGGCGGAGCTGACGAACAAAGGAAAACCGGCAAGCCCCAAACCTCTCTTTGTTATGGCTGTTGCGCTGGCCCTGGCTGCCAACACGGCAGCAGGCTTGGTAATCCTGGGGGAAGTCCTGGATAAGAGTGTCAAAAACGAAAAAGTACTCCAAAAAATTTTGGATGTTCCCGTTCTGGCATTAATCCCCAAATACCGGAAAAGAAAAAACCGGCAGGTGAACCTGTGCTGTCACAAGGAACCGGAATCATTCATGGCAGAGGCCTTCCGGAAACTCCGGGCAGGTATCTTTTACCTGCAGGAAAACCGGGGGTCCCGTGTATTCCTGGTGACCAGCCCCTCGGCCGGAGAAGGAAAGACTTTTGCCGCAATAAATGTGGCGGCGGCAATTGCCAGGGCAGGGAAAAGAGTTCTCCTGGTTGACGGTAACCTGCGAAATCCCAACCTGCATCTTATTTTTAATGTTTCCAACGAATGGGGCCTGAGCACTGCCTTTGCTGAACCTTTGACCTTTGAGGGCATCTGCAGTACAGAACTGGAAAACCTTGACATTCTCCCCCGGGGACCTGAGGCTGACCCTGAACTGCTTACAACGGGAGGATTGCCAGACTTATTCCAGAGGCTGAAGCAGCGTTACGAATTTGTTGTGGTAGACGGTCCCCCTATTATCCCCTCAGCGGATGCCCTGGAACTGGCGAAAAGTGCCGATGCCGTGCTCTTAGTGGTGAAGGTGGGAGTTACCCTGTGTGAAAGTGTCCTTCTGGCTGAAAAAGCTCTCAACTACGTTGGCGCCGGTGCTTCAGGTACAATAGCCAATTATTTACCGGTCAAAGAAGAAAAGCTCCACATCAAAAAAACAAACCCGGAAACTGCTGTGCTACCCTGTTCCGGTCAAAACAGCCAGGTTTAATTGAAGACAGGTAGGAGGAATTGAAAATGATGAATGATGTGTTCAAGAGGGTTTTGGTTGTTTCCCCACATGCTGATGATGAAGTTATCGGCTGCGGAGGGTTGATAAAAAAGGTGATTAATATGGGCGGGGAAGTGTTCGTTGTTGTGGTCAGCATTGGGGACATAAATTTTTACCACCTGGACAGGGTCGTAACCAAAGAAGAGCGAAAAGAGGAACTGCGCCATGCATTGAATTACCTGGGGGTTACCGGTTTCTGTACCCTTTTTGACGACTATGAGTCCCTAATGGATACCATGCCTATCAGGAATATCATCTCTGCCCTTGATAACCATATAGACAAAATCAAACCAACAACTGTGCTGCTTCCCTACCCGTCCTTTCACCAGGACCACAAAATCGTTTTCAACGCCGGTTTTGCAGTCTTAAGGCCATCGCCGAGGCGCAACGGTCAATTGAAACTTACTGCCGGTTATGAGTACCCTTTTGTGACCTGGACTAACGAAACACTGCAAACAAGCTGCCTGTATGTTAACATCACCGACGAGATTGATGACAAGATTGAGGCTTTAAGGTGTCATAAATCCCAGTTACGGGAAAGCGGCCACCTCATTTCGCCGGAGTCCGTCCGCCTGTGGGCGGAAAAGAGAGGAATGGATGCAGGCTGCCCCTATTCAGAAATGTTTTATGTTTTAAGGCTCAGGCTGTAATGTACTGTAAGACTATGGGTATAAAGAAAGTAAAAACGTTCTTAATGAGGAAGCCTTTTTTCCGCCATGTGCTGGTGCTGGTTACAGGTACCACCCTGGCCCAGCTGCTGGCGGTTGCTGCTTCACCAATTCTCACCAGGCTCTATTCTCCTGAAGAGTTTGGCCTCCTTACCGTATACACAGCAGTCCTTTATATTTTTGCCCTGATGGGTACCCTGCAATATGAAAACGCCATACCTCTCCCTGAAGATGAGGAAAGCGCTGCCGGCCTCCTGGCCCTCTCTTTCCTGATACTTCTGGGGATGTGCCTTCTAAGCGGAGTGTTCCTCTGGGCGGGGAGGGATTTTCTGGCAGAGGCACTGGGTGTTTCTGAGCTGGCGGGTTTTCTCCTGCTGATTCCCTTCAGCCTTCTGGGTGTAGGTACTTTTAACATTTTGGACCGCTGGTGCGTCCGGCGGAAAACTTTCCAGGAGATTGCCAGGCTCAAAGTAATCCAGGGTGCAGGGATGATCGGCACCATGGTGGGGGTGGGTACCCTTCACCAGGGACCGGTTGGATTGTTTCTGGGGGATGTGGTGGGGAGGCTTATGGGCAGCGGCAGGCTTACCTATCGGACTATCAGGAAAGAGAGTCCGCTGCTGCGTAAGGTGACGGGGCAGGGAATCAAACAGGCAGCAGTAAGATTCCGGAAATTTCCCCAGTTATCCGTGGGGTCGGCTTTTATCAGGGAACTGTGCGAGCAAATGCCTGCCTTGGTCCTGTCCATGGCCTACGGCCCCTGGGTTGTGGGGTTGTTTATGCTGGTGCAGCGGATTTTGGGGATGCCCCTGTCCCTTATCGGGTATTCCGTCAGCAGTGTCTATATGGCACAGGCGGCAGATTACTTGCAGGAAGACAACAAGGCGGAGGAAGTGCTGAAGCTTTTCTGGCAGACCCAGAAGCACCTGCTGCTTGTTTCTTTTCCTTTTTTGGCGTTCCTTTTCTTATTTTCCGGAAAACTGTTTCCTTTCGTCTTTGGCAGTCAATGGGGTGAAGCGGCAGTTTACCTGCAGATTCTCTGTCCGATGTATTTGTTCCAGTTTCTTTCCATTCCCGTTTCCACAACACTCTATGTTTTTGAGCGCCAGGACTTACAGCTTATCCGGGAAATTATCCGCGGCGGGCTGCTGTTTACAAGTATGGTCCTGATAATTACCGCGGACTTGCCTGCGGTATATGCCTTTGGTCTGTTGTCGGCTTCCGGGACGGTTTCTTTCCTGGGATACGGATTTGCCTCCTGGCTGGCCATTAAGCAAAACCGCAGCCGCACTGTGGAGCATGTGACAACTTAGAAAATTTTTTTAGAGGGGGTCAGCCATGGTTGAATGGGAGAGTATAAAGAGGCTGGATAGTTTTTGTAACCTTGCCGTAATCCTGGGAGGAGGTTTTGGGGGCGTTGCCGCTGCCAGGGAATTGGGAAGGCATCGGATACCCACTTTGATGCTGAGCACGGAAGAATACGTGGTGAAGTCGAAGTACAGCCTGGGGGTGCGTGTAAAGGATACCTGTGAAATTGTTGAGTTTTTAAGCCGGCTGCCTGAGTATGTCAGCAAAAAACCCGTTTTGTTTACCGACAATGACCTGTACCTGCACCTTATTTACGAAAACCTTTCCTTATTAAAGGACCATTACCTGTTCCCTGCTCACCCCAATAACCTCCGCCTGAACGATAAATTCCTCCTTTTTGAATCTGCCAGGTCCTGCGGGGTAAAAGCGCCGGAGACTTATACGGATATTGAACAGGTTCCCGGGTATCCCGTGATTGTCAAACCTGCGGGCTGGATGTCCCACGCCTGCAGACTTAAAGCCAAAGCTTTTTACTGCCGCAGCCGGGCGGAGGCCCTGGAGGCAGTTGGGCTGCTTAACCGGCACAACTTAAAGGCTGTTTCGCAGCAGATCATTCCGGGGGATACGCAGGACTTATATGTAGTTACCCTTTACCGGAATTCCAGGGGTGAAATCCTCCCTGCAGGTGTGATTCAAAAGATCAGGGAATATCCCCGGCGGTACGGTACCGGTACTTCACATCTTACAGTCAACCTCCCCGAACTTGTGCAGCAGGGCATTCGCATGCTGGATGCCGTTGATTACCGGGGCATAGCCGAACTGGAATTCAAATATGACAAGAATACCGGGGAATTCTACATTATTGAAGTGAACGGGAGACTCCCTCTGGAAATTGGTATCTTCCGGAAAACAGGGAGCCGTTTTATCTACCGGGTATACCTGGACCTCATTTCCTCTTCTGAAAAGGAAGTTTTTTTCGGAAATAAAGGCCCTGTTCACTGTGCGGCAATACCCTCGGTGCCAGGAAAAGAAGATTCTTTTCAGGCAGAACAAAAACCAGTGTTGTGGTCCTTTTTTGTTAAGGATGTCCTGGCATCCCGGTCTCTGCTTTCCCTAATTAGTGATTACCTGCCATTTTTGCGGCCCCACCAAATTCAGTGGGCGGCATGGGATAAATCCGATCCCAGGCCCTTTCTCTACTATAACAAGTACCTTCTGCACAGGCTACTGCAGGAATATGTTAAACCCAGAGAGAGAACAAAAAGGTTGATTGACATCCTGGGGAGCCTGACAGCTTTACTTGTCTTTTCGCCCCTTATGGCTGTCATTGCACTTATTATCCTTTTATCGGACCCGGGACCTGTAATCTTCAGGCAGAAAAGGCTGGGTCTCCACGGCAGGGAGTTCACTATGTATAAGTTTCGCTCCATGGTGGTAAACGCAGAGGAAATCCTGAGGAAGGACAAGAGCCTCTATGACAGGTATGTGAGCAATTATCACCTGGATGAGGACGAAGACCCCCGGGTTACCAGGATAGGCAGGTTTTTGCGGAATACCAGCCTGGATGAACTCCCCCAGTTTTTTAATGTACTCCGGGGGCAGATGAGTCTGGTTGGCCCCAGGCCGATTGTGGGTGAAGAACTGGTGAACTACGGAGACAGAGGAGCAGATTTTCTAAGCGTGAAGCCAGGGCTTACTGGGCACTGGCAGGTGTCAGGGAGGGATAATATTCCCTATCCCCAGAGGGTAGAAGTGGAAATGTATTATGTAAGCCATCATAATCTGTGGCTGGATATGAAAATAATATTTAATACTTTCAGGTGTGTTTTTCAGCGGAAAACCTGTTGAAGGTGCCTGGAGGTTGCCCGGGGGAAGAAAACAGGGGATGGTTTTTCCTTCATATTTATGAGATAGAGATTAAGGGTGAAAGGAATTATTGGCCGGCAGTTTTTTTACTGTGTGGCAAAGGGAAAGGAGCCGGAAAATGAAACCTTTACATTATATCGGGATAATATTTGTTTTCCTCCTGATTGTAGTCCTGCGGCTCAGCCCCCAGCAGCATTTTTCCAAATCCGTGCCCCTGCTGGCGTCGCCCTCGGAGGGGGCAGGAGAGGCTGCACCGGAGTTGGATAAGGGCAGGTGGGACAGCTTTAACGTTCTTCTGCTGGGGATCGATGCCAGGAAGGACGAAGTGTCCCGGACGGACGCCCTTATCCTGGCCAGCGTCAACTTCAGGGAAGGCAAAGTAAAGCTCATGTCCATTCCCAGGGATACGAGGGTCTCCCTGGAGGGAGTAGGCCATACGAAAATCAACCACGCTCACTTTTTGGGTGAACTCAAGGGGGGGAGCAAGGCAGGCACCAGGGAAGCCATTCAGGCAGTCAGCAATCTGTGCCGGTGCGGCATCAACTACTATTTGAAAATCGACTTTGAGGGTTTTGAAAAATTTGTTGACACCTTGGGCGGTATTGATGTGGAACTGCCGGAACCGGTGAAGCTCACCTATGCCGGGAAAACCCTCCCTGCGGGAAAACAGAAGCTGGATGGGAGCACCGCCCTGGAGCTGGTCCGTGAACGGGAGTCTCTTAAGGACGGTGACTTCGGCAGACAGAGAAATCAGGCTATGGTACTAAAGAGCATTGCAGCAAAAGCAGTGGAGCCGCAAAACCTGAAAAGGCTGCCGGAGCTGGTGAAAAAGCTCAAGGAAGAAGTAATCGATATGAATTTTTCTGAAAGCGACTTGATCAGCCTGGCCTGGCTGGTAAAAGACCTGTATCCGAAAAATGTTTCTTATTCACAGATTCCCGGAAAAGACGGGTACGGCTTGGACCCCCTGTTAAAAAGGGAAGTTTATTACTGGATTGCCGATTACAAAACATAATCCCCTGTTTCATTCTGTAAATTTCCTGCATATAGTGGTATAGGAAAAATTATGCAGGGGAGGAGTA
>LFTO01000065.1 GCA_001513335.1 Clostridiales bacterium DTU086 | reverse complement strand
GGGGGCGTGGGGTACAAAGTTTCCGGGGGACTCCATGGTGTCGGCGTGTCTGTTGTAAACGCTCTTTCCCGGAAATTGGTTGCGGAAGTAGCCAGGGAAGGGAAGATCTACCGCCAGGAATTCAGCCGGGGAGAACCCCTTGGTGATATGAAAATTATTGCAGAAACGAAAAAGACGGGTACAAAGATAATTTTTGAACCTGACCCGGAAATCTTCGATAGTATTAACTTTGATGCCAACGTTCTGGGGGAAAGGCTCCAGGAGTTAGCCTTTTTGAATAAAGGAATAAAGATAAAACTGGTAGACAAGCGGACCGGAAAAAAGGAAGTCTTTCAGCAGAACGGTGGATTGAAAGACTATGTAAAGTTCCTTAACAGGAACAGGGAACCCCTTCACCCTCCTATCTATATCCGTGAAAAAGAAGAGAAGGTGATTGTGGAAATTGCCCTCCAATACCACAGCGGTTATGTGGAAAATATCTTTTCCTTTGCCAATAACATTCATACCCGTGAAGGGGGAACCCATGAGGTGGGGTTCAAAACTGCCCTGACAAGGGTGGTAAACAGCTATGCCCGCAAGTACCAGCACCTTAAAGAAAAAGAAGAAAACTTTTTGGGAGAAGATATCCGGGAAGGTTTAACTGCGGTTATCAGCGTTAAGGTCCTGGAGCCGCAGTTTGAAGGCCAAACAAAGACGAAACTGGGCAATCCCAATGTGCGCAGCGTTGTGGACAGCGTTTTTGGTACGAAACTCCAAGCCTTTTTGGAAGAGAACCCCAGGATAGCAAAGACGATAGTCACCAAAGCTATCACCGCGGCACGGGCCAGAGCTGCCGCCCGGAAAGCAAAAGAACTGACCAGGAGAAAATCAGCCCTTGAAGTCAGTGCTCTCCCTGGAAAACTGGCTGACTGTTCCGAAAAAGATACGTCCCTGTGCGAACTTTACATTGTAGAAGGGGACTCCGCAGGGGGTTCAGCTAAAATGGGGAGGGACAGGCGTTTTCAAGCTATACTGCCCCTCAGGGGTAAAATTATCAACGTGGAAAAAGCCAGGCTGGACAGGATTCTAAACAACGAAGAAATCAGAACAATGATAACGGCCATGGGAACCGGTGTGGGGAGTGAATTTGAAATTGAAAAGGCACGCTATCACCGGCTGATCATTATGACTGATGCTGATGTTGACGGGGCCCATATCAGGACACTGCTCTTAACCTTTTTCTACAGGTATATGACTCCTTTGGTAGAGGAAGGGTATGTCTATATTGCCCAGCCGCCGCTGTATAAGGTTAAGAAGGGTAAAAAAGAATACCATGCCTACAGCGATGAGGAACTGCAGAAATTGCTGAACAGGATTGGACGTGAGGGATGCACCATTAACCGGTTCAAGGGTTTGGGCGAAATGAACCCGGATGAGCTGTGGGATACAACAATGAACCCGGAGACAAGGACTATTCTTCAAGTTTCTCTTCAGGATGCCAAAAAGGCAGATGAGATCTTCAGCGTTCTTATGGGGGATAAGGTGGAGCCAAGGCGCCAGTTTATTGAAAACTATGCCCATACTGTCCGAAATCTCGATATATAGAGGCAGAAAATAATTCCTTTATCTCTGGAAACATAACCCTTTTCAGTATAAAATATTTCCAGGGAATGAAATTTTAGGAGGGGTTGACCATGAAAAGGAAAAGATTTTTGCTCCCACTGGCTTTTCTGCTGGTGTTTGTCCTGCTTCTGCCTCTTTACGGCTGCGGCGGGGGAGAGAAGGAAGAAGAGCCCCAGGAGAACTCTGAAAGGGAAGAATTAACTATTGATGAGTTTTTCGCCAAAGCGGAAGGAATTGAAGGTTATTCTTTTGATTACGTTGTAACTGAAGGCAAGACAGGGAGCTCTATTGAGGGTAAAATGTGGATTCAGGGCATGAAGCAGAGGATAGAAATGGAAATCGAAGGGGGAAAGTTTATTCAAATAGCAGATTACGAAGCAAAAAAGGCTTATTCCTATATGCCTGAGCAGAAAACAGCCTTTGAAATAGACCTGACTGAACTACAGGCCCCCGAGACACCAACAGACTATGTGGAAAACACTGATACTACAGGTTCGGAATTCCTGGGGACGGAAGAAATTGACGGAATTGAATGCTATAAATTTTCCGTTGTGCCAAAGGACGAAAATGCCTCAGCAATTTACTGGCTCCATGGAGAATACGGAATGCCGGTAAAAATTGAAATGACGGTGGAGGATACAGTGTCGGCAACCGAATTCAAAAATTTTGAAGTGGGAGCAATCTCCGAGGACATGTTCACCCTTCCCAGCGATGTGCAAGTGCAGAGCATATCAGAAATGATGCAGAATCTCCCGGCAGCCCCGTAATTGAATTTGATTTAGTTACCCGCTAAGGGGTGTTTAGTTAAATGTGTTTCCCGAGGAAACACATTTATTTTCTCTAAGTTAAGGATGAAATAACCGCAACCTGTATATTTTCTATACGGGTTGAACAAATTTGCGGAGTCCACTCAGGAAAACCAAGCCCATATAAATAGGCTTAAGGTGAGTTTCTGCCACCCCACCCTCCCGGAAAGATATTGCTGTACAGAGGATAACCGAACCATTAACCAAATAAGCAGCAATCATTCCGAGAAGAAATGACTAAAACATATTGATCTCTCCTGTTTCCCAACCCCACTTAACGGATGTAAACCTTTTATCCTAAATTTTTTGCTAACTAAATAGCAAAGGTGAGGATAGAGAGGCAGGAAAATCCCATATTAGAAATGAAAATCCAAGTTTGTCAGCCGAAGGAGTGAAACAATGGACAGTGCTGCGATACTGATTGAACAACTGGAAAAAGCGGGCCACAAAACATATATAGTCGGCGGTGCTGTCCGTGATAAACTCCTGGGCCTACCCCAAAAGGATATTGACATTGTAACCCTTGCCCAACCGGAGGATATCTGCAGGGTTGCCGAAAGCAATAACTGGGCCACCCACCAGGTAGGCCGCGCCTTTGGTATTGTAATTGTAGTGATAAGAGGAAAAGCCTACGAGGTGGCTTCAGCCAGGAGGGAGCGCTATGGAGAGGACAGCCACCGGCCGGAGGAAGTAACTTTTGTAAAGGATATAGAGCAGGACCTGGCACGCCGTGATTTTACCATTAACGCCATGGCTCTGGACAGTTCGGGAAAGTTGATTGACCCCTTCGGGGGCCGGAATGATTTGGAACGGAAAGTAATCCGTACCGTAGGTGACCCTCTATTGCGCTTTGCTGAGGACGGCCTGCGCCCATTCAGGGCGGTCCGGTTTGCGGCCCAGCTTGGATTTACAATAGATTCCGCTACTCTAAGTGCCATACCCCCATCCCTTTTCAGGGTCAAAGGTTTGAGTGTGGAAAGAGTCGCCGGGGAAATTAGAAAGATCCTCCTGGCCCCCTATCCCGGATACGGTCTGGATCTTTTGGCAGACACAGGTTTGGCAGGGTGCACCTGCACAGCCAATACCGGCGGGCATAAGATACGGGTAAACATCCTTGGTGAACTCCTTCACCTCCGCGGCTTGGAGCAGAACCCCAGGTACCACTCCCTTGATGTCTGGCAGCACACCCTGGCAGTGGTGGATGGCGTGCCCCCGGATCCGGTACTGCGCTGGGCTGCCCTTTTGCATGATACCGGGAAGGGCACCCCGGGGGTTCGGGGCTTAAACAAGAAGGGAGAGATTTCTGACCACGGCCATGAGAAGGTAAGCGCACGGATGGCGGAGACTCTTTTATTTCGTTTAAAAGAACCCAGGAGTATAACAGACAGGGTTACCTGGTTGGTAGCTAACCATATGTCCTTTCCCCTGCCTGAAAGAAAATATGTATTAAGGTGGCTGCTGAAGAGAGCGAAAAAGTTTTCCTGCCGCAGGGAAATGGAAGAGGCGGTCAGGCAGCTTCTTATCCTGGGCCGTGCCGATATGTCTGCCGGAAAAATAAAACCTCGCCAGGAGGTCATGGACCTCCGGGAGAAGGAATTTGCAAAGGCTTTTGAACAGATTCCCCTTTACCCTGCCGACCTGGCAATTAACGGGAAAGAAATTGCCCATATTGTGGGTACCGGGCCCCAGGTGCGGCGCTCTCTTAACAGGCTTTTGGAGAGGGTGCAAAAAGGTGAATTGGAAAATGAGTACTCTGTTCTCAGGGAAGCTCTTGTGAACCAGGCAAGGGGTAAGAGGGACCCCTGTTCCCTTCGTTAAAAGCGTGTTATTTGTTACCATTTCATGATATAGTACACGGGGAAAAGGATTTGAAGAAAGCGGGTCATGTAAAGGCAAGTCTGGAATATCCTGTACAGGATTTGACAAAGAATCGAACTGGAGGTTTTTCCGATGAAAAGAATTTACCGCTCTTCCACCGATAAAATGCTTGGCGGTGTGGCTGCCGGAATGGCCCAATATCTGGACCTGGATGTCTCACTTGTCCGCCTGCTCTGGATTATGACCTTGTTTTTGGGCGGTGTCGGCCTTCCGGCATATATAATTGCCTGGATTGTCATACCTGAAGAGCCGTACCCGGGGGCACTATCTGCCGGTGCTGCAGTAAAGAGCGTAGAGACCACAGAAGCTGCGGGACCTGGGACAGCCGGTGAAGAAGGTGAAGGAGGCAATACAGAGGAAATTTCTCCGGGAAAGACTGAAAATGGGTCCTGGGAAGGAGAGACACAGGGAAAA
The DNA here is from genome assembly GCA_001513335.1 of Clostridiales bacterium DTU086. Lineage (GTDB taxonomy): Bacteria > Bacillota > DTU086 > DTU086 > DTU086 > DTU086. The sequence continues at coordinate 12,349 of LFTO01000065.1, read as the reverse complement.
AAGGATATGGAAAGCCCTCCACCTGCTGAGGATGATGCCGAGGGCAGGAGGGAAAAGGTTCTTGGGATTTTATTAATAATCTTCGGCTTCGCTTTTTTGATCCGGGAGACAGTACATATTGATTTGTTCAGGTATTTCTGGCCCCTCCTGCTGGTATTCCTGGGTATTTTTATCATTGTCAATGACAAAAGGGGGTCCTAGCATGACGCCCGGAAAATTCTTGCTCGGTCTTGTCCTGATTGTTATAGGCGTTGTTATGCTTCTTGTAAATATGGGCTATATTTCATACGCTTTTTTCGCCCGGATGGTGCGGTTTTGGCCGGTAATTTTAATCCTGTTCGGCGCTGGGTTGGTTTGGGGCAGGGATATACCCCGGTGGGCTGGGTTCATAATCATTATCGTTGTCCTTGCCGTTATTATTAGCCTGGCATTAAATTATACAGGACCTTTTCACGGGCACGGCCCCTTTGCCCTCGAGAGCAAAGCCGGTTTTATGAAATGTTTAGCAATAATATCATTTCTGTTATAATGTAAACAATGGTTTTGTACACAGAATGATGTAATTGAGGAGAGATTTAGTTGGAACAGGAATTAGGTAAGGTAGTACCTATTCGTCTGGAAGAAGAAATGCAGAAATCCTATATTGACTACGCAATGAGCGTAATCGTTGGCCGTGCCCTTCCGGACGTGAGAGACGGTTTGAAACCGGTACACAGGCGCATTCTCTACTCCATGTATGAAGCGGGAATGACAGCAGACAAGCCCCATAAAAAATCGGCAAGGGTAGTTGGTGACGTTATGGCCCGTTACCATCCCCATGGGGATGCTGCTATTTATGATGCCATGGTTCGTCTTGCCCAGGACTTTTCCATACGCTATCCCCTTGTGGACGGTCACGGCAACTTTGGGAGCATGGACGGTGACAGCGCGGCGGCCATGCGTTACACGGAAGCCCGCCTGTCGAAAATTGCTGCGGAAATGCTCAGGGATATAGAGAAGGAAACGGTAGATTTTATCCCCAACTATGATGAAACCCTGAAGGAACCTGTAATTCTTCCGTCGAGAATTCCCAACCTGCTGATAAACGGATCATCAGGAATTGCTGTGGGGATGGCAACCAATATTCCTCCCCATAACCTCCGTGAAGTAATAGACGCAATCATCATGATGATCAAGAACCCGGATGTTTCAACCGGCGAGCTGATGGAGGCCATTAAAGGGCCGGACTTTCCAACAGGAGGTATAATTATCGGCCGCAAAGGCGTGGAGGATGCCTACCTTACCGGCCGGGGAAGCATCACAGTCAGGGCAAAAGCTACTATTGAGACCCTGGATTCTGGGAAATCCTGTATTTATGTTACGGAACTTCCCTACCAGGTAAATAAGGCCAGGCTTATAGAAAAGATCGCCGACCTGGTAAAAGAAAAGAGGATTGAAGGAATTACCGACCTGCGGGATGAATCAGACCGCACCGGCATGCAGATAGCTATTGAACTTCGCCGGGATGCAAATGCAAGGGTGGTACTCAACCAGCTTTATAAACATACACAAATGCAGGAAAATTTCGGTGCCATTCTTTTGGCACTGGTGGATGGAAAGCCGAAAATTCTGGGGCTCAAGGACATGCTCTACTATTACCTTGAGCACCAAAAGGATGTAGTAACCCGGAGGACTAAATTTGAGCTTCGCAAGGCCAGGGAGAGGGCACATATTTTGGAGGGACTGCGGATAGCCCTGCAGAACCTGGATGCAGTAATCAAGACTATCCGCCAGTCGAAGGACGTTCCTACTGCCCGGGCAGCTTTGATGTCCAATTTCGGCCTTACAGAGGTGCAGGCCCAGGCAATTTTGGATATGCGGCTGCAGAAACTTACGGGCCTGGAAAGGGAAAAAATTGAGCAGGAGTATGCTGAACTGCTGAAGAAAATCGCTTACCTGGAAAGCGTTCTTGCAGATGAAAAACTGCTGCTGAAAATTATCAGAGATGAGCTTACAGCAGTGAAGAATAAGTACTCTGACCCCAGGCGCACCCAGATTTCCGACGCAGAGGACGACATTGACATAGAAGACCTCATTCCCAAGGAAGATGTGGTTATTACCATAACCAACAAGGGCTACATTAAAAGGATGCCTCTAGATACCTACAAGAGTCAGAAGCGGGGCGGCCGGGGGGTAATAGGCCTGACAACTACAGATGATGACATTACGGAACATTTGTTTATTGCCAATACACACCACTTCCTACTCTTTTTTACCAACCGGGGTGTCTGCTACCGGCTCAAAGTATATGAGATTCCGGAAGCAGGGCGCCAGGCCAAAGGCCAGGCAATTGTCAACCTCCTGTCATTTAAGCAGGGGGAATATGTTACAGCTGTAATCCCTATTCGCAGCTTCCAGAATGACAAATATCTCTTTATGGCTACAGAAAACGGGATAGTAAAAAAATCTCACCTCCGTGAGTACAATACCTCCCGCCGGGACGGGCTGATTGCCATTTCCCTGGATGAGGGCAATGACCTCATCGGTGTCAAGCTGACTGACGGGAAAAGGGAAGTTGTTTTGGCCACCAAAGACGGCCTGGCTATCCGTTTCCATGAAGAAGAGGTGCGCAGCATGGGCAGGACTGCCCGGGGAGTAATAGGTATCCGGCTCAATGAAGGTGATGAAGTAGTTGGCTTGGAACTGGTCCGGGAAGATGCTGATCTCCTCGTTATTACCGAAAAAGGCTATGGAAAAAGAACTCCACTGGAGGAATACCGTACCCAAGGCCGGGGCGGCAAGGGAATAATTACCATGAGGACCACCAGGAGGAACGGAAAGGTGGCAAATATTCAAGCTGTAAACGCAAACGAAGAACTGATGATTATCTCCCGCAATGGTATAATAATCAGGCAGGAAGCATCCGGTATATCCAGGCAGGGACGCGCTACACAGGGAATCCGGGTAATGCGCCTGGACGAAGACGACAGGATTGTCAGCGTGGCCCGGCATACTATGAAGACTACAGAGGATGTGGAAAATCACGGTAAGTAGTTTGTCTGCTTGTTGTAACCACTCTTTGGGGAGTCGAAAAAACTGCTTGGTAAATATATTGGAGGAGTATTTTTAGGCTTAGGGAGGAATGGCAAATGACAGAGAAAGGGACCTGGACGGTAAAAAAAGGCCTGGCAGAAATGCTTAAAGGCGGAGTAATTATGGATGTTACAACTCCCGAACAGGCGAAAATTGCGGAAGAAGCGGGAGCTTGTGCTGTTATGGCTCTTGAGAGAGTACCTGCAGATATCAGGGCTGCAGGAGGAGTGGCCAGGATGGCTGACCCCAGTGTAATTTTAAGCATTATGGATGCGGTTACAATTCCTGTCATGGCCAAGGCCAGGATTGGACATTTTGTGGAAGCCCAGATTTTAGAGGCTTTAGGTGTAGATTATATTGATGAGAGCGAAGTACTGACACCTGCCGATGAACAATTCCATATCGATAAGAGCTGTTTCAAAGTGCCCTTTGTCTGCGGTGCAAGGAATTTGGGCGAAGCCCTTCGGCGCATCGGGGAAGGTGCGGCCATGATTCGCACCAAGGGGGAACCTGGCACAGGCAATATAGTTGAGGCTGTCCGCCACATGCGGATGGTTATGGGTGAGATCCGCCGGCTCTCCGGCATGCCGAGGGATGAATTGATGACAGCTGCCAAGGAAATGAGTGCCCCTTATGACCTGGTCCTCCAGGTTGCCCGGGAGGGGAGGCTCCCTGTTGTCAATTTTGCTGCCGGAGGAATAGCTACACCTGCAGATGCGGCTTTGATGATGCAGTTAGGCTCTGATGGAGTCTTCGTTGGCTCCGGCATTTTCAAGTCCAAGAATCCTGCAGCCAGAGCCAAAGCTATAGTAGCAGCTACCACCAATTACAATGATCCTGCCGTCCTGGCTGAAATATCGAAAGACTTAGGAGAAGCCATGCCCGGCTTGGAAATATCATCTCTACCTGAAAATGAGCGCATGCAGGAACGGGGATGGTAGGAGGTCGCAGGATGGAGGTAGGAGTTTTAGCATTACAGGGGGCCTTCAAGGAACACCGAAAAATACTGAAGGACTGTGGAATGGCCAGCCGGGAAATCAGAAAGCCGGAACAGTTGGCAGGAATAGACGGGTTGATTATTCCCGGTGGGGAGAGCACAACCATCGGCAAGCTGATGGTGGAATACGGCCTGATGGAACCTGTAAGGGAAATGGGCTTTGAGGGCCTCCCCATATTCGGAACCTGCGCAGGCCTGGTGCTGCTTGCCAAAGACATTAAGGACAGCACCCAACCCAGGCTGGGGCTGATGGATATAACGGTAGTCCGCAACGGTTTTGGCAGGCAGGTTGACAGCTTTGAGGCAGACCTGGAAATCGCTGCCCTTGGCCTGAAGCCATTCAGGGGAGTATTTATAAGGGCCCCTTATATTGAAAAGGTTAGTCCCAATATCGGTATTCTGGCTTCACTGGAGGAAAAGATAGTTTTCGCCCGCCAGGGGAATTTCCTGGCCTGTTCCTTTCACCCGGAACTGACCGATGATACCAGGGTACACCAGTATTTTCTTGAAATGGTAAGGTACGGATGTTGAAAGTTCTCTTGCTGAAATATTTGCCAGGAAAAATTGGCATTGCATTTTATCGGTTCATATAGTATATTGATGGCAAATTAGGTTAAGCATATACAGACAAACGCAATGACGGAAAAGAGTAGGAAGGTCTCTGATCGTAGAGAGTTGGCGTACGGTGAAAGCCAATTCAGAGCCTTTTCGAAAAGCGTTCCTGAGCGGGCAGCGAGAACCCTTAAGATTTTTCTTTTGGAAGAAGCTGTTACGGTTTAACCGTTACATTAATGAGCGGCCCGTTTTACCGGGCAATTAGGGTGGCACCGCGGGAACCTCTCGTCCCATAATATTTTGTGGGTCTGGGAGGTTTTGTTTGTTTTTCAAATTTTTACCAATAAGGGAAGGGAGAGAATTTAAACTAGAATGTGGGAAAAGCAGATACTGCTCTTACCGGGACCTACACAGGTTCCCCCCAGAATCCTCCAGGCAATGGTGATGCAGCAGATAAATCACCGGGGACCCTATGCCCAAAAACTGTATGCCGAAATTGAAGAAGGCACAAAAAAAATTCTCCAAACGAAAAATGATAATTTCTTATTAACTTGTTCGGGTACCGGCGGTATGGAAGCGGCAGTTGCCAACCTGCTGTCACCGGGGGAAACAGCTCTTGTTGCCTCAATAGGGTCTTTTGGAATCAGGTTTGCGGAAATATGTGAGGCTTTTAATGTTAATGTAGACCTTTTGGACTATCCCTGGGGAGAAGCGGTTAACCCGGATGATATTGCAAAGCGTCTGGAGGCAGATAACGAGCACAAAATTAAGGCTGTACTTGTCCAGCACAACGAAACATCTACCGGAGTATTAAACGACATTAAGGCTATCAGCGAGGCAAGGGGAAATCATCCGGCACTGCTGGTTGTTGACGCAGTCAGCGGACTTGCTGCAGCTGATCTGCCGGTTGATGAGTGGAAATTGGATGTTGTAATCTGGGGTTCCCAGAAGGCTTTTATGGTCCCCCCGGGGATCGCGGGATTGTGTGTCAGCCCCAGAGCCTGGGAAGCAGTGGAAAAGTGCACAAACAGCAGATTCTACTTTGACCTCCGGTTAGCCAAAAAATATTTTGAGATGGGGCAGACTCCTTTTACACCCGCTCTCTCAGTTCTCTTTGCAATGCGGGAGTCATTGAAGCTTATGCTTAGTGAAGGATTGCCAAAAATTTTTTCCCGCCATGCCATGTACAGAGATATCGTTTGGGCTGCCGCGGAAGCCCTTAACCTGGAAATGCTGGCTCCCAGGGAAAATGCATCGCCTTCCGTCACGGCGATCAAGGCACCGGAAGGCATGAACGCAAATGACATAATAAAGGGCATGCTGCGAGACTTTAACGTTGTTGTTGCCGGCGGGCAGGGGAAACTTAAGGGGAAGATTTTCCGGATTGGTCACCTGGGATATGTTGACGGGCTGGACCTTATTTCCGGAATATCGGCATTGGAAATTACTCTAAGCAGGCTTGGCTGGCCTATCGAAAACGGAGCAGGCATAAGGGCCGCTGAGCAAATCATCAGGGGGAGGATTGAGACAGGTGCGTGTTCTGATTACTGACTCTGTTTCGGAAAAAGGTGTTGACCTGCTGCTGGAAGCAGGTATTGAAGTTGACCAGAAGGTGGGTATTAGCGAAGACGAGATAGTAGCCATTATTAATCGTTATGATGCTTTAATCGTAAGAAGCCAGACCAAGGTAACCAGAAGGGTTATTGAAGCCGCCGGTTCCCTTAAGGTGATTGGCCGGGCCGGTGTAGGCGTGGACAATATCGATGTCCAGGCGGCAACGGAAAAGGGAATTATCGTGGTTAACGCTCCTGAGGGCAATACCATCGCCGCTACTGAACAGACGATGGCTCTCATGCTTGCCTTGTCGAGGCATATACCTCAAGCCCATGCTTCCCTGGTTGCCGGCAAATGGGACAGGAAAACATATAAGGGCGTTGAGCTCAAGGGTAAGGTTCTGGGTATTCTCGGCCTGGGGAAAATCGGCAGCGGCGTAGCCAAAAGGGCGCTGGCTTTTGAGATGAAAGTCCTGGCTTACGACCCCTATGTTTCTCCTGAAAAAGCCCAGAGTATGGGTGTAGAAATGGCCGATTTGGATACAATTTTCAAAGAAGCAGATTTCATTACCGTACACCTGCCCTTGAACAAGGATACCAAGTATATCATTGGGGCAGAGGAAATTGCTAAAATGAAGCCCAGTGTGCGGATTATTAACGTTGCCAGGGGCGGAGTTATTTGCGAAGAGGCACTTTATGAAGCGCTCAAAGAAGGCAAAATTGCCGGTGCAGCTATAGACGTCTGGGAAAACGAGCCCTGTACAGACAGTCCTCTTCAGCAGCTAAACAATGTGGTGGTGACTCCCCACCTGGGTGCTTCCACCAAAGAGGCCCAAATTAATGTAGCCATTGATGTTGCCAATGAAATCATAACCTATGCCAAAGGCGGAAAGATTAAGAATGCAGTTAATGCGCCCTCATTGAAACCTGAGGCCGAAGAAGTCCTGGCACCTTATATGGTTCTTTGTCAACAGCTGGGCAGCCTGATTTCCCAGACAACTTCCGGGAACGCTCTCAGTGTGGATATAACATATAACGGGGATATTGCAAACTATGACGTCACTTTCCTGACGAAACATGTTCTCCTGGGGCTGCTGCGGGCAACGTTGAACAGTTCCGTTAATGAAATCAATGCAGCCTTTGTAGCGGAAACCAGGGGGTTAAAAGTTAGTGAAACAAAATCCCTGGATGGCGATGACTACCGCAATCTGGTAACGGTAACTGTCAAAACTACTGCCGGCGAATTGTCCGTCAGCGGTACTGTTTTCAGCGGCGACCCGAGAATTGTCAAGTATGATGGTCATACTATAGATGCGGTCCCCGAAGGACACCTGTTGATTATCCCGCATATTGACAAGCCGGGTATTGTAGGTCCTGTAGCCATGGCTATCGGTGAGAATAAAATTAACATTGCAGGAATGCAGGTGGGCCGCAAATCTATAGGCGGTGATGCTGTGGCCGTTCTGAGAGTAGACGGGCGCGTTCCTGCGGCCATTGTGGAAAAGATTGCTAAAGTGGACGGAGTAAAGGATGTAAAATATGTTCACCTGTAGGCTTGCTGTGGAACCTGGTTCGCCTGGTGGGACGCCTAAGCTTTTTGAAATAATATGGAGGGGGCACTGTAAGCATGCTGGATATCAAGTTTATTAGGAGCGACCCAGAGGCAGTAAAAGAATCCCTGCGCAAGCGCGGGGGGGATACTGCCCTGGTTGAGGCTGTGCTCAACTTGGATAAAGAAAAGCGTGAGCTGATGGCGGAAAGTGAGCAGCTAAAAAACAGGCGCAACGTAGTTTCCGAAGAGATAGCTGCATTAAAAAAGTCCGGCGGTGACGCACAGGCCAAGATATTGGAGATGCGGGAAGTATCCCAGACTATCAAAGATATGGATGAAAAGCTTCGTCGGGTGGATACAGAAATGACAGAATGCTTGATGGGTATTCCCAACGTTCTCCACAAGAGTGTTCCGGAGGGAGAGTCCGACGAGGATAATCGCGTCATCCGTGAATGGGGCAGCCCTACGGCCTTTGATTTTGAGCCCCAGGCTCATTGGGATATCGGTGAACACCTGGGCCTGCTGGACTTTGAGCGGGCCGGCAAGATAGCCGGGGCCCGTTTCACCGTTTACAGAGACCTGGGGGCCAAGCTGGAGAGGGCACTGGTAAATTTTATGCTGGACCTGCATACAAGGGAGCACGGTTATACGGAAATTTTTCCGCCCTTTATGGTAAACAGGAGCAGCATGGAAGGTACAGGCCAGCTGCCCAAATTTGAACAGGATATGTTTAAAGTAGAGGGGGCGGATTATTTCCTTATTCCTACGGCAGAAGTTCCGGTGACAAATTTATTGAGGGAGGAAATTGTTCCCGAGGCAGATCTCCCAATAAAATATGCCGCCTATAGTGCCTGTTTCAGGGCAGAAGCGGGTGCCCACGGTCGGGATACCCGTGGACTTATCCGGCAGCACCAGTTTAACAAGGTGGAACTGGTGAAGTTTTCCCATCCCGACACCTCCTACGAGGAACTGGAGACCCTGACCGGCAATGCAGAGCGGGTGCTTGAGCTTTTGGAACTCCCGTATCGTACTGTGGTTTTGTGTTCCGGGGATGTGGGCTTTTCTTCCGCCAAAACTTATGATGTGGAAGTATGGATGCCCAGTTACGGGACATACAGGGAAATCTCCTCCTGCAGCAACTTTGAGGATTTCCAAGCCAGGAGGGCAAACATCCGGTTTAAGCCTTCCGGAGGGGGCAAACCCCGCTTTGTCCATACTTTGAACGGTTCCGGCGTTGCAGTAGGTCGGACTGTTGCTGCCATACTGGAGAATTATCAGGAGGAAGACGGCACCGTTGAAGTTCCTGAAGTCCTGAGGCCTTACCTGGGCGGCCTTGAAAAATTAGGTTAATAAGCCTGTCACAGCTGGCGTGTCTTCCGTAAGGAAATGGTCTTTCGCCGATGGCACCGTGAATGGCCTTCTTACGGCGGACGGCGAGGAAGGCCGGCATGTATTGTTCCGCTATGGACATCCTGAGCGAAGCGAGGCATGTTTCCGTGCCTTTCGCTCGCTCCAGGAATTCACACAGGACATCTCTAAGGCAAAGCTCCGGTCAAAACCGGACCGCCCAAAATCGGCATTCTGTCTCAGCTGGGGCTGGCACTTACTTCTTGCTCGTGCCTCCCGGTTTTTCCATACGCTTTGCCAAGAGCTGTATGCCTGTGGTCATTAGTTCTTCGCGGAAGGCACGGAAAGAAGACGGTGTTACCTCCTGCGAAGCCGTACAAGGCTTTAGCAAAACAAGTCCTGCTCCACAACACACGCGGCCTAGTTCTATGTTCTCCTTTTCGAAGTCGCTGGTATGTCTCCCTGAGGGAAGGGTCTTATGCTAGCTCATTAAAGACCGGTGTCAGTCTAGCGGCTGCTAAACAGTATCATGGGTGAGATGGAATGTCATCCGTAAGGGGAGCGAAGAATCTTGCAGCGGAGAAGGCTTAAAACAGCACATAATTTGGCCATGTTTAAGGTACTTCGTCAGCTTCACTTCCTTAATATGACATGTTTGGTACATGTGTGTATCATCCACGGACAGCCGCTGTCAAAGAGTGTCTATGCTAAGCTGGAATGATATCCTGATGCGAAGCGCTTGATCTGGATTTGTATAGATTGAATTAAGTTTATGGCTGTGCTATACTATATTGTGCGTTTTGGAGGGGTACCCAAGCGGCTTAAGGGAGTGGTCTTGAAAACCACCAGGCGGGTAATGCCCGTGCGTGGGTTCAAATCCCACCCCCTCCGCCAGAATAAAAAATTCTTACTCCCAATTTATGAGGCTTCTGTTATCCATGGCAGAAGCCTTTTTAGATTATTACTTGACTGCCTTTCTTACCGGACGCTCCTGGTAAATGCTACTGGTTCCTTCCTGTAAGGCTTTTCGGCGTAACCTTTATTATAGAAAGGTTTTTGTTGATACCATATAACTGCTGCTGACAGCAGGTAGCATAATTGATTCCCCAGTTCATTGGGGGATTTTTTTTGCAAAACCAAAATAAGGATGTATCTAACTGCTTTTTTGGGTAAAATATACACAGAATTACAGGAAATAATTTTATTAATTCACAGGAGGCGGTTCTATGACCCAGAAAATAATGATTTCCCCCAGTCGTTATGTCCAAGGTGAAGGAGCTATCAAAAAGATAGGGGAACAAGTGAAAAATTTCGGAAAGTCTGCCCTGGTTATTGGAGATAAAATTGCCCTGCCTATTATCCAGGAAGACGTAAATAAGAGTTTTCAGGACAACGGGATAAGTGTAAGGTTTGAAGAATTCGGCGGCGAATGTTCCATGCCGGAAATTGAGAGGTTGAAAGGAATAGGGGAAGAAGCAAAAGTTGATGTGATAGTAGGAGCAGGCGGTGGGAAAACCCTTGATACAGCTAAGGCCGTTGCACATCATATGGAGCTGCCGGTGGTTGTTGTACCTACTATTGCCTCCACGGATGCTCCCTGCAGTGCCCTGTCTGTAATCTATACTCCCGAGGGGGTGTTCGACCATTACCTGGTACTTCCTACCAACCCTAATTTGGTCCTGGTTGATACCGGCATAGTTGCCCGGGCACCGGTGCGCCTTTTGGTAGCCGGAATGGGGGATGCCCTTGCTACCTGGTTTGAAGCTGATGCCAGTGCAGCGTCTTCAGCCAAAAATTTGCCCGGCGGGTCCGTAACCCAGGCAGCCCTTGCCCTGGCAGGGTTATGCTACGACCTGTTGATGGAACACGGTTACAGGGCTATGTTGGCTGTGGAAAAGGGTGTGGTAACAGAAGATGTTGAAAAAGTCGTGGAAGCAAATACCCTCCTAAGCGGTCTCGGTTTTGAAAGCGGGGGACTGGCAGCAGCCCATGCCATTCATAACGGTATTACCGCACTGGAAGAGACCCATTCCTTTTACCATGGTGAAAAGGTGGCTTTTGGCACCCTGGTGCAGATGGTGATGGAGGGCCGCAGCAATGAAGAATTGTATGAGGTCCTGGATTTCTGCGTTTCCGTTGGGCTTCCTGTAACACTAAAACAGATCGGTGTGGCAGAGGTTATCCCCGAAAGGATCAGGAAGGTTGCAGAGCTGTCCTGCGCAGAAGGGGAGACCATCTTTAACATGCCCTTCCCTGTTACTCCCGACCTGGTGTACAATGCCATTCTAGCGGCTGATGCCATCGGACATGACTTTCTGGGTGAATGATAATCGTCCCCGGGGGCGGTATTTTTCCATAACAGCCGGCAAGCCGCCCCCTGTCTAAATTCCTTCGCTGTCTACATGGAATTTTGTCTTATGATAGCCAGGTTATTTTGCAGTAATGAATCTGTGGTGAACTCAATCAGCATGAGAACTAAGGTTGGTGGACCGCTGGTGATATAAACGCAAAACCGGGCCCGGATATCTTGACAGCATATGTCCTTGTATATTAGAATAATTAGCGCTGCCGGCCAACCCTTGGGAAATTTTACACGGAGGTTGGCCCGGAGTTGTGTTTGATTTTTTGCTGTCCCTGATGTATAATAGAGAGTACCGTCATAAACGGGATGAGTGTGGAGAGATGGCCGAGTCGGCTGAAGGCGGTCGCCTGCTAAGCGATTGTACGGGCAAATACCTGTACCGAGGGTTCGAATCCCTCTCTCTCCGCCATTTATGTGCGCCCGTAGCTCAGGTGGATAGAGCACCGGACTACGGATCCGGGTGCGGGGGTTCGAGTCCTCCCGGGCGCACCATTTTAATCTTCAGACGTAAGACAATATCGTAATTTTGAGTGTGCGCCTGTAGCTCAGGAGGATAGAGCAGAGGTTTCCTAAACCTCGTGTCGGGGGTTCGAGTCCTCCCAGGCGCACCATTATTATATACTGAGGAGTTTGTTTTCAGTGGGGCACGATATGTTTATGCGGGAAGCGCTGGCTGAGGCGGAAAAGGCGCAGGCTAAGGGGGAAGTACCTATCGGAGCCGTTCTGGTGAAGGACGGTGAGGTAATTGCCTCCGGGCATAACTTAAAGGAGACACTCCAGGACCCTACAGCTCATGCTGAAATGATTGCTATCCGGGAAGCTGCCGGCAAACTCCGTTCCTGGAGGCTTGATGATGCCGACCTCTATGTGACAATTGAGCCCTGTCCCATGTGTATGGGGGCAATGCTCCA
>LFTO01000089.1:3766-8492 GCA_001513335.1 Clostridiales bacterium DTU086 | reverse complement strand
TTTTCGGGTTTTCGTCTATCCCACGAAACTTGCACGGGAAATCTTTTTATGGCAGCCTGTAGTTTAAAGTGCCATAGGACCTATGGGGCCGGTTGGGGCATTACATTTTAATTTTGTCCTGCAACGAGCCAAGAGCCGGGTATTATGCCTATAAACTGGTGGCAAAAGCTCCGAAAACCAATGTTGTTGAAAATCTAAGTTGCAGCTTTTGTGGAAAAAAAGGAGGATATCATGGGTAAAAAATTATGTTTGCTGGCAATTTTCTGTCTGCTCCTGCTGCAGGTAGGGTGCGGGGGAGAGAGCCGTCCCAATGATGACAAGCCGTGGCATTTATTCACCGAAGAAGAAGCTGAAGAGGTCCTGGGGTTTGATGCTGAAGAAGAGATAGCGAAAATTGACGACAAGTTAGACCAGAGGATTGTTCTCTATAAATCAGCTTCCGGTGATGAGGATGAATTCATCCAGGTTTCTGTGACTAAAGACAAGAAAGAAAGCAGCAACAGCCAGGACACTGACGGCACGGGAGAGCAGAATACCACAACGAAAGAATTTTTTGAAACGGTAAAGAGTACCTTTTCTGATACCTTAAAGCCTGTAGAGGGATTTGGAGATGAGGCTTTTTGGAATGCCGGTGCCCTTCACATTTTAACCGGAAAATACTATGTAACAATTAGTACCGGTCATGAGGACAGCCCTGAAAACCTGGAGCGGGCAAAAGTAGTTGCGGAAAAAGTAATGGAAAGGATAAAGAACCTTCCTTAGGATATAATGCATTTAGAGTATTGAGTTTACCATTAGGCCATTACTGGCGCGATTAAAGGACAATTCCAGGGAGTAGTCGAAGGTATAAGGACTGGGAAAGAAAATTTGGAAAGGGGTACCGGTATGGCTGAAAGTCAAAAATTGACTGTGCGTGAAATCATGACCAAGGAAATAATCAGCAGGGCAAGGCATGATAAAGAATTTAAGCAACTGCTTTTGGAAAACCCCAAAGAAGCGGTAAAACAGGTGGGGCTGAATGTTCCTGACCATGTAGATTTGAGAGTGGTCCAGGAAACGGGAAATGTCTGCTACATTGTCCTGCCGGCAAACTGTTGAAGTGCCAGAAGAAGTCTCCCACTTCTGCAAGTGGGAGCTGAATAGGTTACAATTATAAAAATTCCTTGTAATTCAGTGGGGGTGTGCAGAGACCCCCACTGAATCCTCGAGCGGAGCGAGTTCGCCGGCGTAAAACGTTGTCGTCAAGAGGTATGTATTATTCCGCTTCGGACCAGCTCCCACGCCGTTAGCGGCGGCAAAGCCGAACAAGGTTTAAGGGAACAAGTCCTGCTCTCATAATACATATATGCTTCGAATATGCTGGAAACGGCTTCATACCTGCGGGTACGAAGTCATACCTGCGGGTACGAAGCTTTTTTAGCCCGTTTTGATTTCGCAGTTAAAACAATTCCACTACCCTGCCGGCCTTATCCCAACGGTAGTTAACCCCCAGTACTTCCTGAATGAACTCTACCGGCACCATTAGCTTCCCGTTAATTATCTTTGCCGGTGCAGGGAACACCTGAATTGAACCGTCACTAGTATTTTTTGAATGATTGTTTCCTTCCACCATAGTAATTGATCCATCAGGGGTTTCTACAGTCAGGATTTTGGTTTTTTGGTCCCAGGTAAAAGACCGCCCTAATTTTTGAAATGTTGCTCTTACCAGTACCAAAAGACTGTCGTTGTAGAGGCCGGCGGAAATACCCTTTCCTTGCTCCTCACCGTTGATAATTATCGATACCGGCAGCCACTCATCTATGGGTACTGTCCTGTTTCTGCTGCTGTCCCAGATACTTTTCAGGGTGAAACCGGAAGTAATATTACCCTCCTTATTGAGAAAATTCCTTTTTACCAGGCCGAGCCCCCTGATATACCAGTCTTCACCTTTGCTGCTTTGTGAAATGCTTTCCCATTCTGCCTGTGGACTGACCTGTTGGGCAATTGTGGTCCTGGTCCAGCTTAATTTTGCTGCTTCTAACGGGTGCCCTTGAATTTCGATGTTTTCAATACCCTCATAGGTAAAGGAATTAAATTCCCTGTTAATGCTGCCCCAGGCATCTCTGGTCAAATATTCATTACTCCAGGACGTTCCGGGTGATGCATTCTTAAACACCACATTTGAACCTTGAATTACCGGGTAATCGGTCCATTCACTGTCCGGGACAGCCCAGCCTGTTTTTGTTTCAAGGAATTTGTCATTTTTAAACAGGTAATAGAAGAAATTCTGAAAGCCGTCTTGATAATAACAGGTCTTTTTATACTTGTTCCAGGCCACCTGGTTCCACTTTGTAGTAAACTCTGCAGTACTTCCATTGTCGCTGTACCAAAAGGTCAAGGTATAGTTCGGGTGTTGAATGAAGTAATCAAGAGTAATATTTTCACCGGCAGCACAGGCACTTTCGGCTGCTGAAGTAATAAAACCGGCAGCTACAAATAACACCAACACAATGATTAAGAGCCTGAGCTTCAAAGACCTCCCTCCTTTTTGATTTTCAAAGCTGCAGGAGTCTAAATTCCATAGTTTTTATATATTGAAGCTTATGAATAATTTTCCTTTTTTATGATTTTTGATCAGTACATTGGAAGGAGCGTTACATGGACGGAGGGAGAGTAAATGACTTCTCTTTAATAATCTGCTCCTGCAATACTGCTTGTTTTGTTGAATATCCAGGCAGCAGCGGCAAAGTAGATAAGGTGAATCAGGAAAGGTCCAAGGGGATAATACCAGGGCTGGAAATTGTACAAGCCGGCATTTTTGACTACATAACCGTAGGCAACACCGTAAACGGCAAAGGTTAAGATATAAAGATACAAAAACAACCGCCCTTTTGGCAGAAAGCGGAGAAACAGCATTATCACAACGACCCAGGCAAGTGACGAAAGTATATTGTAAGTTAGCGTAAAATTACCGTAGGAAAAAAATAAAGAGAGAAGTTTTTGTATGTTATGATTAAGTTTACCGAACACAACCAAACATACAGTAGAAAGGACTGCTCTCATGAACATTATACAGGAAGTACAGAAGATAATCATTAAGGCTTATCAAAGTAATTTAGAAAAAGCATTGGCCGGGGAAGTTAGCTTAAGCGAGCTCACCAGAAATATGGAAACAGAACTGCGCCGGGCAGGAACCCTTATGGTAAGAGAAACGCTAGAGACACTGGATCGGGCCGTAAAAGAAAGTAAAACAAGAAAGAAACACTGGCACGTTGAACGTAAAGATGAAGAAAACACCATAGCAACCACCATGGGACCGGTAAACTATCAGAGAACCTATTACGTCAACAAGAAAACAGGAGAATACGCATACCTGTCCGATGAATTAGTGGGTATAGAAAAGCATCAACGTAAAGACATGAATGTTTGCGCAATGCTGTTGGAAAAAGCCACAAATAGCTCATACCAACAGGCGGCAGAAGAGAGTTCATACTGCGGGATAAACAGTAAAACCACCGTGATGAACGAAATTCGCAGACTGGGTGCAGTCCCCAACGGGGCCGCAAAGATAAAGAAGCCAAAGCAAGAGGTGCCCATCCTATACATAGAAGCCGATGAAGACCATGTACCCCTACAAATAGGAAAAAGAGACATATCCAAGATTATCTATGTACATGAAGGGAGAAAGGCAGTTTCCAAAGGTCGCAACAAACTATTGAATGTGCGATACTTCACCGATGCCCAGCAAAACAGCGAAGAACTGTGGCTGGATGTAGCCAATTACCTGGATGATGCTTACAATATAGAGACCATAAAGAAAGTATACATATCAGGAGATGGCGCCTCATGGATAAAAGAAGGACTAAACTGGATTGAAAACTCAGTTTTTGTATTGGACAAATTTCATTTAGCCAAATACATAAGAACAGCCACAGCCCATATGGATTATACCAGAGCCCCCCTTTGGCACTACATTACCCAAGGGATGAAGCAGGCGACCATAGACCTATTTGATGTTATCATAGCCGGTACTGAAGACCAGCCAAAACGTGACACTGTGCGAGATGCCAAAAGGTACATACTGAACAACTGGGAAGCCATACAACGCCAGAAAGACCCTGATTACATTGGCTGCAGTGCAGAGGGGCATGTAAGCCACGTATTATCAGCCAGACTAAGCTCCAGACCAAAAGGATGGTCCCAGGAGGGGATGGAGCAAATGGCGAGGCTTCGAGTATTTGACTTTAATGGTGGGGACATTTATGAATACATGAGGACGGAAAAAGAGAAAGAGATAAAAGACAACCGCATCATCAAGCTAGATGCTAGGATCATAAAAAAACAAAAAACAACCAGTTTTGAGACATTGGATAACCTGACTATAGTAAATATGGGCAAGAAAAATCCGACTTCAAAGTGGCTCAAGAACGTTCGGGGACTGTAAAAGCGATAACAACAGGGAAAATATCAAATTAATTTTTCCTACAGTAAGTTGACACTATCGTAAGGGGTAAAAAACTTGCATTTGAACGCGATAAGTTGTATAATAGTCAGCGCGCAGTTGACGCAAAAAGATAATATATGGTTTTTATTGTAAGGCGGTTGTGGAGAGATGGCTGAGACTGGCTGAAAGCGCTCGCCTGGAGAGCGGGTAGACGGGTCACAAACTCGTCTCGTGGGTTCAAATCCCACTCTCTCCGCCATGTGGAGGTGGCTAGCGGTGATTACTGCTAGCCATTTAATAACT
>LFTO01000089.1:0-3593 GCA_001513335.1 Clostridiales bacterium DTU086 | reverse complement strand
ATGAGAACCGGGTCCTGCGCAACGGGAGATCATGAACCCCGTCAGGTCCGGAAGGAAGCAGCGGTAAGTGATTGCCCCCGTGTGCCGCAGGGGTGCCTGGTTTGAGTTAACTGCATGGGTAACGCTTGGAAGGCATTATTCGAGAGTAGGGCACGGCCTTTAATTTTTTTATTTGCAGTAGCACATATTTGACAGGGAGGATTTTATCTGGTAAGTAAGTCAAAGAGGTGTTCTACTTGGAAGGGTATACTTCTCTCTACCGCAAATTGAGGCCGGCCCGTTTCTCCGAGATTATTGGACAACCCCACATCGCTAGGATTATGGTTAATGCATTAATTTCGGGTAGGATTGGCCATGCTTATTTATTTTCCGGCCCCAGGGGTACGGGTAAGACTACTACTGCCAAAATACTGGCCAAAGCCGTAAACTGCTTAAATCCTCAAGCTGCAGAACCCTGCAATGAATGTGAGGCCTGCCTGCGCATTGGTAAGGGGCGGTCCCTGGATGTAATGGAGATAGATGGTGCTTCCAACAGGGGTATTGATGAGATCCGGGAACTGCGTGAAAAAGTCAGATTGGCTCCGGCGGAAGAGAAGTATAAAGTTTATATTATTGATGAGGTACATATGCTTACCGGTGAAGCTTTCAACGCTTTGCTGAAGACACTTGAAGAACCCCCGGCAAGAGTGCTTTTTATTCTGGCTACTACAGAACCCCACAAGGTTCCGGATACAATCATTTCCCGCTGCCTTAGACTGGACTTCAGGCGAATTTCCCAAACAGATATGGCTGAATATTTAGAGGGCATAGCACAGCGTCAGAATATTGATGTTGAAAAGGAGGCTATTGCTCTGATTGCTAAAATGGCCAGGGGCGGACTTCGTGATGCCCTGAGTATTTTTGAACAGTGTATGGCCTTTAATGAGGATAGAATTTCCCAGCAGGATGTTGAAGCGATTCTGGGGAAAGCCGGAGATAAAGTAATCAAGGTACTTTTTGATTGTATTGCTGCGGGAGACGTTGCCGGTGCCCTGAGGATTGTAGAAGAGTCTTTGGCTATTGGTAGTGATATAGGCCATTTGTTTAATGATATTTTAGAGTATATAAGAAATCTGCTGCTGTTGGGTGCTTCCGATGAGGCACGATATTTGATACCTTACAGTGAGGAGATAGTCCGGGAGATGTATGGACACATGGAGCAGTTTCCCAAGGCCAGACTTTTTGAAATGGCCGATATTGTGTCGGACTATGCCCGGCAGGTAAGGTGGGTAACCCAGCCGCAGATAATCCTGGAGTTGGCGGTAATTAAGCTTTGTGAATTCAGTGTGCAGATAGAGGGCTCTGCTGATGCCGGGACTGCCCGTCATGAGACTGCAGCGGCAGTGGAGGCTGAAGCTCCAGCTTTGGAGCTGACCCAGCCTCGAAAAGTGGAACAAGTAAGGAAGGAAAGGCCCCAGTCAGGAGATAGGGGTATTCAGCATTTGGATGGCGGGTCGGAAAGTATTGGGGAAATAGGGGACTGTGCGGCCAAAACAGTCAAAGCCCCTGATTCCGGCTGTGAACATACTCGTTCTCTTAATTTGGAATTCATTAAAGGAGAATGGGATTCGGTTTTGAGGAAACTAAAAAAGCAGAAAGTATCTTTGTATGCTCTGGTAGTGGAGGGTACCCTGGCTGAATATGATGATGGGGTTCTGACTATTGCCTTCCATGAACGATTTAAATTTCACAAGGAAACTGCCCAGCAGGCGAAGAATAAGAGTTTCTTGGAGTCTTTGTTACAGGAACATTTTCAGAAAAAAATCAGGGTAAAATTTGCAATGAAAGGGAAAGATGCTTTCCTGAAAGAAGAGGGGAAAGACAATCCCGGGGCGGCAGGAGAGCAGGATATTGTCGCCAGAGCCAAAGAGATTTTTGGCGGGGAATTGGTGTCAATTGACGACATTAAGGTCGGAGACGGTTCCCAGGATGAGGAGGTATTTTAATGGGTATGGGAAACATGAACAAAATGATGAAGCAGGTACAAAAGATGCAGGCCCAAATGGCCAAGCTCCAGGAAGAGCTGGAGGAAAGAGTAGTTGAGGCAAGTGCAGGGGGAGAAGCTGTAACCGTAAAGGTGAACGGCAAGCAGGAAGTTCTTGAAATCAAGATAGACCCTGACGTAGTTGACCCTGATGATGTTGAAATGCTGGAAGACCTGGTACTGGCTGCTGTAAATGAAGCATTAAGGTCTGCCCAGGAAATGGTTGCTTCTGAAATGGGCAAAATTACCGGCGGCATGAATATTCCCGGCCTGTTTTAGAGAGTTATGGAATACCCGGGTCCCGTAGCTAAACTGGTTAACGAACTCAATAAACTCCCGGGGGTTGGGCCAAAGACTGCACAAAGGCTGGCTTTCTTTATACTTAATGAGCCTCCTGAGGGTGCGGAAAGGCTTGCCCGTACTATCACAGAAGCCAGGCGCAGTGTAAAGTACTGTTCCGTATGCAGCAGCCTGACAGATACAGACCCCTGCGCAATCTGCCGTAATCCTTCCCGGGATAAGAGCATTATCTGCGTTGTAGAAGAGCCCAGGGATGTGATTTCCATTGAACGGTCCCGTGAATTCAGGGGGGTGTATCATGTCCTGCGTGGAGCAATATCTCCTATGGACGGTATCGGCCCCGATGATCTAACCATTAACCGGCTGTTAGCCAGGTTGAAAGACAACAGTGTAAAGGAAGTGGTGCTGGCTACCAACTCCACTGTTGAAGGGGAAGCTACTGCCATGTATATTGCCCGTTTGGTTCATCCTATGGGCATGAAGGTTACCCGTATTGCTCACGGTATCCCTGTGGGGGGCGACCTTGAATATGCAGATGAAGTAACCCTGGCCCGGGCCTTTGAAGGGCGCCGTGAGATATAATCATCAGGGTGTCCAAATTAAATAAACTTTTATCATTTGAAGTGTAGAAAACCATAGGGAAAAGGTATTAGTAGAGCCTTGAAACTATGGGCTTTTTTTTTAGAAATGGCACCAAAATTCTACTACGGTGGAGCAATTAATTAATTCTTGTTTTTTTAGGCATTAATGAGTGTCTTTTTGACCAAAATAGAATTAAGGGAGGGTGTCCTCATGAGAGAAGTTTTTCGTGATGATATCATCATATTTGGGGCCTTGGCCGGACTATTGGGCAATATTCCCAAAACGATTCTTGGCTGGCTGTTCAGCATTTTTGGCTGGGTAAGGTATACTTTTTGTCATATTGCCGCCGGCTACTTTGTGGATGCAAAATTTCTTGATAATCCGGTTTCTCTTGCAGCGGGTTTTATTACTGACTATATCGTTGCTGCCTTCCTGGGGACAATAATGTACTATTTGCTGCGTAAAACAGGAGCAGAATACGCTGAGTTAAAGGGGCTTTTCTTTGGAGGACTGCTGTATGTGGTTGTTTTCGGAACTTTCATGTCGTTAAATTTGACAAGGGCCAGCCTGCTGACTCCACTGCCCAACCTGCTGATGTTTTTCCCCCATGCAGTATATGGGATCATTACCTGCTGGATTCTCAAAAAATACGGGACGAGGTTTAATGAATAGCACTACTTATATACCA
>LFTO01000043.1 GCA_001513335.1 Clostridiales bacterium DTU086 | reverse complement strand
ATAACTTCCGCCCGGTGATAACGCTCACATGCCCCGGCAGGATAAAACCGTCAATCATAACCTCCGGGTCCGTCAGGAGGACCCGCATTACAGGGGGGACCACTTTATGGACTGAATAGATGAGGAAATTTTTCAGCTTTCTGGCTTCAGCGAACTGTAGGGCCGCAGCAACGGTAGGAGTTGTTGTTTCAAAGCCGATTCCCAGAAAAATAACATCCTTGTGGGGATTTTCTTCGGCTAACTTTACGGCATCCAGGGTTGAATAAACTAAACGGATGTCTGCTCCCTCCGCTGCTTCCTCAGCCAGGCTGCCCCCTGTGCCGGGAACCCGTATCATATCCCCAAAAGTGGTAAGGATTACCCCTTCCTGCCGGGCTAATGCCAGCATCACATCAATATCACTATGGTCGGTAACGCATACAGGACAGCCGGGGCCGCTTTTAAGATTTACATAGCTGTTCAATAAATCCCTGATACCTGTAGAAGAAATACTTACAGTATGAGTGCCGCAAACTTCCATAAGGTTGGGTTTTCTCCCCAGTTTGTCCCCGGCCTTTTCCAGCTTGGGTATAAGCTGTGACAGAATACGCCTGCCCAGCTGCGGATGCCGGAATCTATCCAATACCTCCTGCACTTTCGATTTCCTCCCAACATTTCAGTGTTTCCAAGGCTTCTTTTTCATTGATTTTCTGAATGGCAAAGCCTGAGTGGACGAGAAGATAGTCTCCTACTTTAACATCTTTCAAGAAAGAAATACCTACCGATTTCCTTACACCCTGAAAATCAACCTCAGCAAATTCACCGTCAATACTTACTACTTTAGAG
>LFTO01000193.1 GCA_001513335.1 Clostridiales bacterium DTU086 | reverse complement strand
GTAGTTCCCATGAAGGGATACAACCGCACCATGATTTACCAGGATACCGGGTTGAAATGGGTGCCTACCTCTCCTAATATCCCTAACCTTGATTCCGTATTTGGCTACATGGCAACGGGGCTGGGAGAAGGAACAGGGATTTACCAGGCTGACAAGTTTACCTGGATTGGCGGAAAAGGGATTGATTCCAATAGGTTTGCACAGCTCTTAAACAATTCCGGTCTGCAGGGAGTAAAATATATTCCGGAGCCAAAGGGGTCAGCCGGGGGTGTAAAGCTGAAAATTACCGACTACCATTTGTTTAATCCGGCCAAGTCAGGAATTTATGCCCTGGCTTATGCCCGGTCACTGAATAATTTTAAGGTCCCTGTAAGCGGTGATACCATCGTTATGTTTGATAAAGTAATGGGCACGGATAAAATCGGAAAATATCTGCAGCAGGGTCTGTCACCTCAGCAGATTGAAGCCAAGTATGCGCCGGCTCTGGCTGAGTTTAAAAGGGAAAGGACAAAGTACCTGATTCCTGATTATGGTCCGCCAGTGGCAACGGGTGGTATCACTGTATTTGTGGATGGTAAACCTCTCTACTTCGATGTTGAACCTTACATCGACTCAAACGGGAGGACAATGGTGCCTTTCCGGGCCATTGCAGAAGCTTTGGGGGCAGTAGTTGAATGGAGCTCTGGTGTGGGAACGGTGACAATAACCAAGGGGGCTCAGGAAATCGTTTTTACCGTAAATAAGACCCAGGCTGTTGTAAACGGCAGGACAAGGTATATTGATACAAAGCCGGTAATTAGGAACGGACGGACAATGGTTCCGGCAAGGTATGTCGGAGAGTTCCTGGGTGCAGATGTAAAATGGGAAAAGGGAGTTCAGAAAGTGATAATCACTTCTTAATGTTGACAAGGGAGGCAGTATGCTCCTGGTACTTTTGGGAACGATAAAGGAATACAATAGGGACGGTTTCTGAGAGTTCGGAACCGTCCCTTTGTGATTGTGGCGGGTATTTGGGACCTGTGGATGCTAGCTTTGGCCTTCAACTACTTCCACGGTGTTCATTTTGTCCCCGATGGAGAGCTTTTTCACCACATCCATGCCTTTGGTTACTTTGCCGAAGACAGCGTACTGCCCGTTAAGCCAGGGGGCATTCTTTTTTAGAATATAGAACTGGGAACCGGCAGAATCCGGGTCAGAAGACCTGGCCATGGCCAGAGCCCCTTTTACGTTCTTTAAGTCGGGGTGGGTTTCCAGTTTAATGGTCCATCCGGGTCCTCCTGTACCGTTTCCCAAGGGGTCTCCGCCCTGGACAACCCAGTTTTCCACCCTGTGAAAAGTTAACCCGTCGTAGAAACCTTCCTTTACCAGTTTTAAAAAGTTTTCTACGGTAATGGGCATTTTCTCCGGGTACAGTTCCAGTTCGATGTTGCCTTTATCGGTTTTCATAGAGACTGTAACTGACTGCAAATCCTTCACTCCTGACCTTTTAATTTTCTCTCCCTTACATTATTATGGAAAAAATGGTTAATTGCAATTCTTTAATCCGTAGCCCAGCAATAGAGTTTATCTGTGGGCAAAGTTGACAGCATAATGGAATATTTAAGTTGAACTGGATAGAAAATATTACTGGCTCCAAAGCTGTTCTAAAATAATTCGGTCTTAGGAGAGTAGGGGAAATGCTGTATACAGTAAAGAGAGCCATGTATCTTTCAGTTCTAGATTTCCGGGAATGTTTTTTCCTGGGGTTGGCCAACCTCCTTCCCAGGAACCATTTATCGGACCGTCTCTGCTGTCATCTGGTGAGGAAGAGCGGTGTTGAAATCGGCCCTGACAGCGTTATCTGGGGGCCTTTGGATATCCGGCCTATAGGAGGGGCAAAGCGAATAAAAATTGGGCATAGAGTGTTTATTAACAGCAGGACAAGGTTTGGCTGCCCTGAACCTGGTTCTATAATAATTGGAAACCATGTAGCTATAGGGCCCAAGTGTGTTTTTGAGACGTACAACCATTCCCTGACAATAAATTCGGAAGGATTCCGCCCTGGGAAAGCAGGAAAAATTGTTGTGGAAGACTATGTTTGGATTGGAGCCGGTGCAACGATTCTTCAAGGGGTGACTGTCGGCAAGGGCAGTGTGGTCGGTGCCGGGGCTGTTGTTACCAGGGATGTTCCGCCTTTCTGTCTGGTTGCCGGTGTCCCTGCCAGAGTAATAAAAGAAATTCCCTGTGAAAAGGGGGTTCACTAATGGGGAGGGAAACCTGTGAAAAATGTGGAGACGGAAATCAAGTTCAGTATTCCTGACACCCGATTGGTACAGGAGATAATTTCGGACAGGGCTTTACTGCAGATGACCCTGTTAAAATCATGGAATAGTATGCCTATAACAGCCATTTACTATGATACTCCTGCCTTGGATCTGCTCAATGCAGGGATTGTGTACCGGGTTCGAAAAGAAGGTGACAGGTTTACCGCTACCGTTAAAAAAGGGGGAAATCCCGAATCATTTCTTCAGCAACGGCAGGAGTGGAATTTTAAAGTATCATCATTCTTGCCGGATATCAATCCTTTTCTCCATACCGGTGTTGGAGGCCAAATGAAAGATGTCATTGGCAGCAGGGAGATGCAGGAATTGTTTTCCTGCCGCTTTCACAGGACGTTTGGGCTGCTTCTTTTGGAGAACCATACCCGGGCGGAACTGGCTGTAGATGTAGGTGAAATAGTTGCC
>LFTO01000082.1 GCA_001513335.1 Clostridiales bacterium DTU086 | reverse complement strand
CTTTCGTTAAGTTGATTATACATTTTTGGTTAAGGAGTTTACACAGATTATTTTACAGACTCAAAGAATAAGCGGCCTCAGGGTGGATCCTTTCCTCCCAGACTTTACACCATAAGGTGGTTACGCCTTGCCCCGATTCCGGGACGACCCATTCGTTCCCCTATTTTAGCCGCTTAATTTCGATATTCTATTTTTATACTGAATTTTTTATTTAGGATTTATATCACATTTATATCACATTGTATTTATATGTCAATATTAATTATTATGTGTGTTTTAATAATATTTAACCCTTTACAATATTATTGGCTTATTATATAAAAATATACACTTTAATTTTAAAAAATTCTAGAAAACCTTTAGCTCATCGTTTCTAGGTAAAGTCGTTTACACAATTCCTGCAGGGCGCACTAGGGTCTTTCCCAGGAAGGCCTGACGGACCTCTTTATCAGAAACCGGTTCCTTTGAACTGCCGCTCCCCCTGATGGTTCCCCGCTCCATGATTACGACTCTGTCGGATACCTTCAACGCTGCCCGGGTATTCTGTTCCACCAGTATGATGGTCACCCCGGTATCCTTTAACTTCGCCATGGCGGACATGATATCCCGCACCACCAGCGGGGCCAGGCCAACTGACGGCTCATCCAGGAGCAGCAGTTCAGGTTTGGCCATCAGTGCCCTGCCAATGGCCAGCATCTGCTGGAGGCCGCCGCTGAGACTTCCTGCCATGTCTCCTTCTCTGCCTCGCAGGGGAGAAAAAAGTTCCAAAATTTCTCCGGCCTCTTTAATCAACTGTCCTTTTGTTTCCCGGCGGTGGAAGCCCCCCAGCAGCAGATTATCCATTACACTCAGGGAGCCAAAGATCTCTCTCTTCTCCGGCACCAGGCTGACACCTTGGCGGACCGTTTTCTCCGGCTTATAACCTGCAACATTTTTCCCATTAAAAATAATTTCTCCTGAAGCCGGTTTATGAAGGCCTGCCAGGGTTCCCAGAAGGGTGCTCTTTCCTGCACCGTTGGCCCCCAATACAGCCAAAAGTTCACCTTTTCTTACCTCCATGGATAAGTTTCGTAAAGCCTGAACATATCCGTGATACACATCCAGTCCATTGATGCTCAGCATTCCTCATCCTCCTCCCCCAGGTAAGCT
>LFTO01000186.1 GCA_001513335.1 Clostridiales bacterium DTU086 | reverse complement strand
GGATACGCCCCGGCGCCCGGCAAGTCTAATATTATAGCGGGTTTTGCTGTGCATATTGGCAAAAAGCTCATCAATTCCAGGGGAAATATCCAAACGGAATACATACCGTGGCTGAATGCCTTCAAAGTCCTGATTGGCCTGTGCAGAAAATCCCTTTTCTTTCAGGTAAGCGTCTACGGCAGTATTTGAAGAGGGCAGATCCGGGTCCAGTTTCAGGACAAATGCCCCTCTTTGTTTGGCAACCTTCTTTATTTCTTCCAGCAAAAAATCGAACAGTTCACGGTTGGAATAATCCAAAACCGGCCCCCTGGGAGCGTAAAAAATTTTCTTGTTGATTACTGGAACTTTCCGCTCCAGTAGAGATACGGCAGCAACAATCGGGCCGCCGTCTTCTTCAACTACAAGCCTTAAAGGGATCCAACCGGTAGCAGCTTTCACTTCCCCCCACTCATATGACTGGAGGATATGTCCTTTAGGCCCATGGGAGACAAAGGCGTTAAACCTTTCCCTTTCATCTTCCTGCACCAGTCTTGCTGTCCATCCCAAAGAAAAACCCCCTTTTACCTCACCGGCTAGTTACCTCAGCAATCCGGCTGCTGCCTCAGATGCCTACACCCCGCCGCACCGACCGGATTGGTTATATGGCCTCCCTGCACCCTCTTTTTAGAGGGCAGAGAAAAGACAGAAGCCTTCACACCGGTAATAATTCCAAAAACTCATTTAATCTTGTTATCATATGATGCCTTTACAAAGTCCCTGAAAAGAGGACTGGGCCTGTTAGGCCTGGACTTCAATTCGGGATGGAATTGACAGCCTAAAAACCACGGATGATCGGGAAGCTCAATAACCTCAACAAGACGCTCGTCAGGAGAAAGCCCCGAAAAAATCATCCCGTTGTTCTGGATTAAACTGCGGTAGCTGTTGTTAAATTCATACCTGTGCCTGTGGCGCTCATAAATAAGTTCCTGATTGTAGGCTTTTTTAATAAGGGAAGAGGAATTCAGACGGCAGGGGTACAGCCCCAGACGCATTGTGCCACCCTTTTTTTCTATCCTCTTTTGCTCGGGAAGCAGGTCAATTACCGGATTGGGAGTAAATTCGTTAAACTCAGTGCTGTTAGCTTCCTCCAGGCCGCACACGTTGCGGGCAAACTCCACAACTGCCAGCTGCATCCCCAGGCAGATGCCCAGATAGGGAATCCGTTTTTCCCTGGCGTAGCGGATAGCAGCAATCTTACCCTCAATACCCCGGTTCCCAAAACCGCCAGGGACAAGGATTCCGTCCACGCCCTTGAGAACTTCTTCGGCAGGACGGTTTTCCAGCTCACTGGAAGCAACCCAGCGAATGTTCACTCCCAAACTGTGGTCTATCCCCCCATGGCGCAGGGCCTCAACTACGCTCAAGTAGGCATCCGGCAGTTCCACATATTTTCCCACAAGAGCAATTTCAACAGTTGCCCGGGGGTTGCGCATCTTTTCTACCATGCGCCTCCAATCATCCATGCACAGTTCATTACATTCCAAATTTAAGCGGCGGATAACTATGTCATCCAGGCCTTCTTTTTCAAGAACAAGAGGTACCTCGTAGATGCTTTCGCAGTCCACATTCTGAATAACAGCTTCCTTATCTGTGTCACAGAACAGGGCTACCTTGTCGGTAATTTCCCTGGAAACAGGCCTTTCAGAACGGAGGATAATAACATCGGGCTGAATACCTATTCCCCGCAGTTCCTTTACACTGTGCTGTGTAGGCTTAGTCTTGGCTTCCCCGCTAGCCTTGAGGAAAGGAACAAGGGTAACATGGATATACATCACATTGTCCCGGCCAACCTCGTTTTTGAACTGCCTGATGGCCTCCAAAAAAGGGAGGGACTCAATATCCCCAACGGTCCCGCCGATTTCCGCAATCACTACGTCAGTGCTGTTATCGCTTGCGGCCCACTTAATTCTCTCCTTAATTTCATTGGTGATGTGGGGAATAACCTGTACAGTACCCCCCAGGAAATCACCCTTTCTCTCTTTATTAATTACTGACCAGTAAATTTTTCCGGCAGTAACGTTGGAGTTTTGGGTAAGGTTTATATCTACAAACCTTTCATAATGACCTAAGTCCAGATCCGTTTCGGCACCATCATCAGTTACGAAAACTTCACCGTGCTGGTAAGGGCTCATTGTACCCGGGTCCACGTTAATATAGGGGTCAAATTTTTGTACGGCAACCTTAAGTCCTCTATTTTTTAACAGCCTCCCAAGGGAAGCGGCAGTAATGCCTTTACCCAGGGAAGACACAACTCCACCTGTGATAAAAATAAATTTTGCCATAGTTTCCTCCTCGTCTCTCCCGCAAATCTTTTTCTATTCTATCCCCTTTGACAAACAGGGTCAACAAAATGCTATGGCATTTTTGTTTTTACATAATTGCCTATAACATACCCTAAAAACAAACCCACAATGCCCATTACTCCTGCAAGGTTTCCAGGGGCAGGAACGGGAAGGTTGAACATAGAAAACAGGAGTCCTGTTACGCCTCCAAGAAGGAGGGAGAGGATTATCTCACTCATCAGCTACATCCTTTCAGGAGCATCCACTCCGATTAAGTCCAGAACATTGCGCAGGGCAATACGGGTAACATTGACCAGGACAATTCGGGCTGACTGCTTTTCGTCATCCTCCCCCAGTACCCTGCATTCTGTGTAAAATTTATGAAACTGCTGGGCCAGCTCCATGGCATAGTGAGTAAGGCGGTGGGGCTCCAGGGTTTCAGCTGCAGCTTTTACCACCCCCGGAAGGTCTGCAATTTTGCGCATCAAGTCATATTCTGCAGGGTGGTCCAAACAGTAGAAGTTTACTTTAAAAGCCCTGACCACCCGCACATTCTGTGCCACCGCCTGGCGCAGGATACTGCAGATCCTGGCGTGGGCGTACTGGACATAATAAACAGGGTTTTCACTGGACTGGGACTTGGCCAGGTCAAGGTCAAAATCCAGGTGGCTGTCTGCCGCCCGCATGACGAAAAAGAACCTGGCAGCGTCTTTCCCCACCTCGTCCATCAGCTCTCTCAAGGTAATATACTGCCCTGTCCGCTTGGACATGCGCAGGGTCTCACCTCCGCTGAATAGGCGGACAAGCTGCATGATGACCACATCAAGCTGCTCACGTTTATAGCCCAGGGCCTCAATGGCACCTTTCATCCTTGGAACATGGCCGTGGTGGTCGGCGCCCCATACATTGATTACCCAGTCAAAGCCCCGCTGGAATTTATTTTTATGGTACGCTATATCAGCGGCAAAGTAAGTAGGCATGCCGTTGGCACGGACCAGAACTTCATCTTTGCTGTCTCCAAAGAGGGTAGACTTGAACCAGAGAGCACCTTCCTTCTCATAAATGTACCCTTTTTCCTGCAGTTCCTTCAAAGTCTCTTCTATGGAACCGTCCTCGTGGAGTGTCCTCTCACTGAACCAGACATCGTACTCCACTCCGAATTCTTTTAACGTCTCTTTGATTTCATTGATTTTTTCCTCCAGGGCAAACTCTACCAGCATTTCCCTGCGGAATTCCTCACTGGCGTCCAGGTACCTGTCCCCTACCTTGGAAACCAGGTGTTCCATGGTTTCTACCAGGTCTTCCCCGTGATATCCATCCTCAGGTACCTCCGCCTCCCTGCCCAGGAGTTGAAAATACCGGGCTTCCAGGGATAATGCGAAATTTTCTATCTGATTTCCGGCGTCGTTTATGTAGAATTCCCTTGTTACTTCGTACCCTGCAGCCTCAAGGACACTGGCAATGGTATCCCCCAGAGCAGCCCCCCTGGCATTTCCCATATGAAGGGAACCGGTAGGGTTGGCACTTACAAATTCAACCTGTACTTTTTTCCCCTTGCCGATATTGGAGCGGCCGTAGGCCTTGTCTGCCCGGTCAGCGGATTCCATAGCCGGGTAGAGCCAGCTGGGGCGAAGCTTAAAATTAATGAAACCGGGTCCTGCAATTGTAGCTTCCTGTATAGGTGTATAATCAAAATCCAAATGATCAAGAATAATACCGGCAATCTCCCGGGGAGCCTTTTTTGCCTCTCGAGCCAGGAGCATGGCTATATTGGAAGCGAAATCCCCATGTTCTTTTTCCCTGGGGACTTCAACAACAAAGTCCGGCAGGGTATCATACCGGATTTTCCCTGCTTCCCTGGCCGCCCGGGCGGCTCCCTCAAGGTAACCTGTAATCTCCTTCTGCATGTTGGCTACTACATCCATTTATTAACCGGCCAAACAGGCCGGTTTTCACCTCCTCAGCAAGCTTCTATTCCTAATATTTCCTTATTTCCTACTAATCCATACCAATAGGTTAATACGCACAGGATAGCCTGTCAAGAAATCAAAATTGTTCCTCTAATTGGCATATTGTGCTATAATTATATCAATTATATATGTTCTCCGCCGGGGGAGCTCTTATTTTGCTGAGAGTGCGAAAAACAGATTCGCAGACCCCGAGGACCTGAACTGGATAATACCAGCGTAGGAAGGCGGCCGCATAGAAAACGAATTTTTGCCACTGCCTTTTTCGCAGTGGCTTGATTTTTTCCGGGCGAAAAAACTATTAAGAGTGTTCTGGCACCTAGTCCATGTCCTCAGTAACCGCAAGGTGCATACTGGCAGGAATGTCATAGGGGCAGCAAAAGAATCTACCCCTGCACTGTACCAAAGTGTCGCCCTGAGCGTAAAGAGAGGGTCTTATATCGGGGTAAGGTTAAGACTCTTCGTCGGCTGCGCCTTCTCAGAGTGACAACAATGAGGAAAAGGTTGCGCCTTCTCAGAGTGACAACAATAAGGAAAAGGTTGCGCCTTCTCAAAGTGACATAAATGAGGAAAAGGTTGCACCTTTTCAGCAGTGACATGGAGATAGGTGTGAACATGGAGAAAAATGTTTCGCTTCCCAAGGTGGTATGTAAAAAGGGCGGCGCCTCTCAGAGTGACATGAGAAAAGCCGTGACATGGAAAGGGAGGGACGCTCCCCGCAATCCTAAAGGGCAGAAAAAAATTTCGGGAGGTATTTTTATATGAAAGGATTCGAAACTGACTTAGTTGAAGGTTTGTGGCAGGAAGTTGATAGCAGGCAGGACAGATTGATTGAGCTGGCTAAGAGGTTAATCGGTTTCCCCAACGTGAGCCCTCCCGGCAGGAACAGTACCGGGGCACAGGCTTTTGTCCAGGACTACCTGGAAAGTATAGGCTGCTCCATTGACCGGTGGGAAACCTTCCCCGGCGACCCGAACATTATAGCTGTTATGCCCGGTACCAGCCCTGAACAGTACAAGAGCCTGATATTGAATGCTCATATCGATGTTGCTGAGGTAGGAGATACTTCTGCATGGTCTTTTGATCCTTTCAAGCCTTTCGTAAGGGACGGCCGCCTTTACGGAAGGGGAGCCTCAGACATGAAGACTGCCCTGGCTGCCTTCATGTTCGCTATGAAAGTTATCAGGGAGAAAAATGTGGAACTCAAGGGCAACCTGATACTCCACAGCGTCACAGGAGAAGAAGCAGGAGAAGGCATTACTTTTCAGGCTGCAGAAAGAGGCCCCTCAGGAGACTTTGCCGTCGCAGGGGACATCAGCGACTTTAAACTCCAGAACGGCCAGGGAGGAGTTATTACTGGGTGGATCACAGTGCAGAGTCCCAAGACATACCATGACGGTATCAGATCCAAAATGATTCATGCCGGGGGCGGTCTCTTTGCCGCCAGTGCCGTTGAAAAGATGGCTAAAATCATTCAGGGGCTCGGAGAACTGGAGCGCCACTGGGCAGTAACAAAATCCTACCCCGGGTTTGCCCCGGGCAGCAACACCATTAATCCGGCAGTCATTGAAGGGGGAAGGCACGCCGCCTTCGTAGCTGACAAGTGTGCCCTGTGGATTACAGTTCACTTTTACCCCGATGAAAATTATGAAACGGTAGCCAGGGAAATTGAGGAACATATTTTAAATGTGGCCAAAGCGGACCCCTGGCTTAAGGAAAACCCTCCCCGTTTTCGCTGGGGAGGAAAATCCATGCTGGTAGATAGGGGAGAAATCTTCCCCTCACTGGAACTGGAACAGAACCACCCGGGACTGCAAATGCTGGAGGAACTCCATACACGGGTAGTAGGTGAAAAACCTGTTGTTGATATGTGCCCAACGGTTACAGACGCCGGTTGGCTTGCCAAGGCAGGAATCCCCACAGTCATTTACGGGCCGGGTGAGCTGGACCTGGCTCATGGGGTGGATGAGAGCATTTCCGTAAAGGATTTCGTCGACTATACAAAAGTAATCCTCTCATTTATCTGCCGCTGGTGCAACACCCCACGGGAGTAGAAGGAGAATATTAAAAGGCACCATGTGTTTTTCCGCTACGGACAAGCTCGCACGCCGTTACCGCCGGCAAAGCCGGCGACGGCTGAGCGAAACAAGTCCCGCTCCAAAACACATGGCGCCTTTTCCAATCGCTACTGTCCAGTAACCCTTCTTTTTGTCATCGACTAAGGGCGGCTGATCAGCCGCCCTATGTTTTCTCCTATTTGAATTTGATTATTTCTGCCCGCCAGATGGCGCTTGTTTTTGTCTGCTCTCCTTTCCATTCCAGCAGGAGATACCTGGAATCAGGGCTCCAGGATATATGTTTTACTTCTCCGTTCTGGTCATTGGGCTCCACGGATATCACGCAGCCGGTATTCTCCTCACCGTCCGAAACCTCCCAGAGGTACAACTGTTCTGCAGCATCGGTAAAAGCAATCAGTTCTCCGTCCGGGGACCAGCTGACTATCCTGCCGCCCCCTTTGTTAGTAACCTTTCTCCAATTGCTGCCATCGCTGTTTACCACCCAGAGGCCGTTATTTCCATTTCCGGCATTCAAGTTAACAGCTATCTTCCTCCCGTCCGGAGACCAGGAGGGAACCATATCGGCTCGGGACATTACAGGGGTAACCGCCCTGGGACTGCCGCCGTTTTTATCCGCAACAAAGATCTGGCCGTCTTTGACTCCTCCGCCTGTCCCGGAGTAACGGAAGTATGCAATCTTGGTACCGTCTTGGGACCATGCAGGGTTGCTCTCAATTTCAGGTGTTTTTGTCAGCACCCTCAATTTACCTTCCCTGTCCGCTGCCATCAGGTCTATGTTATTGAAGCGCTTGGTTAAGAACGCAACGTCGCCATTGGGAGATAAAACAGGGTTATACTCCCAAAGAACACCCTGGGCAGGACTGATACTTTCCCCTGATGCTGAGTTTACAGCCATATCTATCTGTCCCTTTAAATTGCTGTAACCAATCTGCCAATAACCATTTTTATCGGTAACGAAGGCAATTTGGCGGTTATTTGGAGACCAAACACCTCCGCCATGTTCAATTGTCATGCAGTATCCAGGAGAACTGAGCAGGCGCCGGTTGTTGCCTTTGGGGTCAGCCTCCCAAATAACAAAAGTACCGTCTTTGGGAGCTTTGTTTTCGGAAAGATAGTATATAGAATCCTTATCAACCCATTGGGGGCGCACATTGTCAAGTCCCTCGTTTACAACTACGGGTGCTAATATTGCAGCCATGGACATCTCGGGACTGACGCTGAGGCTCAAGGCAAAACTCCCTAATTCAGTTTCAATATCCTCAAGAGGCTCCGAATTTCCCTTTTCTTTTTCTCTGAAAGCTTCTTTCAAAGCCAGCTTCAGCTTTTCTTCGTCCTCAGCGGGTTCCTCAATAGCAGGTTCTTCTTCCTTTGTTCCATTTTCAGCTTCCGGTTCCTGTACAGTGGTTTCCTTGGCAGCAGGCTTATCGGTACCCACAGCAGGCTCCTCTTCTTCCACTTTCTCAGGTTTTCCGCTGATAACAGTATCTACAACCCGCCTAAGCCCGGACAGACCATCCCTGGACACCATTAAAACCCTTTTAGCCAAAGAATCATCAATAGAAGCACTACCGGTAAGCCCAAGCCCGCCAACCAGCATCAGGAGGGCTACACAAGCAGCAACTCCGCTCTTAACCCACCTGCTGGTTAAAAGT
Source organism: Clostridiales bacterium DTU086 (assembly GCA_001513335.1). GTDB lineage: Bacteria > Bacillota > DTU086 > DTU086 > DTU086 > DTU086. The sequence goes on along the minus strand of LFTO01000186.1, from coordinate 8,353 downwards.
AATAAACGCTTTTTCTGTTTTGGTTCTTCTTTTCCCTTCCCGGTCAATTCTTCTATGATACAATCCTCTCCACCCGCTCCGAGACTGCGCATGACCTCCGGAACAAAACCTTCCGGTGGCTCAATGGGGGTAAGAGCCTTTTTCAGCAAACTGTCAATATGCCGGGCTTCATCCAAATACTTTGAGCATTCTGTGCAGGAGGAAAGGTGCCTATATAATTCATGCTCTTCACTCTTTCTCAGCTCACCGTCAAAAAATGCAATTATCCGCTGCCTAGCTTCTTGACACTTCATGCACCAAACCCCCTTTCTCTAAGATTTGTAATCGTTTTTGAAGCAGTGCTTTTCCCCTGTATAATCTGGTTTCAATCGTAGTAACCGGTAAATCCATATATTCTCCGATTTCCTTGTAGGACATATCCTCCAGATACCTCAGCACCAGCGGCAGCCGGTATTTATCCGGCAACTCGGCCACCGCCTTCCTCACCAACTCCTGGGTCTCACGCCGCTCGTAATATTCTTCAGGCTGGGCTTCGTTCCTGGCAACAAGGGGAGTAATTTCAATTACCTTATCAAGAGCTACCGCCTGTTGTTCCGTCTTGCCCCGGCGCAGGGCATTATAGCAAACGTTTGTGGCCACTTTATACATCCAGGAGAAGAACTTACGGTCCTGGTCATACTTGCCCAGGACATTAAATATATGGATAAACACTTCCTGGGCTAAATCCCGGGCATCCTCAGGATCGTTGGTAAGCCTGTATGTAAGACTGTATATTTGTTTTTGATACCTCTGGACAAGGATGGAGAAAGAATCCGCATCCCCGTCCAGGGTTTTTTGCACCAATTCCTGGTCGGTATAGTTCATAACATCACTTCTTATTGAGGATCCTCTACCATATACTACGTCTAATCAACGAGAAAACCTGCACTTTTTTTGCAGAAAAAAATTGGCCCCCGGTTTTTGGGGTCCAAACCTTTTCATTTAACCTAAATTAATGTTAGGGGACCAAAAATAAGGCCGGCAATAATTAACAGTCTGAAAGCCTGCCAGTAGGTGATTTCCTTTAAATTAAACACCTGGGGCATTGTAATATTCCAGAGCCATTGAAAAATCCAAGTTACAAGAAAGAAAAAGCCAACCGCAACGAAAATTATTACAAATAGTTTGATTGGCATAAAACCCAACAAAAATATCACCTCCTTCCTGGGATTAAGGGAGAAACCCCTCCCCATCAGGTAAGAAAAGCTGCCACTATCCCTACAAGGAAAATACCGTCAAAGACTCCTGCCCCGCCGATGCTCAAAACCTGTGCCCCCATTTCATCCAAACGGTGGAGGTTCAATAAATCCGCACCAATCAGTGTGCCCAGAACTCCGGAGATAAAAGCTACCGGAGCGGCATTCCCCCGAGTCAAAAGCAAAGCTACCAGGGCTGCAACAAGGGGCGGAATCAACGCAGGCATCCTTATACCCACTCCCGGCACAGGCCTTGCAAGGTATTTGCATACAATGGCAACTACTGCCACAGCGGCAACGGTTGGCGGGAGGGGCGCAACGGTAACAAGCAGATAAATGCTGAAAAGGGAAGGTATCACCGCACCGCCAAGGTTAACGGCTATTACCTGTTCCCTTACCCGGGGAGGATAATAAAACAGGAAAGGATGGCGAAAGGGAGTAGGTTCTTCAATGTAGAACCGTTTGCGGGAAACGGGAATGTTCACAATAGACCCCAACAGAATGGCAGAGAAGAGAAGCACCGCACCGCCGGAAGACAATCCAAGTTTGGTAAATGAAAAAGTAGCAATATTAAAAAACAGAAGGAAAAAGAATAAAGGGGCAAAAACTAGAGAAAACAACAGAAATGCCAAGCAGCTGCCCAAAGAAAAAAGCTCCTCTCGGTTTTTTTACAATTTTATTCCGGCAAGCAATATAAATTCCCCAGGGAGATATATCCTTGAGGGGGATATGTCCTGGAATTACTCTATCTTAAAAAGCAGTCTTATGTCCGGGTTTCCCTCAGGAGGTTAGATCAAACATTTGTCCTATACCCTTTGTTTCCATTGGTATTCAATTCCCCACATACTTCCTTCTTAGTTTTTTCATCTTTACCTGCCAAATGGAAGGGAAATTTTACAGTAAAAGTAGTCCCCTCTGTTTCATTGGAGACAAAACCCAAAACCCCTCCACACTCGGGCACCAGTTTTTTCACAATGGGCAGCCCCATGCCGGAGCCACCTTTTTCGGCTTTCGTGGTAAAACCCGGTTCAAATATCTGCTCCTGTAGCTCCGGAGGAATAAAACCATCATTGTGTATTTCAAATATGTACTCTCTGTCTTCCTCATAAATTTTCAGTGAAACCTTTTGCGGCGAGGAGTGTTTTTCTTGTTCCTGTATAGCATTATCCAACAGGTTGCCCAAAATACTGACCATTCTGTCGCCGGGAATTTGCAGGTGGGCCAAATCAGTCCCGATTTCAATATCCAGTTTTACAGTATCAGAAACAGTCATTTTTTTACTGATCAGGGCTGCCAGCTCCGGACTCTGCAAAGCAGCCAGCTTGTCAATCATGTATAAATCAGCGGAAAGATTCCTGATATATTCCTTTAATTTATCCTCTTTACCCAGGTAAACCAGGCCATAAATTACCTGGAGGTGATTGACAAAATCATGCTGCCTGGCTTTAAGGGTCTTGACCAGTGCCTTACTTTCCTCCAGACGCGTTGCTGAAATTTCTGCCTCATGCTCTTTTTTTACCAATCGCAATATTTCTCTCATGGTTAAGATTGATAAGACACCGATTAACACCACAACGGCAAAAATTATGATATATGAAAATTTCCAATTGCATACCCAGAGGTGTGTATAGCTGAGAGCGATAAAGCAGCTGAGAAACAATTGAAAAAGTATGAGGTTCAAAAACATTACCTGCTTTTTGTTTTTCAAGTCACATGACTCCCTGCGCGGATACCGGCTATTCGATATCCAGATAATTCACAATTGTGAAGCCAAAGGCCTTGTTTAGCAAAAGCATCACAAACAGAAAAGTAGACTCTACATACCCCATAAAAATATGCAGCCATACACTGGCAAGAATCTGTTGAGGTGTCAGTTTGAATACCTGAACAAATACCTGAGAAACCCCACTTCCAATGGTGACCAGGGTCATAACAACTAAAGTAGCACCCGTAGCGATTCCCCAGTTTTGCCCACCTACAAATTTAATAACCAAAATAAAGATTAAAGTGAGTACAAGGGTATGAGTACCGAAGGGTATGCCCAGCAGCGCATAAGCACCCCGGAGCAGCCAGAGGCTTAACCCAAGGATTGCCGTGCAAAGGGCAAGGCGCATCCTGGGGAGTTTTATATTGAAAAGAGCAAGACCTACATAAACCATAATTCCGGTTTGTACCAGATAAAAAAATAAAAAAACACGAATATCATCCATTTTATTCCACCTGCCCTGTCATGGAACAGCCTTGAGGCTGTTTCCTCAAGGCTAACTCCTTTTTACTTCCTAAGTTTTGCCGGAACCTCGGGCTGGTAACCCCATGTGGAACATGCTGCGGCAATGTTTGCAAGAGCCAGAATTGTCAGCAGGGAAGTGGATAGAAATACCAGTATTCTCCTCATCTTCTACCCTCCTTTCGTAAAGTATTTCAAAAAAGAGTCTGCTGCGTGATATAAAGAGTATCCCAACGGTGTCAGGGTAAATACCTGCCAGAAAAAACCCAACATTGAGGCAGTCAGGTAATTCATATATGGATACCCGCTGAAACTATTCACAAAAAGGAAAACGGATACACAATAAAGACCAAGCAGAGAAAATGAAATAGTGCGCAGATATTTCTTCTGTGCCTGTGAGGAAATCGGTTTCCCGGGGGTGTCAGCCGGAGCATACCGGTAAAAAACAATAAAACTGAGTAAAAATATTGCGATAAATGTCAAAGTAATAAAGGGGTAAACCTCAGCTGCATATGTAACATTTCCAGCCAAAGCTCCAAACCCGGTAAACAGTACAACCCCAATTATCGTGCAGCGAATAGGGGAAGAAGCATGAGCCCCTCCCGAAAATACCCTGAAAACCGAAGCAGTAACTGCAGCAGTAAGGGAAAAGGACCAAACGCCAAAAATAAAGGATACCAGGAGAAGAAATCCGTAGCCCAGAAAGAAAGACTTAACTAAAGTTAATCCATAAAGTAAAACTTCCTGATCCTGACCGGATTCCCTGGCAAGCCAATTTGAAATTCTGCCGATAAGTGTATCATTATCCATAATGAAGAATTCTTTTTACATTCCCCAGATTCCTTCAATAATATTACTATAGGTCTGCCCTTTTCTTAATTTTACCATATTGTCCAGAGATAAATCTTTTACAACCTGGATATCCACTTCCTGCATAATAGACAACTTCTACCTTTTCCTTTATGATATAAGATAATATTTCTTTAAGCCAAGGAGGGTTTGAAAAATGGGGGGAGAGATATACAATCCTTATGTAAATGCTCAAATACAGTTCGACAATGTTGCGGATCAAATCAATCTGGATCAGTCAACCCGTGAATTGCTGCGCCAGCCCAGTCGGGAGTATCATTTTACAATTCCTGTAAAAATGGATGATGGAACTACAAAAGTGTTCAATGGGTACCGGGTTGTGCACAATGATGCCCGTGGTCCGGCAAAGGGAGGTCTTCGTTTTCATCCCCAGGAAACGGTCGACAGCATCCGTGCGTTATCCATGTGGATGACCTGGAAATGCGCAGTGGTTGATATACCCCTGGGCGGTGCCAAGGGAGGAATTGTCTGCGACCCTCGCAACCTGTCAATGGGTGAACAGGAAAGACTGTGCCGTGGTTTTATAAGGCAGATGGCTAAAAATATTGGCCCGGTTTCCGACGTTCCTGCCCCGGACGTTATGACCAATAAGCAGCATATGCTTTGGATGATGGATGAATATGAGACAATTACCGGCGGTCATTATCCTGGTATGATTACGGGGAAGCCGGTTGGTATGGGCGGTTCCCTGGGGCGTACCGAAGCTACCGGATACGGAGTAATTTATACCCTCAGGGAAGCGTTGAAGGAATTAAATATTGATATCACTTCCACCAGCGCAAGTCTTCAGGGATTTGGTAATGTTGCAGAACACGCAGCAAGATTATATTCAAAGCTGGGCGGGAAAATTGTTGCCATCTCCTGCTGGGACAACCATGACAAAAAAGCCTATACTTTCAGGAAATTAGACGGTCTTGATATCGAGGCAATGGCTCAGATAAAAGATAGTTTTGGATCAATCGACAAACAAAAAGCAGCGGCATTAGGCTGCGAGATATTGGACGGTGGGGATTGGATTGCCCAGGATGTGGATATCCTGCTTCCCTGCGCTCTTGAAAATCAAATTACACCGGTGACATTTGCAAAGATCAGCGATCGAGTCAAGGTAATCTGTGAAGGCGCTAACGGTCCCACCACACCGGACTGCGACGAATTGATTAAAGAAAAAAATATTTACCTTGTCCCTGATTTCTTGTGCAATGCCGGGGGCGTTACCTGCAGCTACTTTGAACAGGTACAGTGCAATATGAACTATTTTTGGCCCAAGGAAGAAGTTCTGGAAAAACTGGAGCACAAGATGACAACCGCTTTCCATGCAGTTCATAAACTGGCGCAGGAAGAAGGGCTGTATATGAGGGATGCCGCCTACGTTATCGCAATTAACCGGGTTGCAGAAGCAGTTAAGCTCCGTGGCTGGATTTAGTAACCTTAGTTGGGCAATCAAACATTGCAAATAAATCTGCGGCGCGGGTTATTTGCTTTTACCCGCGCCTTTGCATTATGGTCCGGGTTCCAGATAATATCCGGGGGATTTCTTTCAATTTTCATACCCCCTATCCAGGTACCGAATACAACTTATCTCAAATACCTTTAGCGAGGATAATCCAAATTGTTCACTACGATGCTCACATCCGCCTTGCGGATACTGCTTACCCGTTCTTTTCAGCCATTTGTTTTTGAAAAGGATTCCCGGGATTTTCTTGACTATGAAAACCTGAAAAACCTGGGGCTTTATGTCCATATTCCCTTTTGCAGGAGTCTGTGTAACTTTTGTCCCTATGTCAAGGAACTTTACAATAAAGAGAAAGCATTACTGTATAAAGAAGCACTCCTAGCGGAAATCAACCTGGTGTGCCATGGGTTAACGGCCCCAAAAACCGTTACTTCTCTCTATTTCGGAGGGGGTACTCCCGCATTAATGGCCGAGCATCTTGGGGAGATTATCAATAAACTCAAAGATTACTTCATTATCACCGGTGGCATCGGTCTTGAACTTCATCCTGACGATATTGATGTGGAAACCCTTGAAAGAATTAAAGCCGCGGGGGTTAACATGGTCAGCATCGGAATTCAGTCCTTCGACGCCGGATGTCTTGACCGGATTGGCAGAAAATCGGATAATTTCCAGGAAAAAATTCGCCTGGTGAAAAGCATGGGATTTTCCGTTGTTGATGTTGACCTGATTTTTGCCATCCCCGGACAAAATGAGGAGATTCTCTTTAATGACATTAAAACTGCTTTTGAATGCGGTGCAACACAGGTATCCACTTACCCCTTTATTGATTTTTCCTTTGCCAGCAATGAGGCACCACCGCTGTCTCAACGAGTTAAAAAGAAAATGCTTAAGTCATTGGTTCGGGTTTCCAAAAAACTGGATTTAGAGCGCACCTCGGTATGGACATTTGCCAAAAAAGGAACAGACAAGTACTCCTCTGTTACCAGGGATAATTTCTTAGGTTTTGGCCCCAGCGCAACTACACTCCTTCAAGACACTTTCAAAATCAATACCTTTTCCACGGAGGCTTACATCCGATCTCTTTGGGAAAACAGGTCGCCTACCGCATTAACTCTGGATTTTACTTTAAGGCAAAGGGCGGCATACTGCCTCTTCTGGAGTGCATACGGATTGCAGCTTAACCGGGAAAATTTCAGGCAGGTTACCGGTAAAACCATTGAAGATGTATTCGGATTTGAAATACTGCTTTCCCGGATGCTGGGGCTGTTAAAGAAAAACCCCTCCGGATATACTCTGACAGAACGTGCCGGCTGCCTCTACCATAAAATCGAACAGGTTTATACCAAAGCTTACATTGACAAAACGTGGGCTGCCGCCAAACAAGAAGATTTTCCCGACAGGGTGATCTTGAAATAAACATTCAGACACACCCAAAACTTTTTCCCTTTCGTTGGCAGCGTTTGTCCCGAAACTGACAAACCGGGCGGTTGGGTAATCTACAGTATCCCTGTTCCATTCCGGAGGGGTGGTCCGGCAAAGGTTTTTAGGAGGTTACAAGACATGACTCTGAGCAAACAAGAAATTGCCAGCCTTATTGACCATACATACTTAAAACCGGACGCTACTGCTCGGCATATTGAACGCCTGTGTTCAGAAGCAGTGCAGCATAATTTCTTTTCCGTTTGTATTCCCCCGGCATTTGTCAGCCTTGCCCACTCCTGTTTGAAGGACACCCCGGTTAAAACCTGTACGGTAATCGGATTTCCTCTGGGGTTTAATACTTCAGCCATTAAATGCTTTGAGGCAGAAAGGGCCGTCCGTGACGGCGCCCAGGAAGTGGATATGGTGATCAACATTGGTGCACTGCACCAGGGGCATCATGACTATATAGAAAAGGAGATCAATATGGTTGCCGCATCCATTCCCGAAGACGTTGTTTTAAAGGTAATAATTGAAACAGCCCTCCTATCCGGCGAACAAAAAAAGGCTGCAGCCCAGATTGTGCTGCAAAGCGACGCTCATTTTATCAAGACTTCAACAGGTTATGCAAAAGGCGGGGCAACCGTGGAAGACGTTAAATTACTGAAAAGTATTCTTGGAGATACCAAAAACATCAAGGCTTCCGGGGGAATCCGCACCCTGGAATTCGCCAAGCAGTTGGTAAAAGCCGGGGCTTCGCGCCTTGGCTGCAGCAGTTCAGTGGAGATCGTGGAAGGAGCCGGTTCTTAGAAACTTGTCCACCAGGTGAACCGTTCGTTCCTGTTTATGTATATCCTTGTGCCCGTAAGGAAGGACAATAAAGTCCTTCAAACCGTTAATTCTCACAGACTTTACAGTTACCCGTCCATCATTCTCCCCCTCGAGGAGTCTCCCCAGGGCAAGGTTACTGTTGTTACCCGCTATGGCACCAATTTCAATACCCAGGGATTCAATTGGTTCCAAGGCTTTAACCTGTTCACTCTGAATGGACTTCAGCGTCCCAAACAGGTCCACAAAGATGTCGCTGAACCTGGCGGCCAGGTCAGCCAGTTCACTGCCGTAATTGGGAGTTGCAACCAGCACACA
>LFTO01000240.1 GCA_001513335.1 Clostridiales bacterium DTU086 | reverse complement strand
TGATAAAAGAAAAGCTGAGGGAGGGGAGACAAAATGGAACACTATAGTGCAGAGATGTGGCTGCAGTACGTTGAGGGTACTATTGAAGCTGCTTTGGCACCGGAGATGGAAGACCATTTGTGCAAGTGCAGTTCCTGTTTGAAGCTGTATGCTTTAGCTGCAGAAAGCACAGTTTGCGAACAAGTCTCTCCCCAGTTTACGGATGTGGTTATGGGTAGGGTGACAGAGTTCGGTGGTAATGACGCCCCGGAAATACCATGTTTCCCTGAAGGAAGCAGGCAAACGCCAAAAACCGAAAATACAAAGCAGTCCCTATTCAATTATGCTGTTGCCGCGTGTTTGACCCTGCTCCTAACTGCAGGGGGGATATTTGGTCATGTGTCAACTGCGTTGCCTGCAGTAACAGATGCTGACATTTCTCTGGTAGATACTGCTGCAAAAAAGGTGAGTACCGGATGGTCGGAAGTTATTGCTGAAAAGACGCTTTCCATTATCGATACTATTAAACCTGATTAAGGGAGGGGGATGAATTTTGTGTAAAAGAAGTAAGTTCCTTACTTTAATACTGGCCTGCATTCCGGGAGTAGGGCATCTTTACCTGGGGTTGATGACCCGTGGGCTTTCTTTTTTAGTTGCTTTTTTTGGGTGGATTACTTTTGTGGCGTTTTTGTCAATCGCTTCCGGGCAGGAAGGGTTTGCAGTTCTGCTGCTGATACTGCCTATTCTCTTGTTTTACAGCTTCTTTGATGCTCTTCATCTGAGGAGGCGGATGGTAGAGGGAGAAGGGGTTCTTGATGTTTCGCCAATCACTGAATTGACACAGGGTACGGAACCCGGTAGGAAAAGTAAAGTGTGGGCCCTTGTATTCTCCTTCATACCCGGGGCGGGGCATATGTACCTTGGATATAGGGAACAAGGACTACAGTTGATGGCGATATTTTTCTTAAGCCTTTTGGCTATGGATTGGCTGCGGATGACCTTTATTATTTTCTTAATCCCGATAATTTGGTTTTACAGTATGTTTGATGCCCTGCAAAAAGCATCTCAACCTGCTGTTTCCGTTCAGGAAGATTTCTTTTTAGTCCATTGGCTGAGGAAGAACCAGCGCCTGGTGGCTTACCTGCTCATACTTATGGGAGCCTTTCTCATTTTGAATAGGATAGTATTTGGTTATATTTCCTGGCAGTACAACCAGTATATCCAGACGGCAGTGGTATCTCTCCTGCTGATTGGGGGAGGAATAAAACTGCTGCGGGGTTCAAAGGTTCAGGAAAACCAGCGGAAAGTACTGCCTGCCAAGGAGTCCGGGGAAAACCTAGTTAAATCATTACAAGAGGAGATTCCTGTCCCCCAGGAGGATGTCTCCTCGGAAAGTGTTCCGGAGTGTGATATGGAACAAAAAATGGTAGAGGAAACAAAGAGGGGCGAACCTGTCTCGGGTGCCCCAGCGTGTGATGGGGAATTAGAACCCCGATGGAGTTCTGCGAAAGAGCAGAAAATAAACGAGAGTGAATCAGAGGTTCACTGGGAATCCCAGTTTGAGAAAGAAGTTAGTGCTTCCCCTGAGGCAGGACTGGATACCGAATGTTCCGACACTGAAGGGGGCGAAAACAATGCCTGAAAATAATATGTCAAATCCGGTGAAAAAAAAGAAATTCAAACGCCAGTGGCGTGTTGGTACTTTTTCCATGGGCACTATGCTAATTGTATTTGGAATTGTGCTGCTCTTTGCTCAGTTTAGAAATTATTCTGCTATTGAAATCGTATCTACCTGGTGGCCCTCAGTCTTGATTATTCTTGGCATTGAAATACTTGCCGCCCTATATTTCCTAAAAGAAGAAAAACCTACTATTAAATATGATTTCCTGAGTATTCTCATGGTGCTGCTGATTGGGGGTATTACTTTGGGACTGTATGCCTTGACAAGTGTGGGAATAATTCCCGCTGTTGCGGAAGCCGTGAGTTCCCAGACTCATACAGTTGATTTGCCCGAACAGAGGATAGTTCTAAAGGAGGATATAAAAAACATCGTTGTGAACTCCTCCAGATTTAATCCCAATTTCGGCAGTTTGTTTATTCAAGAGACGGGTGCCAGCGAAGTAGTGGCTTTTTCACAGGCATCGGTACCGGCGCAGTCCCAAAAAGCTGCTGAAGACCTTGTACCTGAAAGCCTGGTTAACACCCACACAGTAGGTGACACTATGTTTATTGATTTCAAGTCTATTGCCGCGGGAAATTGTTTTCAGGAATCTGTCAATGTCAATCATACAATAGTTTTGCCCAGAGACCGGAACGTACAGATTGATGCTGACACAGGTATACCCCTGAAACTGAAAATAAATAATCTTAACAATAATTGGGTAGTGAATTCTCCAGGTAAAGTGAATTTGGCTGTTTCTAAAAAGGCTGATGTCAAGGTAGAGGCTTTTGCCCGGAGGCTGGGAGGGGACGTTTCATGGACCCCCATGAATACCGATCATGCTTCGGGAGGGAAAGCCCCTACGGTTAAGGACCCTGACGGCAGTTTCAGGTTTGATGAATATGGGGAAGGAAAAGGAAAGGCCAGTGTTACCTTTGGAGACGGCAATCATGAGCTAAAAATAAACGCCGAAGAGGTAGCTTTGAGCGGTACATAGGAAATTTACTTTTTTGCCCAAAACAGAATGGTTTTTGCTGCAGTTGTTTTATTTGTAGGATTTCCGGGAGTTTTTTAATTAATTGAGTTTTTTTAGTCAAAGAAAGTCCTGATTCCAACTTGTTGAACCAGGACTTTCCTGTATTTTAGAAATCATATGAAGCGTTGTCAACGGTCGCCTGAAGGGAGAAGTGCTTTATTGGTCCAATGCCTGAAATACACTGAAATTTGTTTAACTGAGTAGCAGCAAATTCTTTAATTTTTTTCTGCTTTAACGGTATTCCCGATAACCTCCCACATTAGGGGTTTTATCAGGCCCAGGCGCCAGAGAGCGATACCTTTAAGATTGTACTGTTTTGCAATTCCTATTTTTGTTTTAATGCTCTCGTGAGTTTCTCCAACTGCAGTGATGCCCAGCAAAAGTTTCCGTGCAGGGACCTTTTCCAGAGCCATTTCCACAGCTTGGGTTACTAAATTTACAGGTTCCGGCTTAGGCCCGTAATCATAAGCCATGATAATTATGCGATCAGCTGCTTGACCCAGTGCTGCATAGTCATACCCCTTATATGCACTGTTTGGCGGGTGAAGGGTAAGGGTTAACTCAACGTTTTCTGCTCCCAGCTTTTGGGCCAGTTTGGCTGCAAAGGTGCTAAAATTTTGCTGGACGATTTTTTGTGTTTCCGGAGGATCATTCCACCCCAGACCTTCAAAGTCCAGGTTTACGCTGTCGTAATCCTTGGCTTCCTCAGCAATGCTGTCTATGGCCAGGTTCGTTAAGTTTTTATCAGCCAAGAGAGAAGTGAGTGCTCCTCCTTTATCAGTACAATGAACCACCATTTCAGTTTTCATGTTGTACCTGTCGGCAGCTTCCAGGACCAGCTCCCATCCAGCCGGTTTGCGCCAACCGGAGCTGCTGTCTGTTATAAGGTTGCCTTCTTTATCAAGACTGTACCAGCCCAGGGCGAGGGTAGAGACTTTATCAGTATTCCCTGCTGCAGCCTGGGGGTAGGGGTTACCGAACAAGTTGGTCCAGCTGCTGGTACGGCTGTCTCCAAGAGCGTAGAAACCGGTAACCTCCATTTCTTTTGCCGGGGAGAAAATCCTGACGCTGTCTGCAGCGCTGTCCCATTCAACGTAACAGCCGAAAGCTTCTCCGAAGAAACGCAGGGGTATCAGAGTCCTTCCATTGGATATGAGGGGCGGGGTATCCAGTTGAACGGGTTTGCTGTTTATGTAAGCAGTCTTGCTGTAAACCTTTAATTCAATCTTGGTCCCGTTGTTCCAGGCAGCGATGGATTTATCTTCCGGATAGTATTCAACATAAGAGTTCACGGCTTCCCCTGCAGACCGGAGGGGAACGAGTACCCTTGAATTGTAAATGAGAGGAGGAACATCGGTTTCCAGGAGTATTCCGTCTACATATAATGGAATCTGTGGTACTGCCTGGGTTGGCAGATGAAGAGGGACTGTGACAAGTACAAGAGCCAACAGGATAATAAGTGAAAACCGTTTCATTGGATTGACCTTCCTTTCCAACTTTTTGTGGGGCAAGAAAGGGGTTCCATATTACTGGGGACGATTCCTTTATTGGATTTTCACTCCTCCCTGACAAAAAAATCCTAAACAGATGGAAAGGTTATTCTGTTTACAGTAAAATAACTTAAATAAGGTGATGGTTTCCCGATAGGGTGTAATCTATCGAGGTAAAAGGGGAGTGTGAATGAATAGTTGTAAAACAGCCCTAGGAGAAAGAATTAGGTTGTATTTATGCCTGTAAGGTATAGGGGGTTGAAGAGATGTGGTGTCCGGAGTGCGGTGGAGAGTACCGGGAGGGATTTACGGTTTGTGCCCACTGTGAGTGCCCTTTGGTAGAAGAGTTTCCCGAAGAGGCAGTTCCCGAAAACTCTGAGGTACTTCCGGAAAATTCTTCAGAAGAATGGTGTTTTCTGATTACCGTGGCCAGTGATATCGAGGCAAGCGCTCTTGAAGCACTCCTGGAAAAAAACAATATTCCGGTGCTGAAAAGGTACCCGGGCTGCAGCGGGTATTTAAAAATTTATATGGGTATGGTGACGGCCGGTGTCAAACTCTATGTTCCGGAAAGCTGCGTGGAGGAGGGGACTAGATTGATATCGGACTGCTTGTACGTGGGAAGGCAGATTGATGACAGGACCGAGGTACCG
>LFTO01000048.1 GCA_001513335.1 Clostridiales bacterium DTU086 | reverse complement strand
CCTCATGTTGCGCAGGGTAACGCAATCTCTGCACAATTCTTCCCCACCAACAATTGCAGTATATTGAAATCCCTTCTTGTTGGCATATTTCATTTGGGCTTTTAGACTCCTCCCCAGGTAATCCTTATCTGCATAAAAACCGTTTGCCCGGAGAAGGTAGAGAATTTCCAGGGCTTTCTTAGTTTCGGCTAAATTGTCGTTTCCGGATAGGGTTGCAACAAAAACGCCGGTCGTTTCTTTAACCTGGGGCACCAATCCTTGGCTTTTAAGGCCCAAAATTATTCTTTCCATCCCCAGCCCGAAACCAATACCCGGGGTAGCAGGCCCCCCGCAGGTTTCAACCAGCGCATCATAGCGCCCTCCTCCTCCAATGGAACTCTGGGCACCAAGTCCGTCAACCACAACCTCAAAAGCTGTCTTGGTATAGTAATCCAACCCCCTAACCAGGAGCCTGTCCTCCAAAAAGGGTATTTCCAGGGTTTGCAGATACTCTTTAACCCTCTCAAAATGTTCGGCGCACTCGGAGCACAAAGTATCCGCCGGTGTAGGAGCCTCAGCCACTATCTCCCCGCAAACCTCACTTTTGCAATCAAAAATTCGCATCGGATTCCGTTCATACCTTCCTACACAAGTTTTACAAAGGTTGTTTAAGTATGGCTTGAGATACTCGTGAAGCTTTTCCCGGTGAATCTTCCTGCACTCCGGACACCCTACGCTGTTGATGCGCAGTTCCAAGCATTTAAGGCCCAGCCTTGTGTAGTAATTCATGCAGAGGGCGATTACTTCCGCATCCAGTCCAGGATCCTGGGTTCCAAAAGCTTCTATTCCAAACTGGTGAAACTGCCTGAGCCTGCCGGTCTGGGGCCGCCCGTAACGAAACATGGGGCCCAGGTAAAAGAGCTTTACAGGCTGAGCTTCAGACCCCAGGTTGTTTTCAAGATACGCCCTGACCACAGGGGCGGTACCTTCCGGCCTGAGGGTAACACTGCGTCCCCCCTTATCCAGAAAATCGTACATTTCTTTTTCCACAATATCTGTTGTATCGCCTACGCCTCTGTGAAACAATTCTGTATGTTCAAAAACAGGAGTTCGCACTTCCCTGTAACCGTATTCCGCACATATTTCCCTGGCTGTATTTTCCAGGTACAACCAGTATTCCACCTCATCAGGGAGAATATCAGCCGTTCCCCTCGGTCTTTTAGTAATCATTGCGGCACACCTCCCAAAAAAATACCTCCCGCCGGAGTGTAGTGGGCGAGAGGATTCCCGCAATCACTTATTGATAAAATAATTCTAACTAAACCCCTACGGCTTGTCAAACAATGCATGCGCTAATCCGGAATGATTCTAATCGAATTCAAAGGAATGGGTTGTTCAATTTTTCTTCTCCCATAGTGGATGACAATCCATGACCGGGATAGACTTTAAGATAATCAGGGAGTGGTTTTAACTTGCCCTGTATGCTCTCAACAATGTCTTTATAAGAACCTCCAGGCAGGTCAGTTCTTCCTGCAGACCCGGCAAAGAGAGTATCCCCAGTCAAAATATAATCTTCACCCAGCAGGCAGATGCTTCCGGGAGTATGGCCGGGAGTATGGATTACCTCCAAGTGAATCTTCCCTGCAGTAACAATGTCCCCTTCCTTGAGCAGCCTGTCAGCCTTGATACCTGTTGCTGTGATTCTTGGCTTTTTAAGAGAAAGGTTTAATCTGGGATCTTCCAGCATGTCCCTGTCAGCTTCATGGATTAATATTTGAGCCCCAAATCTATCCTTCAGTTCCAAATCGGCACCTATGTGGTCATAGTGGGCATGGGTATTCACTATGTATTGGATATTTAAGCCTGCTTCTTCAATAACGGAAGCAATCCTTTCAAATTCATCGCCGGGGTCGACAACTATCCCGATAGCCCCTTCTTTATCAGCTAAAATATAACAATTTGTCTCCAGGATGCCAACAGTAACAATCTTGATTCCAACTTCACTCACTTGATACTGCCTCCTCCCGAGTCAGCACAAAATTAAAACTTTTTGCTGCTGTCCAACAGTATAGTTATAGGACCATGGTTATGGATTTCCACAGTCATCTCTTCCCTGAATAACCCTGTGGCAACATAAAGCCCCATTCCGCGGAGCCTCTGGACATAATCTTCATATAATGGGAGAGCCTCCTCAGGCTGGGCTGCAGAAGAAAAGCTGGGACGCCTCCCCTTCCTGCAGTCTCCGTACAGTGTGAATTGCGAGACAACCAGAAGTTCACCCCCTATATCTAAACAGGAGAGGTTTAACTTTCCTTTTTCATCCTCAAATATCCTCAAGTTTGCAGTTTTTTCCGCAAGGTACTCGGCATCCGCAGAAGAGTCCCCTTCTCCAACTCCAAGGAGAACAACCACACCTTCATTGATTTTGCCCGTAATTTCCCCGTTTACCGAAACGGAAGCTTTTTTTACCCGCTGAACAAC
>LFTO01000234.1 GCA_001513335.1 Clostridiales bacterium DTU086 | reverse complement strand
TTCAGGAAATACCCCGCCTTTTAACAGGAATTCATGGTCCTCTTCCAAAGCATCTAAAGCCTCGTCCAGTGAAAAAGGCAACGGTTGAATTTTTTCCTGCTCCTCTTTAGAAAGTTTATATAAATTGATATCAAAAGGGCCAAAACCCATTTTGACAGGATCCATCTCTTGTTCAATACCGTCAATGCCCGCCATCAATATGGCAGCAAAAGCATAATAGGGGTTGCAGGTCCCATCTGGATTGCGGATTTCAAAGCGTTTTTGCTCAGGCAGCTTGGCATAATCGGGAATTCGGACAACGGCGCTGCGGTTTGCCGTAGCAAAACAGATACTCACCGGGGCTTCATACCCCGGAACCAACCGCTTGTAGGAGTTGGTGCTGGGATTTGTAAGAGCACACAGTGCCCGGGCGTGCTTTAACAGTCCGCCGATAAAATACAAAGCTTCCCGGCTCAAGCCCGAATAACCGTTGGCATCATAGAAAACCGGTTTACCCTGTTTGAAAAGGTGAAGGTGTACGTGCATCCCGCTGCCGGCTTCGTTCTGCAGGGGTTTGGGCATAAAAGTAGCTGTTTTCCCTGCATTAAAGGCAGCATTTTTTACAATGTATTTAATCAGCATTGTTTTATCAGCCATTTCCCTCATGGGACCCGACTCGATTTCAATTTCCAGCTGTCCCGGACCGCCCACTTCATGGTGGTGATATTTTACCTGGACACCTCTTTCTTCTAAAAGCAGGCACATTTCACTCCTCAGATTATTAAGAATATCCATTGGCGGAGTCATATGATAGCCGCCTTTCAGCGGTACTTTGTAGCCCAGGTTTTGTTCTTCATCACCGCTGTTCCATTCCGCCTGCCAGGTATCAATCCTGAAACCCGACNNTTCATAGCTGACATGGTCAAAGACAAAGAACTCAAATTCAGGAGCGGTTTTCATCTCATCAGCGATTCCGGTGGATTTCATATATTCTTCAGCCCGGTCTGCTACCGCCCTGGGGTATTGGTCAAAAGGTTTCAGGGGTTCACTGGTCACATAAACATCCCCAATCATAGACAGGGTAGGGATTTTTGAAAAAGGCTCAACCATTCCTGTTTTCAAATCCGGAATAAATACCATATCGCTTTTTTCCACAGGTGCAAAGCCATAGTTTGATCCGTCAAAACCAACACCGGTTTTTAACATTTCTTCGCTAAAACGTTCTACCGGAATTGTAAGGTGCCGCCAGCGCCCATACAAATCAATCATCTTAAAGTCGATCATTTTAATTTCATTCTGATCACAGTACCGTTTAACCTGTTCTAAACTGTCAAACAAATATCCCCACTCCCCTATTCAGAATATAATATAGTTTTACTCTTTAACCTTTAACAGAAAATACTCTCTACTAAAATAGTGCCTGAAATAAAAAACGTCAAGTACTATTTGACAAAAACAGGAATAATAAGCCAAAAATATCCCATTCTGCGGTTAAGCTGAAAGTGGCGCTCTTTCGGACACTTTAATAACGGTACACGATTATTTTATGTCACAGTGCCTGTTAAACTTTCCAGCATTCTGATAGAAATCCTATCCCTGTGCAGTATCTCACCGGCAATATCCCTGGATTTGTTGTCCAGGTTACCTCTCAGCACTTTCTCTGCCATGTTTACGCCCTTGGTTTCCCCTTCAATTGCCTTCTTGACAATTTCAGCCGAATCAACCTTTAGCCCCAAATCCATGTTTACTTTGACATCAGCCATTTTCCCTTTCATGCCCAGATTCTCATCAGGCCGGCCCCCTAAATTTTGAATATAATGCGCCAATTTGTCGATGTTTTCCCGGTGCCGATCCTGTGTTTCCTGAAACTTTTTCTTTACCTTCTCATCCTGCAGTTTGGCAATAAAAAGATTAAAACTCTCAACTGCCATGTACTCACCCTGCAAAAGCTCGTTAAGAGAATCTATTGTTTCCTGAGACGGAGTATCTACCAACTGGTTAGCCTCCTTTGGTGCTATTTTTTTATTAACTTAACATTTTTAGTTTCCCGGTAAAACGAAAAAGTAATACCCCAGTCAGATAAATACCGTTGGATACCATAGCCGCAACTAATACAAGGATTTTCTTCCCTTAAAGCCAGCCCTGTTTACCCTTAGCAACACACACTTTATATGGCCAAGAAATGCACCTCCAATATCAAGCGCCTGACCAGCGTTGTTGCCCAGGTTGAGGCCTTCCCTTACGCTCCCTGCCCCGCATATAGACCAAACACGTCATGGACAAGCGAGATATATAGCAAAGAAACAAGAGAAACACCCCGAGGACTTGGGTTCGCTCCTTTGTCCACCGGGGGTGTCTTTCATTTGTCAGTTAACCACGGGAACCGTTCCCATGGTTGAGACACAAAAACCTTATTCGACTGAAACAATAAGTTTATTAACGACCTCAAAAAAGTATCCCTGAAGATCCTTTCGACAATGGCAACCCTACTCGCCAACCCTAAAAACTTAGCCTGCTCACATATCACCAATAAATTTTACAATCTTGTGTTCATCTTGTTGGGTCACGTATAAGTTACGCAGACCATATCGTCCGGTTTACACCGAAAGCCTGAAACTCAAATACATTAAAACTTCTGGCTTACTGATTAAGAACCCCGCAAATCCGCTCCGCCTAAAGCAAAGGTTTCAATTCTTTATAAGCGCTGTCTATTTCAGCAACTGAAAAATGCGGTTTAATCTCTTTTACACGGTTTAGCAAATCCTCTTCTTCCAAAGGCTCTTCTCTGGAAACATATATTATCGTAGAGCGCAATTCTAGTTCTCTAGCGTTCATGCCACCAAATCTCTTAATCATTTCATTTATTTGGGGGGCATATTTGGTTAAAAACCCTTCCCCTCTTTCTCTGAAATGCGATGTTTTACCAGCTTCCTTAATTTCATATCCCAGGCCACGACTCCAGTTAATCCTGACCCCACCCATTGAGGCAAAAAAGTTTAAGTCATCAGCTAACTCTTCGCTATACGGGCCATAGTTGTATAGTACATAATCGTACCCGCAAGGAACTCCATAAACCTCTTGTAAAATATAAACCAGTTTCTGCAAGACCGTCTTTCCAAACTGGGGCGAAACCTCCTTAAGCTTAAGAGCTAATTCTGCCATCAAGCCATATTGATCCCACTTCTCTGTGAACTGAATCGGCACTGTTAATCCTCCTTCCTACTCAATAGTGTCTCTGCTTTACTTTTATCTTGTAGTGACACATATATTCGCCGTTGGCGTATGGGCATCAGCCCTCTAACTACGCTGGAAAAAGAGGATAAAGGAAATGTTCCTTTGGAAGTCACGATCATGATATCCTTTTCCCCAGTGCTATACCAGGATTTCTCTGGCTCATCCACAAACTGTATCAATCCAGACAACTTTTTTTGAATTGCTCTTGACTGGTCAAGTTCAGCTTCTGTTGGCACCTCGGAAGTATAAAAAACACAGCGGTGATGCTTTCTTTCTTTTAGTGCGTATCCATCCTCGCCCCCTTTGCCTTGACTAATCAAGCCAAGGACTTTCCAATCATCCCACGAAAGGTAATTATCAATGTTCTCCAATGATGTTGGCGGTAAAAAAGTATCCCTTCCTGTCTCTTCAAGCAATAACGCTTTCATTGTTTCCACAATATGATGGTCATAAGCCCTTCTGGTATGATGGAAATATACTTGGGTGAACATCAAATACCTGGCAATAATTAGCGCTTCAGCAGCATGTAAACCGCCCTCTTCAACCGCAATTATCGGGGCTCTCGTTTCCGGATGTTCAGAAATGGTCAGTGTAACAAGTAGCCGTTTCAAATCATAGCTACCGTAATTTGTTCCAATATGATAGGAATCTTTTAACAAGTAGTCGGCTCTATCCGCATCAATTTGGCCGTCTATCAGATTTCGCCAAAGCAACCTCCGGCCTACCCCGGCACTTCCCCTTAAAAAATCACTGATTTGCTTTACAGTAATATGGTAGTTTTCATTTTGAGAATGTTCATCAATGATTTCCTTAAATTTGTATTCCACTATTGCCGCTGAATAATCTTCATGTTTATACCGTTTATCCGTATCAGGTTTCTTATCCATCAGTTCCTCGCCTGCGTGGGAAAAGGGTGAGTGGCCAACGTCATGTAAAAGGCATGCAAGCCTAATAAATTTTCTATCAATATCAAAGCCGCTATTACTAAAACCCAATTTGTTTACCAGGTAATCCCTTTTCTTTTCTACAATTTTTTCGTACATCTTGGTGGCCAGATGCATTACGCCCAAAGAGTGTTCAAACCGGGTATGCATCGCACCGGGATAAACCATATCAGTCCGAGCCAACTGTCTAATACGGCGTAAACGTTGAAAAATGGGGTAGTCAATAATTTCCCTTTCCCAGCTATCTAATTCAATAAACCCGTAAATGGGGTTGCGAATCTCATATTTTTTTGTCACTTGAAAGGCCCCTTTGAGAGCGCAATTCTGGTTCATTAATGTTCCCTTTCTTCTACAAAAAGGAAAAATAAACCTGCTAAATCCAAGAAAAACATGCCCTTGGATCGCTATATATCCCGCTTGTCAAGGACGCGCTTGTTTTTTCTCCTTGCAATATGAAACGCTCGGAGTTGCGGCACCGCTTTCTATTTTTGAAATAAGCGTTCTATCAACACTAACCATGTTAGCTAACTGCTGTTGGGTGAGAAGTTTTTTCTCACGTATTTGTTTTAGATCCACTCAAATCACCTCCAAATGAGAAGTATCTTCACCTTAGCTTTGATTATATGTGAAGAATTTTCCCATGTCAATACTTTTTGCGAAGATTTTTCACATTTATTGAATGGTGAAGTATTTTCACATACAATGTGAATAAGCTTATTGTTAGGAAGTGGAAAATTAAATGATATTAGGGAAAAGACTAAAAGAATTGCGAACGCTTAAGAAGCTGAATCAAATCGATGTAGCAAATGTATTGGGAATTGAACGTAGTACTTACGGCAAATATGAAACTGGCGATAGCTCGCCAGACTATGAAAGACTGATTCAATTAGCAGACTTTTTCGGGGTTAGTGTGGATTACCTACTCGGTAAAACAGACATAAAAACCCCCATCGAAACTATTGCCGCCCACCATGACGGGGATGAGTTTACTGAGGAAGAGCTGGAAGAAATTGAGAAGTTCAAGGAATTTGTTAGGATGAAGCGGCAGCAGCAAGAAAAAAAAGAGTAGTATTTTGTTACTACTCGAGGCAAGGGGTGTCTTTATGAAATGTCCACATTGTGGGTTTGAGGACGAAGGAAATTTCTGCAGTAATTGTGGCAAACCTCTTGTATCAAAAGAAACAAGCGTTTCAACTAAACTTGAAGCATCAATAAAACTTGGATTCGGAAAATCCTCTTCAGCAAATTATGGCTATGTAGTTGAACTTATGCAAAAACAACCAACTTACTCGTTAGGTCCTAATAACGTTCACATCGCTACATTTTCAGCAGACAATATTGAAGAATTTTTCGAAATTTTTGAGCATGTTAAGAACTGGAAAACTAGTTTTGTTGAAATTAATGGCCAAAAAGTTCCAATCAGCAAAATACGCTCTGGTTTATCATGTTTTAGAGAAAGGCAAAAAGCATTTGACCCTGAAAAATATTGCTTTGGTTATAATGCCGGCGATTATCATATATATTCAACAAATCCTCTAGGTTGCAGGTTATGTGGAATCACTAACGCCTATTGGAAAGGGGGCTGGTATACTATTGGCACCCTTTCAAAATCGGGCATTTTTACAGTTGATAAAAACCAAATAAAGCACATCGTAAAAAACAAAATAGAAGAAATAGGGTTCTGCCCCGTTTTGGATATAAACGCAATAATGAAGCGTATTGATGAACTGCCAGATAAAATTGACCCCAGAAAAGATAAGCGCTTCGAATATACTACAATTTGGGAAGACGGTAAAACTATTGCTACCGGTTTACGAATGAAAGAGAAGCCTTCCGGCTATGTTGTCAAAGATGATGATGAAACCCACGAAATACATATTGGTCTTTCTGAAATTGCTGCATCAAAGCAAACAAAAAAAGCTTCAGGCTGTGGATGTGGAGCTTTATTATCAGTTATGATTATTGTTTTAGTTGTTACAATCCTTATTTCAATATTCTAGTGTAATAATACAAATTTCATAAAGAGGTCCCCACAATGTTCGAAGATCTACTCGAAGAGGCGCATAAGGAGCGCATTGAAGTTATCTCTATACCTTTAAAAGGAAGGCTAAAAGGTCTTTATTATGAAAAAACAATTGCAATAAATAAAAATATAATATCCACCGCCGAAAAAACGTGCATCCTAGCCGAAGAGCTAGGCCACTACTACACTACTGTCGGAAACATTTTGGACCAAAAGAAAATCCAAAACCGCAAACTTGAACGACAGGCCCGAGCTTGGGCTTACGAAAAACTTGTTCCTTTGGACAAGCTGGTGGAAGCATATAAAGCTGGCGTTAAAAACCGCTTTGAATTGGCTGAATTTTTACACGTTTCTGAAGAATTTCTTGAAGCAGCCATAAAACACTACAAAGAAAAGCACGGCTTATACTGCCACGTTGGAAGATATTATATTAGTTTTGAGCCGCTAAGAATTATGAAAAGAATTATAAAAAAGACAAAGCACAGAATCGCCCGCACGGGTGATTTTAGTGTATATAGGGGTAAGTCGACAAAAACCGACAAGGCTTTTGAAAAAGGAGGCTGATAGGTTACGGGTAATTTTCTCAAAATTCAGATGCAAATAAAATTTTGGAGGGATTTTTATATGTTCAAAAGATTAGCGCTGATTTGTGTTTTATTGCTGGTATTAGGTTTAGCCGCAGGGTGCAGCGGCGAACAAGGAACCGCAGACACCTCAGGAAATGAAGGGCAAGTCGGCTCCCAAGCTACTGAAGCAAAAGCGGAAATCACTCAAAAGGCGTTTCACGTTTGGAAAGACAGCATAGGAACAGTATGGGCTCATGGCGCCATTGAAATCAAAAACACCGGTGATGTACCTGTAAAGGTTGGAGATATATCTTTTAGTTTCACGGGAACAGACGGATCCATTCTTGGAACAACAACCATGCTTTTGCCAGTCCCAGAAATCATTAAGCCTGGTGAAGTTGCTTATGCCGGAGACAGCACCATCATTGAAGGCGTTACCGATAAAAGTGCCGTTGCAGACATGGAGGCCAATATCGACTTTGACAAAACCGAAGAAGAAGCTCAAATATTAGAAGTAACAGATCTAAAAATGATAAAGGGGTCCTTTGGAGATGTAAAAGTCACCGGAAGAATTACCAACAATACTGAAGAAAACGCTGATGACATACGTATAATTGTAGCAATGCTTGATGCTGATAACAAGCTTGTTGGTATTATGACATCATCCCCTACCGTTACTTTGGCACCGGGAAAGAATATGGGGTTTGAAGCGAGCTATCCGGTCCTGGATGCAGGTGTCGTTGGTAACGTCAAGAACCTAAAAGGTTTTGCCTTTAACTGGACCTGGTAAGCTGAAAAGGAATTGCATTGGGTTATGTCAAATAACTGGGCCATATAAGGCCCCTTTTTTGTGGAGGTGAATATTATATGGCCGGTGAGGGATCTATTTACAAAATAAAAAGCGGAAGGCGGAAAGGAACTTGGACAGCGGAAATAGACCTTGGTAAAACTGCTGAGGGAAAACGAAAGCGCAAGTTCTTTTATGGAAAAACAAAGAGGGAAGTAAAGGAAAAGCTTCAGGCATATAAAGAACTCATGGGTGAAGGTATTAAACAGGAAGAGGCTAAAGAACTCACATTCGGCGATTGGCTAACTAGCTGGCTTGAACTATATAAGGCACCACGGCTCCGAACCTCAACACTGGAAAGCTATGAGATGAATTGCAGGCTGCACATTCTTCCGGCCCTTGGACATATTCCCCTTCTAGATCTCGATACAGACCATATTCAAGCCCTATATAACCAGCTCAGCAAAAACGGCATGGCTCCGGCAACGATCCATAAGATCCACCAGATCATTCACTCCTGCCTTGATAAAGCTGTTGAAAAGAGGCTGCTCAGGTGGAATGTAAGCAAGGCAACAGAAAAGCCTCCGGTGAAGACTAATAATAAAGGCAAGGCAATGTCCGAAGAAGAAATGAAAAGGTTCTTAGAAGTATTATCTACACAAAGTCCAAAGTGGCAGGCTGCATTTTTAACACTTCTTGGGACCGGAATAAGGCTCGGTGAGCTTTTGGCTCTTGAATGGCCAGACATTGATATGGAAGAAAGAGTAATTCATATCCGCAGGACACTGTCTAAGACAAAGAATGGGTTGGAGGTTAACCCGCCAAAGACAAAGACATCTGAAGCAGATGTTCCGGTTCCTTCTGTGGTGCTTACAGCTCTAAGAGCGCATCGCAAAGCCCAGTTAGAGGTAATCTTAAAGCAGGGAGAAAAGTATAAAGACGGCAAGAAAAACAAACTTGTATTCTGTACTGATGTAGGCACCTATATGTCCCCACGGAATTTTCAGCGGAAATATTACACCCTAAGAGACAGAGCTGGCATCAGCAATGAGGTAAACTTGCATGGCCTGAGGCATACCTTTGCTACCAGGCTCCTAGAAGAGGGTGAAAACCTAAAAACTGTTCAAGAGCTATTGCGTCATGCTGACATTAAGACCACGGCCAACATTTATTCCCATGTTACACCAAAGACAAAACAAAAGGCTGCCCATAAAATGGACAACCTCCTAAACAAAAAAAGCACATCTTAGTTTTTTAACCCAATGCCTGTATTTTGCCTGTACAAAAGGGGTTCCCTGAAAACCAGAGAACCCCGGAAGCCTTGAAATAACTGGAGCCCATAACCGGGATTGAACCGGTGACCTCCGCCTTACCAAGGCGACGCTCTACCTACTGAGCTATATGGGCTTAAAAAATGGTCGCGGGGGATGGACTTGAACCAACGACCTCCGGGTTATGAGCCCGACGAGCTACCAACTGCTCTACCCCGCAATATATTCATTTTTTATAAAGTGGTGGAGAGGGCTGGATTCGAACCAGCGAAGGCGTCGCCAGCAGATTTACAGTCTGCCCCCTTTGGCCAACTCGGGAACCTCTCCACGTTATTTTGCTGTTTTTGAAGTCAGCATTGGATATTATAGCACGTTTGTATAACACCGTCAAGAAAATGTAACCTTGAAATTTCAGGTTAGCAAGTAAAATTTCCGGTTAATTTTTACCCCTGATTTTTACCTGCTTGATTCATATTCTGCTTGGGTCCAGCCGGCAAAGGACGGCACAAGACCCGCTAAAACTAAAAAGCTAGGGAAGCTTTTTCACCCTAGCAGAGCAATCAATAGTCTCTCTTTTCAAGGTAGCGTTCCAGCTTCCTTTTTACTCTCTGCAGGGCGTTATCTATTGATTTAACATGTCTGTTTAACTCGCTGGCAATTTCCTGATAAGACTTTCCTTCCAAATAGGCCATTAATACCTGCCACTCCAGAGAGCTCAAAATCTCACCCATTTTTTCCTCAATATCATCAAATTCCTCCCGGCTGATAATCAGCTCTTCAGGATCGGTAATCTTGGAACCGGAAATAACGTCCAGCAGTGTCCTGTCGGAGTCTTCGTCATATATGGGTTTATTCAATGATACATAGGAATTCAGTGGGATATGCTTTTGGCGGGTAGCCGTTTTGATGGCGGTAATAATCTGCCTGGTGATGCATAATTCTGCAAAAGCTCTAAAGGAGGACAGCTTGTCTCCACGAAAATCTCGAATAGCTTTATAAAGTCCAATCATACCTTCTTGAATAATGTCTTCACGGTCAGCACCTATCAAAAAATAAGAACGGGCTTTTGCCCTGACAAAATTTTTATATTTATTTATCAGATATTCCTGGGCAGGGTCATTCCCACTCTGGGCTAAATCAACAATCTGCTCATCCACCATAATATCATAAGTTTCACGAGTCTCCCTTTGGGGATTAAGGCCCATAAAGTTCGCCTCCATTGATATGCCTTTTTCCTGCATTATTAAAATCAAAACCTGCCTAAAAAAAAAGGGAACCATACATTTCTTGATGGAAGCGGATAATTAACAAAATATATGGTTGTCCCACTAACGTGTATTATAACCTAAGGTTTTTCCAAAATCAAGGCATTTTTGACAGGTAAGAGACAGCTATTTCCTCCGCCTCAGCCTCTCCAGAGAGTCTTTGGTATCCTCGTCAAGATTGGAATACAGGTCCATAGGTTCCCGGGACCCGGAGGATGCATATTTATTCCTGTAGAGCCGGGCATTCTGCACCCTCTCGTAAAGCTCCCTGGCGGAAAGCCTGTAAGCTCCCCTCCCAAAAACAATCCTCTGTTCAGCCCAGTCTGAAGTAGCCACACCAATTACACTTCCCGAAGGGAGCTGCCCCACAAGTCTTTCGATTACCGTATCAGCAGTTTCACCCTGTTGGGTAAATATGACCTCAATTCCACCAACAGTTTCATGACTTTCAACTCCCCCTTTGACATTTAGGGCGTCAAAGACTACGATAATTTTCGTTTCGGTAATTCCATGCAGGTCACTCAGGATGTCTATCAATTTATCACGGGCATGTTCAAAATTCTTGCTTTTTAAATCGTTAAGATTTTGCCAGCTGTTGATGATATTGTAGCCATCTATAATCAGGTATTCCTTCACAATTCTCCTCAAACCTTTTGGCGCCGCTGCCGCAAGACTTCATACATTAAGACAGAGGCGGCATTAGCCGCATTAAGTGAATTTACAGAACCCAGCATTGGAATTTTGACCATCACATCACATTTTTCCTTTACAAGTCTCCGAAGTCCCTGTCCTTCGCTGCCTATAACTAAAACTATACCCCCGGTTAAGTCCGCCTCAAAGCAGTCCACACCTGTATTGGCCTCTGTTCCCACTACCCAGCACCCTTGGGTTTTCAAAAAATCAAGGGCAGCCGCAATATTACCCTGGGCAATGGGCACATATTCTACAGCACCGGCAGATACTTTAACAACACTGGGGGTCACTGCAACGGCTCTGTTTTTGGGTATAATTATACCATGTATACCTACTGCTTCTGCAGTCCTTATTATGGAACCAAAATTCTGGGGATCCTGAATCTGGTCAAGGGCTAACACAAAGGGCAGTTCGCCTTTACTTGCCGCCGCCTGGAGAATATCATCAACCTCCACATAGGCTTTGGGTTCCCCCAGGGCAATAACACCCTGTTCCGAACCTGTTACCGACATCTTCTCCAAATCCTGCCGAGGTACATACCGTATTTTGATGCCGCGCTGTTCCGCTTTCTTTTTTATTTCTCCAAGGGTTGTCCCCTTTGTGCCTTCAGCTATGTAGACAGTTTTAATTTTCCTGCCGGCCTTCAGAGCTTCAAGGACCGGCTGCCTGCCCTCAATAGTTACTTCCTTCACCAGGGAAGTACCCCCTTCTACAAGATCATTCCTGCTTCCATTTCCCGCAGCTCATTTCGCCCTCTGGACAAACACCCTGTGCTTCACAGGGAGGTCCTGCCTGGGCAAATAGTCCGGGCGCCACTTTCCGTACC
>LFTO01000167.1 GCA_001513335.1 Clostridiales bacterium DTU086 | reverse complement strand
CAAAGTTTACCGCATGCTCTTTGGAGAGATCAGCAGGACAGGCCTGGACATGAATTACATTAGGGACAATTTAAAGGAAGAAACAATACCCAACGGTCCTCTGCTGTGCGACAGGGATTTCTTCAAAGCCCTGCAGCAGCTTGAGACCAGGCGTGCAGAGAGGTACGGACCGAGGAACTTCCTGGGTCTGTTGACCCTATCCCTACCGGACCACACACTTCCGGGGCAGGGAAAGCTTGAAGAGGGCATGAAGCAGTTAAGGCACCTTTTGCTGTCCGACCTGCGCAAGGGCGATGTGATTACTGAGTGGGGTGAAGCCCAGTTTCTTCTCAGCCTCCCTGCAATAAGCGACAAACAGGCTGAGATTGCGTTAACGAGAATCCAAAAAAAATACTCGGAATTAAGCAGAGGATGCGGTATGGTGCTCCATTATAAAATAATGAATATCCTTCCTTCCGAGAACGGGAAGCGGACTCATTTACGGATGTAGTACCTTGCCGGGAAATAAAATCCCTTTCTCACCCTTTCGGGTGATTTTTTTTTGTCAATTTTCATTTATCCTAGTAATGCGAAACGACGAAAATGTTTTCCGGGGGAAAAGATAACCCTTCAAAAAAATTAAATGGATTAAAAAGGGGAATCTCTATTGGGTGCTGATTTCGATTAACGCAGTTGATTCCGAAACCTTGTACCGATAAAGTTTTTTAGGAAACGAGGGGTAAAGGGAAACAGGGAAGGAGGAACGTATTGTTGAGGTTTTTGTGTAGGAGAAAATATTTTGCAAATTGCGTTCCGGTGACCGATGATGTTTAAATTGCAGCAGGAAGAGCAGCTCCAGAATTATTCGCCGCAGTTTATGGAAAAAGGCATTTACAACATCACCACCCTGGGTAATTTCCAGGTTATCTGTAATGGAAACGACCTCACAGATGTATTGAGCAAGTCGTTAAAGGTGTGGGAACTCTTTAAGTACCTCCTCACCTTTAGGGATGACTTAATGCTGCCTGAAAAAATCATTCAATCCCTCTGGCCTGAAGCTGACTATGTTGACCCCAAGCGGACACT
>LFTO01000014.1 GCA_001513335.1 Clostridiales bacterium DTU086 | reverse complement strand
TCCCCCTGGTATGATATCCTATTTAACCCGGTTCATTTTGTAAGGATGCCAACCACAGAAGAGGTTGAGATAGACACTTCAGTTGTAATTGGAAAGCAAAGCAGGAAACCGTTAAAGTTGGATTTCCCTGTCATGATTGCGGGAATGTCCTTCGGGGGAGCCTTAAGCGAAAAAGCTAAGATTGCCCTGGCTAAAGGAGCTTCTGAAGTAGGTACTGCTACAAACACCGGGGAGGCTCCGCTCCTAGAGTCCGAACGGCGAGCAGCCAAGTATCTTATCGGACAATACAACCGAGGAGGTTGGCTCAATGACCCTGAACAGCTTAAGCAGTTGGATGCTATTGAAATTCAGGTGGGACAGGGGGCTCAGGCTTCAGCACCCCAGAGGACGCAGGACAAGAATATTCACGAGGACTTTCGTAAAGAGTTTCATCTAAAGGAAGGTCAGGATGCCGTTATCCATTCCCGCCTTCCGGGTATAGACACTCCCGAAAAACTTTCGGCGTTGGTCGATGATTTAAGAAACAAGTACGGGGTACCTGTAGGAATTAAATTTGCAGCCAGCAATTATCTGGAGGCAGAACTGGACATATTAACACGCTGCAATATTGACTTTATTGCAGTGGATGGTGCTGAAGGCGGGACCCACGGGGGCCCTACTATACTTCAGGACGATATGGGACTACCAACTCTCACCGCACTGATACGTGCTAGTAACTACCTTAAGAATAAAAACTTAAAGGAAAGGATTTCTTTGATTATCACCGGGGGCTTGACAACCCCTGGGCATTTCTTGAAAGCACTTGCCCTGGGTGCCGATGCTGTTTATATTGGATCTATTGCCCTTATTTCACTTCTGCAGGATCAGATTACAAAGTCTGTTATCTGGGAACCACCTACCGAACTGCTCCTTTACTCCGGAAAGAGAAAAGAGGAACTGGATATCGAAAAGGCTTCTCACAGCCTGGCCAACTTTTTGAAATCATGCAAGAAAGAAATCCAGTCTGCTGTTATGGCCATGGGGAAGGCTTCAGTAAACGATGTGAACAGGCAAGACCTCTGTACCATAAACAGGGATGTCTCCAGGTTGGCCAACATAGCTTATGTTTATAATTATCCGGAAATTGACGGTACCCGGGCTGATTACGGTGCCGGTATACATCCTTTTGCTGGCCCCGAAGCAAAGCGGGAGCAGGCACCCCCGCCTGTACACTGATTTGAAAAGGGGAATTTCTAAACAATACCATGATAAAAGCCGAAATACTGGAATAGGTGGAAAGGGAGACGTTGTTTAAGAATCCCTTGAAAGGTGATTATCATGGTTGACGGTATTTTTGGTTTTTCTCAAAGGTATATTGGGAACGATTTCTTATCTTTACGCCCTGGACAGATTGTGCCGGGCATTGTCCTTGAAGTAACTTCAGATAATGCTGTCGTCTTCCTCAATGGTATTAATGTAGTGGCGGAACTGGAGACGCCTGTGGTTCCCGGGGAAAAATTGAGGCTGCAGGTAGTGGAACAGATGCCGGATGGCAAAATGCTTTTAAGGAAAGTAGATTCAGGTCGACAGGGAGAATTTCCAATCTCCCAAAAGGATATAGAGAGTCTGCTTAACCATTTTGGGGTAAAGAACACTCCTATGAATGAAGAGATAGTAAAAGGGCTTTTGGGACAGAAAGCAGCTTTAACCCAGCGGAACATTGAACTCCTTTCAACTTTTGCGCTGAAACATAATGTCTCGTTGGAAGAAATGCCTGCCCTTGCTTGGCTTTGGGCACGGGGCCTCCCCATAACGAAGGAAAGCATATCTGCTGTATTTAGCCTGATGGAAGGTAGATTTCAGGATACTAAAATGTCCCAGCTTTTACAAACTTTAGGCCAAGGTATAACCGACGAAATACAGGAAAGAACATTTGTCTCCAGGAATTTCGATAGTCCAGTTCTTGACAGTGTAAAAAACCTGCTGTTGATGCCGCAAGAGGAATTGAGCCAATGGGCCCAAAAGATAAGGGGGATTCTGGAGGCTCTTGGTGCAGGCCATGAGAGAGACGTTGTGCGTTTTCTTGAGCAATTTGAAGGGGGACCTGAACTTAAGGGTATTCAAGATCTTAAAGCTTTTTGGGCAGGGAATGAAAGCAGGACACTGAAGGCCGCTCTTATGGAAATGTTTCAGGCAGGAAATTCCCCCGAAAACTCCCAGTTGAACCGGATTGCCTCCGGGTTGTTGAAGGATATTACGGGACTGCAGCTGCTTAACCTTTTCGGCCAGAGTGATAGGGAGGGTACCGTTTCCTATTTGCCTGGGTGGGTCATGCTTCAGGATAATGATATTCAGCCTTTTTTTCTGAAAATTAAACAATACCAGGGAGCATTTTCTGAACAAGATTACCGCTTCCAGGTATTGTTTTTCATCTCTACCAAGGGGTTAGGAGAAGTGATGTGCCGTCTTGCCCTTGGGAGAGACTGCCTTACCTGTGGATTTACTCTAAGGGGACAGGAAGAGTGCAGGCTGCTGGACAGTATGCTGCCAGTTCTAAAAGAACGTTTGGAGCACCTGCCGTGGAAAACAGTTATTTACCCCAGCAGGGTGTCACAAGGAGAAGAGATCCAGGAAACATGGTATAACGAAGTTTTTTTAACCCACGAAAAGGTCTACAAGGGGCTTGATGCCCGGGTATAGGTGAAGAATATGGGAGCAGATAAAATGCATCTGAAAAATACCAAATATGCGGCAGCGCTTAAGTACCAGCAGGGAGAAGCGGGGGCACCGGAAATAGTTGCCTTAGGGAGAGGGACTGTAGCTGAGAAAATAATTGCTCTGGCCAAAGAAAGCCGGGTGCCGATCCACGAAAGTCCTGAACTGGCATATGCTTTAAGCAACCTCCGGGTCGGGCAGGAAATACCTGTGGAATTGTACCAGGCTGTTGCCGAAGTATTGGCATTTATTTTGCTGGTAGACGGCAAAAAAACCTAACCTGTTTACTGTTTTCGTTTTTCCAATTCGCATTATCCCAGCGTATCCTTGTATTTTTCCCCGAAGGGCCGAAAGATTTGGTTCTAATTGACATGGGGTGTACTTAAAATTGTGTTAACATCAATACACCTCCTATCTGTTTACCTGGTAATATCAAACCCGCAAGATTTTTTAGCCAAGTTACTTATCCTGGGCTTCTATATTTATATGAATATGTGCATTGGGGACGAGTTGTTCAATTTCCTGCTGCAGGTGTTTTGACATTTCATCTGCTTTGCTGACAGGAATATTTGGTTTGACTTTTGCGTGAAAGTCAATAAACCGGTTGGGGCCGGATTTCCTGGTTCTCAGGTGGCAGAACTGAAAATCACCGGAGCCATGCTCTTCCAGGATATTTAGGATAACCGCCTCCTCATCCTCAGGAAGGGAACTGTCCAGGAGAGGATTGAAGGCGCTGGAACACAAATTCCATGCTTCTTTAACAATCAGTAAGGCAACGGCAATAGCTATGATAGGGTCCAAAATCTTTACCCCTGTAAGAGAAATCAAAATCAATCCCAAGCCAACTCCGGTTGAGGTATAAACGTCTGTTTTCAGGTGGAGGGCATCTGCTTCCAGGGCAATTGAATCTTCCTCTTTGGCAACCTTATAAAGATACCCTGAAACTAAATAGTTCACCGCTGCAGATACCACCATTACAATAACCGGTAGAGCGGTAACTTCAAAGGGGCCCGGGTATAATAATTTTTCAACGGACTCAACGATGATAAACGCGGCAGCGCCAAAAATCAGCAGCCCCTCA
Source organism: Clostridiales bacterium DTU086 (assembly GCA_001513335.1). Lineage (GTDB taxonomy): Bacteria > Bacillota > DTU086 > DTU086 > DTU086 > DTU086. The sequence goes on along the minus strand of LFTO01000014.1, from coordinate 5,099 downwards.
ATGACCCCGGAGACATTTTCAACTTTGCCGTGGCCGTAGGGGTGGTTTTTATCAGCAGGCTTGGCTGAAATTTTAACCGAGGCTGCGGCAATTACTGCAGCCAAAAGGTCAGCCCCGGAATGGGCTGCCTCTGAAAGGATACTTACTGAGCCGCTGGCAATGCCTGCGAGGGTTTTAATTATAATCAGGAGTGTATTGGAAGCGATGGAAAGTCTCGCTGCTTGAATTTTTCTTTTGTTATTGGGTCCCATGTGCCATTCCTCCTTACAGAATGACCTATAAAACAACCCTGTGGGAAAATCGTCCCACAGGGTTTCCTGCTGCATTCACATGCCCGGTCAAAGGACCTGACTTCGTTCAAATATCCATTTTTGTCACGTTTATTCTAAGGTCTTATTTATCCTATGTCAACGATTTTCGATTGTTGACGCCGGTCCGTGTTTTTTTTGCACAGAAATATTTGGTCCCTCCGGGACCCCTATGGTACTCTAAACTTGAGAACCCTGGTTGCGTTTAGTACTGCCAGCAGGGCTACACCTACATCTGCAAATACTGCTTCCCAGAGAGAAGCCGCACCTGCTGTCCCCAAGATGATTACCAGGATTTTAATCCCCAAAGCTAAAACAATATTCTGAATTACTATTCTTTTGGTGAAACGGGCAATTTCCATTGCCAGGGGAATTTTCTCCAAGGCATCATTCATAACAACTACATCGGCAGCCTCTATTGCAGCATCCGACCCCAGGCCACCCATTGCTATCCCTATATCTGCTGCCCTGATAACCGGGGCATCATTTATCCCGTCCCCCACAAAAGCAACCCGGCCTTTTCCCGAAGAGTCTCTTTCTGCAATCAATCTGTCCAAATGGGCTACTTTATCAGCAGGTAAAAGACCATAGTGATATTCCTCAATGTCCAGGGCTCGGGCTGTGTAAGCAGCCGCAGGTTCCTGGTCCCCGGTCAGAAGCACTGTCTTTTTAATCCCGGTATTTTTAAGTCTTCTCATTGCCGGAGGTGCTTCTTCCCGTATAGTATCCGAAATAAGGATGCGACCGGCTAACGTGTCATTGACGGTTACAAAAACTGCGGTACCAAAGGTTTCCGGTTCAGGACAGGGGATACCTGAACTTTTTACTAATTCAGCATTTCCGGCACAGACACGCTGCCCGTTGACAGTGGCTTTGACTCCTTTTCCCGGTATTTCCCGGAACTTATCTATTTGGACTCCCTTTTCGCTGGTCGCAGAAGTGCCGTATTCCCTGCGATAATACTCCAGTATCGAGGAGGCAATAGGGTGGTTGGAATAAAATTCTACTGCCGCAGCCAATTGAATTACATCTTTTTGAGTATAATCATTGTAGGTTTCGATTTCCGTAACTTTAAATTCGCCTTTGGTTAAGGTGCCTGTTTTGTCAAAAGCAACAGTGTCTACCTGGGTCAAAGCGTCCAGGTAATTGGCCCCCTTTATTAAAATCCCGTTTCTCGATGCCCCTCCAATTCCGCCGAAGTAGCCAAGGGGAATGGAAATAACAAGAGCACAGGGACATGAAACTACCAGCATGATTAGGGCACGGTAAAACCAGTCCGAAAAATGAGCACCGGTTACCAGCAGGGGCGGTAAGACTGCAACTCCTGCTGCCATGAGAACCACAACGGGAGTGTAATACCGGGAAAAACGGGTAATAAATTGTTCAGTATGTGCTTTACGCTCCCCAGCTTTTTCTACCAACTCCAGCATTTTAGATAAGGAGGAGTTAGTATAAGAATGGGATACTTTAATTTCCAGGAGTCCGCCAGAATTAACGGATCCGGCCAGGACTTGTTCGCCGGGGGTGACTCTTTTGGGAACGTGTTCCCCTGTCAGGGCGGAAGTATCCAAAAATGAGCTGCCCTCAACAACCATTCCGTCCAAGGGTATTTTTTCTCCGGCTTTTACGAGAATTATCTGTCCTACCTGCACTGTTTCTGCGGGGACTGATACAGTATTTCCGGTTGTTTTTAGGTTAGCTGTATCCGGCCGGATGTCCATCAGTGACTTGATCATTCCCCTTGACTTGTTCACCGCCCTGTCCTGGAGAAATTCACCGACCCGGTAAAAGAGCATTACTCCCGCTGCTTCAGCGGGGTGACCAACTGCAACTGCTCCAAAAGAAGCGATAGTCATTAGGAAATTCTCGTCAAAGACTCTGCCTGCTGTTAAGTGCTTAAAGGCTGTACGAATAACGGAATACCCCACCAGTAAGTATGAGGCGAGAAAACAGGCAGTTGGAATCCAGGGACAAAAAGGTAAAAGATGGTGGGAAGCAAAGCCGCCTGCAAAAAGGGCGGAAGCCAGAACAAGTAGTGCGATTTGACGGCGATAAGCCCCGGATTCCTGGAACATTGTACCCTCCGAACTTTTTGTTTTTCTTTGAACCTCAACAAGTTCAACACCAGGCTCAATTGCTGTAATTAATTCCTGCGCAATTATTTCCTTTCCCGGGGGGACCCGGACGCAGTTATTGACCAAATCACATTGAGCTCCGTCTATAGTACATTGAAGAGCTTCTTTTATCCTGTTTTTACATGCCGCACAGGCGCGGCCTTCCATAACATATTCTATATAGTCCTTTTGTGTATTGGCATATGAAGACAATATTATTCCTCCAGTGAAAGCAAATTATGTTCAATATGGTTGAGACCCTCTGCAAAGAGGCGGTAAATGTGGTCGTCGTCGAGGGAGTAAAAGACCATTCTGCCCTGTCGGCGGTATTTGACCAATCGCAGATTTCTCAGCAAACGAAGCTGGTGCGAGACAGCCGACTGGGACATATTCAGGAGAGACTGAAGGTCACATACACACAGCTCTTCCTTGCTGAGAGCATAGAGTATTCTTACCCTGCCGGGGTCTCCCATAGCCTTGAAAAGGTCGGCAAGGTCTTCAGCTTTTTGTGCAGTCAGCATTTCCTTCCGCAATCTATTGACAGCAGACTCATTAATACAGTTTACTTTACAGACATCATCCTCAGGTTTCATGGAGTCCCTCCCGTTATTATATGAATATATGAGCAAATGTTCATACATTATCTTACCGGTGGTGCCAGTCCAAGTCAACAGTTTTTTCTTTTCGGCTTTTTAAAGATTAGCTATTCCGAAAGGGAATTACGCATGCCTCTTATACTGTTAATTATCGTCCAGCCGTTCTTTTTAATATTGCTTAATACAAGTACTTTTCTCGCAAAAGATTATCCCCTACAGACCATTGCCGGTCAAAATGTTGCTATAGGTGTTCTCTCGGCAATATTTGCTTTTACTGCCCTTGTGTTTGCAAAACAGCGTTATTAAGGAGCTTGAGGAAAGGCTGTCCGCAATTAAATGAGGTATCCCCGCAATTAATGTGCCAGGTAGTTTATTCAACATATTACTTGTATAGCCGTGGGCTTGCCTTCTTGGAAGAACGCAAGGGGGTCTCTATATTTGGATAATGGTACTTGGAGATTTATAGAAGGCTTTAAATGCAAAAGCCCCCGGAGGGGCTTTCAACAATAGGAGGTTTTATTTAAGGGGTATTTAACAGATATCCTTTATTGAGCATTTTTTACAATTTCCCTTACAGGTCAGTATATTCTCGAACCGGTACGAACACCTGGGACAGCGGAAGTCCGACTGTATCTTTCCTTTGTAACCGCACCGTGGGCAGGTTATGGTTTCTTTCATGATAATGCACTCCCTTGGGTTGTACTGTTGTTTCTCTTTGATCCAATCAAGAAACTAAGCAGAACGGCGGCAATTCCCAGCACCGGAAAAACGGTTATGATGGCTGTGCTGCCGGATATTGCCCCGATGCTGATATGGCTCAGCTTTTCAACAAGTCCCCCTACGAAAAAGGCGATTGCCACAGAACCAAACCACATAAGTGCCGCTTCTCCTTTGCTGCGTTCCTTAAACAAAACCATTATTGCAGCAATGCAGGGGACAAACAGGGTAAGGGTAATCAGAGCGACCAGTACCTGCATATCGGCCATTGGGATACTTGCCAGTCCCGCTGCCCCGAAATCACGCCTGATAACCCCCATGATAAAGGCGGTAGCTGCTTCTTTCGGCAGTCCCAGCCAGCCTACTGTCAGTGGCGCAATCAAGTTCTGGAGTGCAGTAAGCATTCCCGTGATCTGCATCACACTAATGATAAGCGCACCAAGAACGAAGAGAGGGGCTGCTTCCAAAAGAAAAGAGTAGGATTTAACAGCGGTTTTCTTAATAACGTTATCTGCTCTGGGTATGCGCAGCGGTGGCAGATCAATCAGCAAGTCAGAAGATTTGCCCGGCAGAAGGGAATTTAATAGTGTCCCCGTTACGGCGAGAACAGTAAAGATTACCAGAATATATATCAACAGGAACTTCGGTCCCAATACTGCCAGCATACCTGCGATTATCCCTAACTGTGCCGAACAGGGAATAGCAAGGCCAAGGAGGAAAATGGCAATTCTCCGCTCCCTTTCCGAACCCAGCAGCCGGGTGACCACAATGGCCATTGTCACACAGCCAAAACCCAGGATCATAGGTATTATTGCCCTGCCGTTCAAGCCGACACTGTTCATGACCCTGTCCACAAGAGCTGCAATTCTGGGCAGGTAGCCTGAATCCTCAAATAATGAGAGGAAGAAATAAAATCCTATTACAAGAGGCATTAACAGGCCAATCAGGTAGACTACGGGCATGGTGAGAATACCGAAATCCCCCGCCAGTACATTCCAAACAGTACTATCCTGGGCTACCCATTGTCCAACAATGGTTCTAATAAAAGGGGCGTAGTATCCTTCCATAACGAATTCTTCAAGGAAACCTACAACATGTTGGGCAATGAAAACCCCAATGATCTGATACATGAGCCACAGTGCCCCCACAAGGATGGGTATGCCTGTTATGGGCCGCATCATCAAACTGCTGAGCTTGCCAGCCAGGGAAGCATCACTGGCCTTGTGCCTTACGGATTTTACCAGTATATTGTTAACATGCTCGCGTCTGGCACGGTAGTATTCCTCCTGGTGTTCCCCCGGCTGCATTCCATGCCTTTCGGCAACTGCCGGGTCTCCTTCGAGTATTAATAAAGCATCGCCCTG
>LFTO01000114.1 GCA_001513335.1 Clostridiales bacterium DTU086 | reverse complement strand
GTACAGAGGTTGTCCACCTGACAGGAATTCCACTTCCTTATCGGGGAACCTTTCCTCCACCTCCTGCTGCAGCTCTTTCGCCTCCTCAGCCGCAACATCTTCACCATATACAACGCTGATAATTTCGTCCTCTTCCTGGACCATAACCTCTAAAAGCTCTAAGAGGACGCCTGCTTTTGATTTTCCTGCAGCAGCCACAGTGCCATCCATCAACCCGATAATATCTCCCTTATCAAAGGAAAGGCCGCCAACAGTTGAGGACCTGACGGCATAAGTTACTTCCGCCGATTTAATATCCTGGATACGCTCAACCATTTCTTCCTGATTTTCTTTTAAGCCGGCATCCGGGTCAAATGCCATGGCAGCAGCTATTCCCTCCGGTATATTGTTTGAGGAAATTACCGCTACGTTACGGTTGACCATATTGGCTGCCTGCTCTGCAGCCAGGCGAATATTTTTGTCATTGGGAAGGATAAGCACCCCGTCCTCGAACTCTCTGATAGCAGTTACAAAGTCCTGTACCTTAGGGTTCATTGTTGGCCCGCCGGCAATGATTCTGCTGCAGCCCAGATTGCGAAAAATCTCCTCCAGTCCAAACCCGCTGCATACAGCAATCAGACCCAGGCCCGGACTCATTTGTTCCTCCCTTTTATCCCCCTGGGAGACCTGCATACTGGATATCCCTTCCCGGTGCTGGTCCAGCATGTTATCAATTTTAATCTTGTGCAGTGTACCTCTTTTGAGACACAGCTCCAGTACCTCCCCGGGGTGGTTGGTATGGACATGAATCCGGGCAATTTTGTCATCCCCCACCACGATAAGGGAATCCCCGAGGGGTTCCAGGTCTTCTCTCAGCCTGTGCAGCCGGATGTTTGTCCCTTTAACAAGGGCTTCGGTACAGTAATTAAAAGCCAGCAGTTTTTCTTCACCGCCAGCAGCCTGCACTTTCTCCCGGCTGTAAGGAACGGAAATTTCCTCCGGTGGAGATAATGTTTCACCCCGGGCAACTTTGAGGAAGCCTTCAAAAAGGATAACAAAACCGCACCCACCGGAATCAACCACTCCTGCCTCCTTCAGGGC
>LFTO01000046.1 GCA_001513335.1 Clostridiales bacterium DTU086 | reverse complement strand
TTCGGCTTATGATTTGCTTAACCGCTTACATAATATTAACCGAACATAATCTGTGAAGACTCTTAAAACTCTGGTGTGATGTGAGGAAGGAATTATGGTACGTTTGAAGGTATTACTCCGCTTTTAGGGCATCTTATGCCAAGCCGTTAAGATGTTAAAGTCGTAAGATCTTCGGATTTTCTTCGGGGAATTAGTTATGATTGAGAGGGAACCCTAGTTCTAAGGGTTCTCTAATTATTTCAGGTGTTGGAAAACTTTTGTAGGTATTTTAAGAATGAATATTTCTTAGAGAGGAATTATATAAAAAGTATAATATCACTGGTGGATTGAAGAGAGATTGAGTTATGCAACAATTGATTTTCCTCAGGGAAGCAACTGAATTTTTCAAGGCACTTACAAAATAGGTAGGTGCCTTTTTAGATGGTTTAACCCCATTTATCTATTTAGATTTAGAAGAGAATTGAAAGCAATTTTTATAAAAAACAAGTAAATCCTGCCGTTATAGCTATTCGCGCCCATCGGTTCTCCCGCCTCAAAGCAAAAAGAAATCTCTGGAATTAATAGTTAACCAATTCTTGTAATTGTTCGCAAGTTGGAATATAGTAAATCTAAAGACTTCTGATTCGGAGTTGTTTATAATGGATTATTTATCAGCAAAGGAAATAGCTGAGAAGTGGAATATTTCAAGACGGAGAGTTCAGGTACTTTGTGAGGAAGGCAGAATAGAAGGAGCTTTTAAACTTAGTAATGTCTGGGTCATACCCAAAAATGCGGAGAAACCTGCAGACAGACGTAAGACTAAGAAAAAGCCAGCGAATTGAGAGGTAGATTAATCAGTGCCGGAGGATTGAGTATATGAGGCCACCTAAGGTTTTGGATAATAAAAAATACAGGGTTGTAGATGAGTTAAAGGCGGAGCTTCGCAAAGGCTCAAAGCTGTCGGTTATATCAGCATACTTTACTATCTATGCTTATGCAGAACTTAAAAAAGAACTTAGTAAGATAGACAATATGAG
>LFTO01000038.1:15872-101354 GCA_001513335.1 Clostridiales bacterium DTU086 | reverse complement strand
TGAAAAAGCTGTGGAATACTTTGGCGGTTGTGTGGATTCCCGGAGGATTTTAATTTTTTCCGGTAAGGGAAACAACGGTGGAGATGGTTTCGTTGCTGCAAGACACCTGGCTAGCAAGGGTGCCGACGTAAAAGTATTCCTTCTTTATCCCCGTGAGGAGATTTTGGGGGATGCACTGGTTAATTTGGAAATACTGGAGAAATTGGGAGTTGTTATCTCCCCAGTTGGCCCGAGAGATATTCAAAGAGTAAAAATTGCCTTGATTTATGCCGATTTAGTAATCGATGCCATCTTCGGGACAGGCTTTAAGGGGAAAGCCAAGGGGACACCTGCATCAGTCATTGGAGCCATAAACGAGAGTTCAACTTCAGTTATCGCTGTCGACCTTCCGTCAGGGCTGGAGGCAGATTCCGGACAGGTGAAGGGACCCTGTATACGTGCTTCCTTTACCTGTACCTTAGGTCTCCCCAAGCCGGGCTTATATCTTTATCCAGGGGTAGAGTACTGTGGAGAGATTGAAGTTGCGAATATATCTCTGCCCGCCGGCTTAATAGAAAAAGGAAATTTTCAATTTAGTTTGGTTGACCGGGAGATGTGCAGCCAGTATCTTCCACCCCGGCAGTGGAACAGTCATAAAGGGGCTTTTGGACACGTTTTTGTTGCCGGTGGTTCTGTGGGTATGACCGGGGCAGTTGCCTTAGCCTCAGAAGCGGCTCTTAAAAGCGGTGCCGGGCTGGTTACAGCCTGTGTTCCCGGGTCACTAAACAGTATTTTGGAGAATAAGCTCACCGAGGTAATGAGTATCCCCCTCCCCGAAACCGAAAACCGTGTTTTGAACACAGAAGCGGCTGCAGTTCTCCTCCGGAAAGTGAAGAAAAATGATGTGGTTGCTGTTGGACCCGGGTTATCCACTTGTCCGGGTACGGACGGCTTTGTGAAGGAACTTTTGTTGAGGTGTCCGTGTCCAATAGTAATTGATGCAGACGGATTAAATATCATTTCAGGTAATCCTGATATGTTACTGGATTTGAAAGTCCCGGCAGTATTAACTCCTCACCCGGGGGAGATGGCCAGGCTGTTGGGCTGTTCGGCACAGGAAGTCCAGCAGGACAGAGTGAATATTGCCCGTCAATTTGCACGCCAATACGGGGTAGTTGTTGTCCTCAAAGGTGCCAACACAATTACTGCCGTTCCTGACAACAGTGTATTCATCAATACTACTGGTAATCCGGGGTTGGCTACGGCAGGCTCAGGTGATGTTCTTACCGGTCTTATTGCTTCCCTACTGGTTCAGGGGCTGCCTACTGAATATGCGGCTGCCGTGGGAACATATATTCACGGATTAACGGCAGATGACCTTCTTCCTACCTATGGCGAGAGGGGTATCACAGCCGGAGACGTTGCTTTTAACTTGCCCCGTACCATAATGCGGTTGGAAAAGCTTTATTTAAAGAGGTGACATTAATGCGTCCTGCCTGGGCGGAAATAAACCTGGCTAATTTAGGATTCAACATTCGTCAAGTAAGAGGTATCGTTAAACCTGATACAAAAATTATGGCCATCGTCAAAGCTGATGGCTACGGCCACGGGCTTTTTGAAGTAAGTGAGATAGCTTTAAAAAACGGGGCAGAGCGTCTGGGTGTAGCCATATTGGATGAGGCTCTTGCTCTGCGAAGCAAGGGGTTTAGAGTGCCGATACTGATTTTAGGCTATACACCTGCCTCCGACTTTCCCGATGTGGTGGACCACGGATTAATCCAGACAATTTTTGACTATGGTCAGGCGGAAATGCTATCCCGGGAAGCTTTAAAGAAAAACAGGAAAGTACCTATACATGTAAAAATAGACACGGGAATGGGAAGGCTGGGGTTGTTGGCCAGAGAAAAATCTATCGAGCAGCTGGAAAAAATCATGGAACTCCCCGGGATTTTTGTTGAGGGAATTTATACCCACCTGGCAAAGGCAGACAGCCAGGACAGGACCTACACAGTTGAGCAGTTAGAACGTTTTTTTTGGTTTCTGGGCAGGATTAAAGAAAAGAATATTTCTATACCTATCAAGCATGCTGCTAACAGTGCGGGAATATTGAACTATCCGGAAGCTCACCTGGATATGGTTCGCCCCGGGATTATTTTATATGGACTTTTCCCTTCCACCGATATGAAAAACGGGTCTCTAGCATTGAAGCCAGTGATGAGCCTGAAAGCAGAGGTGGCTTCAGTAAAGCATATTCCTGCGGGAAGTAGTATAGGATATGGATGTACTTACAAACTTGATAAGGACAGCATAATTGCCGTCCTTCCCTTAGGGTATGCTGACGGATATACAACACACTTTTCAAATAACAGTAACGTTTTAGTTCACGGACACCGGGTACCTCTGGTTGGTCGTGTATGTATGGACCAAATTATGGTTGACGTTACATCTGTTCCGGGGGTGTGTATCGGCGACGAAGCGGTATTGCTGGGAAAACAGGGGGATGAAGAGGTTACAGCTGATGATCTGGCTGAGAATGCGGGGGTAATAAACTACGAAATAGTATGTGGGGTCAGCAGCCGGGTACCGCGGAAATATTTATTATGAAATGATAACCCTTAACCAGAAGAATGCTTATTATTTCCTTTATTAGTTATTTCAATTTTTTCCGCAATACTTGCATTGATCAATTGGTTTAAGCTATAATTGATTATATCTGTACGTATTTACCGATTGCTTTAAACCTAGGAGGTGCTGTTGTGCCGGGGGTCAAGCGTATTATGATCAGTTTACCGGAAAGCCTGCTTGAAGAGGTTGACGGGTTGGCGATGCTGGAAAAGAGAAACCGCAGCGAATTTATTCGTGAAGCTATGAAGCTGTATATTTCGGAGAGGAAGAGACGCGCCATAAGAGAACAGATGAAACATGGATATCAGGAAATGGCCAAAATAAACTTATCGCTGGCAGAGGAAAACTATGAAGTAGAAAACGAAGCTCAGGAAATCTTCGAGAATCAATTAGCGGAGTGCAGGTAAAATGAACGTCAGGCGAGGCGATGTTTTCTACGCAGAGTTAAATCCAGTAATTGGTTCTGAACAAGGGGGAACCAGGCCGGTACTGGTTATTCAAAATGATATAGGCAATCAGTACAGTCCAACAACAGTCGTTGCAGCCATTACATCTCAAATACAGAAAGCAAAATTGCCAACTCATGTGGAAATAGACAAAAAGAAAGGCGGACTGGACAAAGATTCAGTTATTCTTTTGGAACAGATTAGAACTATAGATAAAAGTCGGTTGAGACATAAAATTGCTTTTTTGGATGAAGAAATCATGGAAAAAGTCAATCACGGACTGGAAATCAGTCTCGGTCTTGTTGATGTTTAACTTCTTTTAATTGAAAAACATTCCTACTTGGTCTCAAGTAGGTATTTTTGTTTACAGGCAACCATAATATTTCAAAAAAGGGCTGCGAGGTAGGTTATGGTTCCTGTTATTGGTATTACATGCCATCATGATTATTCCTCTAATAAGCTTACTGTAAGTAAGGGGTATATTCATGCTGTGGAAAGGTGCGGTGGATTGCCTCTCCTTTTGCCAGATGTTGTCTCAACAGATAATGTTCTTGGCCATTGTGCCGTTATTGACGGGTTGGTTTTAGCTGGCGGGGTTGATGTAGACCCAAAGTTTTTTGGAGAACAGCCCACGGGCACAGGGGAGATTACTCCTGAAAGGGACAGTTATGAAATTACCCTTGTCCGGGAGTTTCTTACTAAAGATAAACCGGTCCTGGCAATTTGCAGGGGACTGCAGGTTTTGAATATTTGCGCCGGCGGAGATATATACCAGGATGTCAACAGTCAGATAGAGAGAGTAATTAAGCACATGCAGCAGGCACCCAAATGGTACCCGACTCACAATATTTCCCTAAAAAGGGGGAGCAAGCTGCAAAAAATAATCGGGAAATCCAGCACATATGTTAATTCATTTCACCACCAGGCTCCGAGGAGGATAGCCCCCGGTTTTGAAGCTACTGCGTGGGCGGAAGACGGCATTATTGAAGCCATAGAATCTACAAACCACAGTTTTGTCCTGGGGGTGCAGTGGCACCCGGAACAGATGTTTTTTCAATCCAGCGACCAGCAGGCTTTGTTACGGGCCTTTATTAGGGCTGCAGCGGAAAGGAAGAACGCTAATGGCAATAGGACTTACTAATGCTTATTTAATAACAATGGATGACCGGAAGGATTTTTTTCTGACGCCGGGTTGGATTGTAATTGACGGAAACAGGATCCGGGAAGTAAGCGATTGCAGCCAAATTCCGGGAGACTGTAGCAAAGTTATCGACCTGAAAGGGAGAGTTGTCACTCCCGGACTGATCGATGCTCACACCCACTTGGGACTTTATGAAGAAGGCAATGCAAAAGATGGAGATGACACCAATGAGACAAGCAGCCCTGCCACTCCACACCTTCGTGCAATTGACGGTATCAGCCCCAGGGATATTGGGTTCACGGCTGCCAGGGAAGGTGGCGTAACATGTGTCTGCTGCCTCCCGGGAAGTACAAATGTTATTGGCGGCCTGGGATCTGTGGTAAAAACAGTTGGCAGTGTAATAGACAGAATGGTATTAAAAGAAAGCTGCTGCCTAAAAGTGGCCTTTGGTGAAAATCCCAAACGGACGTATGGAGATAAGAAAGAGAGCCCAGTAACCAGAATGGCTGAGGCCGCTTTGCTGCGGGAAAAATTAGTACAAGCCCTGGAGTGGAAAAAAGAGAATGCTTCTTCTCCAAAAAGAGACCTGCGTCAGCAGGTTTTAATAGATGTCCTGGAAGGGAAAATTTCCATGCGTGTTCATGCTCACCGGGCTGATGATATAATGACTGCTATCAGGATAGCCGATGAATTCGGTATTCATATTGTTTTGGAGCACTGTATGGAAGGGCATTTTATAGCTGATGAAATAGCAAAGCGTTCAATACCTGTAGTATATGGACCGATGTTTTTGGGGCGCGTCAAGCAGGAGTTAAGAGAAATGGATGAAAGTACGCCGGGGGTACTTTCCCAGGTGGGGGTAAAAGTTGCTCTGACAACGGATCACCCCGAGATAAGTATCCGGCATTTACGTCTTTGTGCCGGAGTTGCAGCAAGAGAAGGAATGCCTGAAAAAGCAGCGTTGAGGGCAATTACTATTGACGCCGCGGAAATTCTTGGTGTTTCTTCACGGGTAGGAAGCCTCACTCCTGGAAAGGATGCAGATTTAGTAATCTGGACGAGCAGTCCCTTTGAAATGATGAGCAGGGTTGAGGCTGTGATCATAGATGGACGCCTGGTATACGACAGACTGGAAAGCTTAAATGGAGGGGGATACTGGGGTGAATAGGCACAGAGCTTATTCAACAAGGAAACTGACCGTTATGGCATTATTTGTGGCCATAGGAACGATTACGGCTCAAGTCCTGCGGGGCCGGCAAGGGCTTATCCCATGCAGCACGCCATAAATGTACTGGTGGCCGTGCTGTTAGGGAGCAACACTGGCTTTTATTCTACTCCGCTTCTTGCCCAGGAGAGATTTGTTCTGATACTGCCTGAAAGCTCCCCGAAAGGGGTTTTTTATATAAAACCTAATACCTTTAATTTTGAAATACTAAAAGGGAAACAATCAGCATTTCCAGAAATGTTAACCAAAGAATTCTGGGGGAGGGGAAAATGAAAGAACCTGCCATAGAGACTATAGAATTTAAATCCTTTGAGCAGTTGAGGGACACTTGTCTAAAGTGCAGCGGGTGCGGTTTGAGAGCCGGGGCCAAACAGGTTGTTTTTGGAAAAGGGAACCCTTGTGCTGATATTATGTTTGTTGGGGAGGCACCCGGGAAACAGGAAGATGAACAAGGAGAGCCTTTTGTAGGTGCTGCCGGAAATTTACTTGACAAAATATTTGCAGCTGCAGGAATAAACAGGGATGATGTGTTTATTACTAATGTTGCCAAATGTAGACCCCCGGGCAACCGGTTTCCCCGTCCTGACGAAGTGGAAACCTGCAGATGGTATCTTAACGCCCAGATAAAATTTATCGATCCTTTAATTATTGTCTGTTTGGGGGCATTAGCTACTAAAACGTTAATAAATCCCCAGGCAAGAATCACTCGCATCCGCGGTCAATGGTTTGAAAAGAACGGGATAAAAATTCTCCCTACCTATCATCCTGCTGCCCTTCTTCGGGATCCCGGAAAAAAGAGGCCAGTATGGGAGGATTTTCAGGAATTGATGCGGGTTTACAAGGAAATGATTACCCGTCAAATGACTATCGACTGGTAGATGTTTGTAATTTATGGTCTTGGCTATACTTTATAATGTACCTGTGGACCCGTGGGGTGATATTTTTGCTGCAGTTTTATGTTCCAACAGCTGAAGACATGGTTGAATTAGGCCGGGTAATTGGAAAACTACTTCGTTCCGGTGATATTATTGCCCTGGTTGGAGATTTGGGTATGGGTAAGACTACACTGGTTAGGGGAATTGGTAAGGGTTTGGATATTGACAGTCATATTACCAGTCCAACCTTTACTTTGATTAAGGAATATTCGGGAAGATTGCCCCTGTACCATATCGATGTTTACCGTTTGGATGAACCTGAAGAGATACTCCTGCTGGGGTTTGATGAACTGCTTTCCGGCGACGGGGTGGTGGTAGTGGAGTGGGCAGACCGAATCCATTCACTGCTGCCTAAAGACCGTTTGGAGGTCCGGTTAAACAGGCACAGGGATATCCGCAAAGTAGAAATAGAATCAAAGGGAACAGGCTATGAGGGTTTGTTAGAGGAGTTGATATTTTTTGCTGGTACTGGCATTGGACAGTGCTACCAACGTGGCTAGCTGTGCAGTTGTAAAGGAAGACAATATTTTGGTTGAATTTACCCTAAACACAAGCAAGACTCATTCTGAACGTTTGATGCCTCTTTTGAGTCAAGCTTTGGATTATGCAGATCTTACCCTGGAGGAAATTGACGGTTTTTCCGTTTCTATCGGACCGGGGTCATTTACCGGGCTGAGGATTGGCCTTGCAACAATCAAGGCTTTGGCTTTTTTTACCCAGAAACCCTTGGTTGGTATTTCAACTCTTGATGGATTAGCGGCGAACCTTTCTCATACAAGTGGTTTAATATGCCCAATTCTAAAAGCCCGAAGAAATGAATTGTATTCTGCTCTTTATTTAAATTCTCCGGGTGGCCAGGAGAGGATATCTGAATACATGGTTATCAGTCCTGAAAAACTGGTTGCTTTTTTCGCAGAATTAAGACCGGAGGAAATCACCTTCCTGGGGGACGGTACGTCAATGCTGCCAAATAATTTACAAGATGTATTAGGACCAGGATGTGTAACGGCTTCTGAACTTGACCGTCTTGCCAGAGCGGCATCAATCGGGTTCTTGGGCCTTAAGAGGTTAAAAAAAGGGGAACATGACGACATCAATTCCTTGAGCCCTTTTTATATTAAAGCTTCAGCTGCAGAAGACAGATTACGCCAAAAAACTGTGACCTGTGAGGGGGAAGGTAATGGTTGATCTTGACAAATTACAGATACAGCCTATGCAGGCTGACCATTTATCCAGTGTTTTGGAAATAGAGAATGTTTCCTTTCCAACTCCTTGGTCATACAGGTCATATATGGGGGAACTCACACGGAACAATTTTGCCCATTACTTTGTAGGCTTAATTGAAGATAAAGTGGTTGGTTATATTGGGATATGGATCGTTTTGGATGAAGCCCATATTACTACCATTGCTGTTGCCCCGGAATTCCGGGGTAATCACATTGCCGAAAGGTTCATTGAGTTTGGTGTTGAATATTCAAAAGTTTGGGGAGCTGAAAAGATGCTCCTTGAAGTCCGTGTATCCAATAAAGCAGCCCAAAAGGTTTATAAAAGGATGGGGTTTGTGGAAATTGGGGTGCGAAAACAATACTATAGCGACACCCTTGAGGATGCCATAGTGATGTTAAAGAGGTATGATGATTTAACTGATATTAAAGAAAGAATCGATTAAAGAAGGTATCTTAAACTGGTGGGTGACAGGATGATGTACAGAAACAAAATTTTGGCTATTGAAACATCCTGCGATGAGACTTCGGCAGCCATTGTTGCTGATGGGCGTTATGTTTTATCAAATATTATATCTTCCCAAATTAATGTGCATCAGAAATTTGGAGGTGTAGTTCCTGAAATTGCTTCACGGAAACATGTTGAAGCAATTGTACCGGTGGTACACCAGGCTTTTTCCGAGGCTTCCTGCGGATATAACGAAATTGACGGAGTAGCGGTTACATATGGTCCGGGCTTGGTGGGTGCTTTACTGGTAGGTTTGTCTTTTGGAAAAGCGGCAGCATATGCGTTGGGAGTTCCTCTAATAGGAATTAACCATCTTGTGGGACATTTATACGCGGGATTTCTGGAAGATCCTGATGTAGAGTTTCCACTGATAGCCCTTGTAGTGTCCGGGGGGCATACCAGTATCATCTATGTTCCCCAACATGGCTGTTTCACAGTACTTGGAGAAACCCGGGACGATGCTGCCGGCGAAGTACTGGATAAAGTAGCCAGAGCCATGGGTCTGGGGTATCCTGGTGGCCCTGAAATAGAAAAAAAGGCTGCTTTAGGGAACCCCAAGAAATATGAATTCCCCCGGGCGTGGCTTGAGAAAAACAGCCTGGATTTCAGCTTCAGCGGGTTGAAGTCTGCATTATTGAATTTTTTACATAACGCAGAGCAGAGGAACGAAAAACTATCTGTCAACGATGTAGCTGCTTGTTTCCAAGAGGCGGTAATCGATGTTCTGGTTGAAAAGACAGTATTAGGTGCAGTACAAAATAACGTAAAGACAGTCATGATGGTAGGAGGAGTGGCCTCAAACAAAAGGCTCCGCTTACGAATGAGAGAGCGACTGGGTGAGGAAGGAGTACGCCTTGTAGTACCTTCTCCCGAGCTGTGTACGGACAACGCAGCAATGATCGGCTGTGCCGCCTATTACAAAATGCGCTGCGAAAAATTTTCCGATTTATTCCTGAACGCGGTCCCTAATTTAGGTCTTGATGTCGGAAATTACCAATAATACACTGTGTTTTATGTGGATATTGTGGATAAGCCTGTTAATAAGTTGAATGTAAAAAGGAACAACTGTGGATAAAATAGGGGGGCGATGCATGAATATTGAATATATTTATCAATAATTATGAAACAAATAGAATTCATTTCTGTCTCGAAAACTCTCAGATTTGGAAATATATCAAAGATAGACAAACTCCGGGTATGCTCTTTTTTGATTTTTTGTGAAGGGGTGGGCCTATGAAGGGAGAAATAAGGCGAAGGGTTTTGGAACAAAGAAAAATGATGTCTCCGAAGGAGGTGAATGAAAAGAGTAAAAAGATTCAGGAAAAGCTTTTTCGGACTTCCTATTATCAGACTTCCAGAACGATAATGACCTATGTTGATTTCCAAAACGAAGTGGAGACCCGGAGTATTATTAAGAGGGCCCTTAATGAGGGGAAAAATATTGTTGTTCCTTTGTGCGGACCTAATTTTAGTTTGCTACCTGTAAAGATTGACAGCTTTGACGATCTTGAAAAAGGTACAAGGGGTATTTTGGAGCCGACCAAGAAACACGATATTGTTGATGTAAAAAAGCTCGATATTGTCCTGGTGCCGGGTATTACCTTTGATAGGAGCGGCCACAGGCTTGGTTATGGTTTGGCTTACTATGACAGATTTTTAACTCAACTGTCTCCGTCGACAATAATTATTGCGTTGGCCTATAGTTTTCAATTGGTTCAAACACTTCCTTTTGAAGACCATGATCAAAAGATGAATTTAATAATAACGGAAAATGAAATGATACACTGTTAATGAACTCAAACTTTTATTCTTTTTTATTCTTTTATGAGAGAATAAATTTTGCAATATTTCAGTTTATTTATAATTATCAAATTTTCCCGACTTTTCATGTCGGGTGTTTTATTGTTTGGAATAGTTGACGGATTTGGTAAGTGAGGGCAACTCTGTTGGAGATTTGAGTAAAACTAGGAAAGGCCATCTATTCACAGGTATAATTAAAATAAAAGTTGGAAATATTTTTCTTATGGAGCGGTATACGGAAAATTTTGAATGCACAAGAAATTTTAAGCTTTTTCCCAATAATTCAGGAATACAACCTCTATTAAGCTCAAATCTACCTGTTGTCGGAGTTGCATTGCAGGAATCTCATTAATATTATTATATGTGAGTATTAGCACTCACCAATAACGAGTGCTAATAATAGAGTAAAATCTTAACTTAAGAAGGAGGGTTAAAAAACATGAATATTAAACCTCTAGGTGATCGCGTGGTTGTTAAAGTAATGGACACGGAGGAAAGAACCGAAAGCGGCATTGTCCTCCCCGATACCGCTAAGGAGAGACCCCAACAGGGTAAGATTGTAGCGGTAGGTCCTTCCGCCTCAGAAAAAGCAGGCATTGACTTAAAAGAAGGAGATAGAGTAATCTATTCCAAATACGGCGGAACGGAAATCAAATACGAAGGGGAAGAATACTTAATTTTAAATTGCGAAAATGACATTCTGGCTGTCATTAGCTAATAGCATCAGGTCAAATTGAAGGAGGGAGCTTTATAATGCCAAAAACTATTTTGTACAGCGAAGATGCACGAAAAGCGATGGAGCGCGGTGTAGATACTCTTGCAGAAGCTGTTCGCGTTACCCTTGGGCCGAAAGGCCGTAATGTGGTTCTGGAAAAAAAGTTTGGTACTCCTGTTATTACAAATGACGGTGTTACCATTGCCCGGGAAATAGATGTAAAAGACAGATTTGAAAACATGGGTGTGGAACTAGTCAAAGAAGTGGCCACAAAAACCAACGATGTAGCCGGTGACGGTACAACTACAGCTACAATTCTTGCTCAGTCAATGATCAAGGAAGGGTTGAAAAACGTAGCTGCCGGCGCCAATCCTATGAGCCTTAAAAGAGGTATTGAAAAGGCGATTAAAATAGCCGTGGACGAGCTTCAAAAATTATCCAAGCCCATTGAAAGTAAGGAAGCTATCAGTCAAGTTGCTTCTATTTCGGCCAATGATCAGGAAATTGGCGACCTTATTGCTGATGCAATGGAAAAAGTGGGTAAAGACGGTGTGATTACCGTTGAGGAGTCCCAGAGTATTGGTACTACACTGGATGTTGTTGAAGGTATGCAGTTTGACAGGGGATATATTTCCCACTATATGGTAACTAACACGGAAAAGATGGAAGCCGAGCTTGATGACCCCTATATCCTGGTAACAGATAAAAAGGTTGCAAGTATTCAAGAAGTTCTTCCTATACTGGAAAAAGTGGTCCAGGCCGGCAAACCCTTGCTGCTGATTGCAGAGGATGTTGAAGGTGAAGCCCTGGCAACGTTTATTGTTAACAAGATTAAAGGCACATTCCAGTGTGTTGCAGTAAAAGCTCCTGGATTTGGTGACAGAAGAAAGGCTATGCTGGAAGACATTGCAATACTGACAGGCGGTCAGGTAATCAGCGAAGAAAAGGGTCTAAAACTGGAAAATACTGCTCTGGATATGTTAGGCCAGGCTCGCCAGGTTCGTGTTGCTAAAGAACATACTACCATTGTTGAAGGCCGCGGCACACAGGAAGATATTGAAAACAGAATTGCGCAGATTCGCAGGCAGCTTGAAGAAGCTGAAGGAGACTATGAAAGAGAAAAACTCCAGGAGAGAATGGCTAAGCTTGCCGGCGGGGTTGCTGTTATCGGTGTTGGTGCTGCAACTGAAACCGAAATGAAAGAAAAGAAATTGCGCATTGAAGATGCCCTGTCTGCAACTCGTGCTGCTGTAGAGGAAGGCATTGTAGCAGGGGGTGGCGTTGCGCTGATTGATATTATCCCCGCATTGGAAAAGCTGGAACTTGAGGGGGATGAGTTGACAGGCCTCAACATTGTTAAGAAAGCCCTCCAGGAACCCCTGCGCCAGATTGCTAACAATGCAGGTGTTGAAGGTTCCATAGTTGTGGAAAGAGTAAAAAATGAACCTGTAGGTGTTGGTTTTAATGCTGTTACTGGTGAGTACCAAAATATGATTGAGGCAGGTATTCCTGACCCGGCTATGGTAACCAGGTCTGCCCTGCAGAACGCTGCTAGTATCGCCGCCATGTTCCTAACGACAGAGGCTGTTGTGGCGGAAGATCCGGAAGAATACAAAAAGAACGATTTCGGTGGTTCCGGAGTAGATCCCAATATGATGATGTAAAAAAAGCCCGCTTCGGCGGGCTTCAGACTGTAGACAAAACCCGTTTTCAGGCCGCAAGGCATGGAAACGGGTTTGCTATCAAAGTAAAGATTTTTGAAAATCCAGTTCCACAGGGAAGGTAATCAGGTGTTGTCGGAGGTAGCATGTTTGTTTTCTGCTTCCATATGGCGATCTTCTTCAAATTCATGCATGCAAACCGCTTCGGTGGTTTTTTTACCTTTAAGAAAATTATGTTTTTCAAATTAACCGTGACAGCAGCAATAGTCTTCTACGCCCGAAACGATGGGACTGTATCTAACTGGAGCTGCCCCGGTGCCCCCCGGTTTACTTCTATGCTTTGCTAAGAGTTGTCGCCGCTATTCAAATTGCCAGGCTGGGGTCCGTAGAAGCCTTTAGATGTCCGAAATGGGGCAATTTGTCTTTTGAAAAGTAAGGCAGAGCACTTGTAATATTTGTAAGCAGAAGTATAGTTTGTGTTTTTTGCAAAAAAGTAGGAATTATGGCAGGAGTTGAAGAAATATGAACTACCTATAAGCAACGACCGTGTTTTAAAAGGGGGTGCGTTACATGTACGATGTTACATTAATTCCCGGCGATGGCATTGGTCCGGAAGTTGCCGCGGCAGCAAGATTGGTCATTGATGCTGCAGGAGTAAATATTTGCTGGGAAGTGAGGCAGGCTGGTGAAGCGGCTATTAAAGAATATGGAAGCCCTTTACCTGGGGCAGTGATGGACTCAATCAACCGGAATAAGGTGGCTTTAAAGGGACCATTAACTACGCCAGTTGGTGCCGGATACAGGAGTGTTAATGTAGCTTTACGCAGGACCCTTGATTTATATATTAATCTTAGGCCAATACAATCCTATAAAGGCATTAAATCCATATATCAAGATATTGACCTTGTAATTATAAGAGAGAATACCGAAGATTTTCATACGGGAATCGAACATATGGTAGGCGAAGATGCTGCTGAAAGCATTAAAGTTATTACCCGAAAGGCTTGTGAAAGGATAATACGTTATGCTTTTGAGTATGCCAAAAAGAATGGTCGTAAGAAAGTAACGGCTGTACACAAAGCTGACATAATGAAATGCACCGATGGGTTATTTCTTGAGACTGCGAGACTTGCTGCTGCTGATTACCCGGAGTTAGAATTTGAAGACCGGATTGTGGACAATATGGCAATGCAGCTTGTCAGAAAACCGGAAGAGTATGATGTCTTGGTAATGCCCAATATGTATGGGGATATTTTGTCAGATCTATGTGCCGGACTAGTGGGGGGTCTTGGCGTTGCTCCTGGAGCTAATATTGGCGACAAGTTAGCCATTTTTGAACCAGTTCATGGCACTGCCCCAAAATATGCTGGAAAAAACGCGGCCAACCCTACGGCTATGATTTTGTCCGGTGTTTTAATGCTGGAATACC
Organism: Clostridiales bacterium DTU086; assembly: GCA_001513335.1. Taxonomy (GTDB): domain Bacteria; phylum Bacillota; class DTU086; order DTU086; family DTU086; genus DTU086. Next base: position 87,667 of record LFTO01000038.1, on the reverse strand, counting down.
TTGGTGAGTTTGAGGCTGCTATAAAGATACGGGAGGCACTTGAAAAAGTCTTTGTCGAAGGGAAAGTCCGGACCAAGGATTTAGGCGGAACGGCATCGACATCCGAGTTCGCTGAGGCAGTTGCGGCTAAAATTTAACCGGCCAATCACCCATATATTACCTCAAATAATTTTCATTTCCTCCAAGTATGCATTAGATTAGAACAGAATTTGCTCGGGGAGGAAGTGAAAACCTTGGTGTTAAATTTCTCTGCAAAGAATGTTATTATTCTTTTAATTCTATTGGTAATTGTGGGTTCGGCCGCCTATTTAATATACGAGGAAACAAAAATTGTTCCTATAGATTTGTTAGAGGAGTCCATGGATAAAACTTTCGGAGCCAAAAGCTACTCCTTTGGGGTGGAAACCACCTTAATAGTTGATGGTAAAGAAAGGCCTTTAAGCAATATCAAGGGGAAAAAAGATGCCCAAAACAATTATCATATTACCGGAACAATGCTCAGACAAGGTGTTGAAGTCTATCAAATAAAAGATACAACTTATTTACGAGAAAACAACAGCGATAAGTGGATGGTGATGGAAAAAAATAATATCATGACTATGCAGCAGTTCACTACGGAAATTAACCCTTTAAGCAATTTCAGCTTTGCTGTGCCTGAAACAGTAGACTTGATTGGAAAGGAAAAAGTCGGTGACAGGAAGTGCATCGTATTAGAGTGTATACCTCACGTAGAAAACCAGTTTTTGAACCTCCATTGGAAGAACTTTCGGTATAAGCTGTGGATTGATAAAGGTAAGAAAGTAATTACTAAGGCAGAAGTGACAGCGGAGAATAAGGAAAACTCGAAATCACTGTTAGATCTTAAAGTAACTCTGGGAGATTTTAATAAGGTTGACACTATATCGGCACCGAAAGTTGACTCGTAAAAACTTTATGGGAAATGGTTTGTTAATGCAAAGTGCGACAGGGGGCTTCTTCTGTTGCATTGTGTTTTTTTTTTGACCAGAATAACCTGATCTTAAGTTTAACATCTAAATAAAGTATTGAGCTTATTGGAAGGATAAAAGGTAGAAATAATCGAAATAGCAGAAATGATAGATATTGAAGAAATTTGTAAACTTAGGGAAGAAACGGTGGGTGTGTAAATTGGAAAAGGTTGACAAGGTTGAAGTATTGATTTCTGAAGAACAATTGGAGAAAAGGGTCCGTGAGATAGCTGAAGCAATTAACGAAGATTTTCAGGGCAAGGAAATACTGCTTGTAGGAATACTAAAGGGAGCGGTTATATTTATGGCTGATATTGCGCGCCGGCTTTCCCTGCCTGTCACTATGGATTTTATGGCGGTTTCCAGTTACGGCTCTGCTACTAAATCTTCAGGTGCTGTACAGATTATTAAGGATATTGAAATGAGTATTGAAGGCAAAAATGTGATCGTTGTTGAGGACATCGTTGACAGCGGCTTGACCCTAAAATATCTTCTCGAGAACCTTTGGGCCCGGGGTCCTGAAGACGTTAAAACCTGTGTTTTGTTGGACAAGCCCGAGGCAAGACAGGTGGAAGTTCCCATTGATTATAAAGGGTTCGAAATTCCTAATCAGTTTGCTGTAGGTTATGGCTTAGATTATGACCAGAAGTATAGAAACCTGCCTTATGTTGGAGTGCTGGATTCTCTGTAACAGTGAAAAAACAATATATCGTTGGAGGCAGTTTAATGGATGATTTAAGATTTCACCATGAATCAATTGTCATTATTGATTTTGGCGGTCAGTATAATCAGCTGATCGCGCGTAGAATCAGGGAACTCAAAGTGTACTGTAAGATGATTACACATAGGACGCCTCTGGAAAAATTAAGGGCAATGAACCCCAAAGGAGTTATTCTTTCCGGTGGACCATCCAGTGTTTATGAAGAAGGTGCTCCTCAGGTAGATAAAGGAATATATGATCTGGGTGTACCGGTGTTGGGTATTTGTTACGGAATGCAGTTTATGGCTGCCAGCCTGGGGGTTATAGTGGAAAAGGGAAATACCCGGGAGTATGGGAGGACCAGCTTAAAAATAATTGACAGGGAAGATCCCTTATTTGCAGGGCTCCCCACTGAACAGGAGTGCTGGATGAGTCATGGGGACTACATTAAGGCTCCTCCTGAGGGATTTACGGTAACTTCAAAGACCGATGGAATCCCTGTGGCTTCAATGTCATGTCCTGCCAGGGGTCTTTATGGAGTCCAATTTCACCCGGAAGTAAAACATACCCCCTATGGACAGGAGATGCTGAAAAACTTCGTATTCAATGTCTGCGGCTGTAGTGGCGACTGGAGTATGGAAGGATTTATATCCGAGGAAATTGAACGAATCCGTGAAGAAGTTGGGAGGCAAAAGGTTATCTGCGGCCTCAGCGGAGGTGTTGATTCTTCGGTAGCTGCACTGCTGGTGCATAAAGCAATTGGCGACCAATTGTCATGTATATTCGTTAACCACGGCCTGATGCGGCAAGGGGAAGTAGAACAAGTTTGCCGGGTTTTTGGTCAGGAGTTTGCAATGGACTTTCATTTCGTTGACGCTGAAGAACGTTTTTTGTCTAAGCTTAAAGGGGTTACTGACCCTGAACGCAAGAGAAAGATAATTGGCGAGGAGTTTATTCGGGTATTTGAGGAGGAAGCAAAAAGGCTGGGAAGTGCAGACTATCTTGTTCAAGGGACTTTGTATTCAGATGTTATCGAAAGCGGTACGGATACGGCTGCCCGGATAAAAAGTCACCATAACGTTGGCGGTCTGCCGGAGGATATGCAGCTCAAACTCATTGAACCTCTAAGGGATTTGTTCAAGGATGAAGTTCGGAAGGTTGGAGAGGAGCTGGGACTTCCACATGAAATTGTATGGCGACAGCCTTTCCCCGGACCGGGGCTTGGGGTGCGCATTGCAGGTGAAGTATCCCGGGAAAAAGTTGAGATTGTACGGGCCGCAGATGCCATCGTTCGGCAGGAAATAACGGCGGCAGCATTAGACCAAGATATCTGGCAGGCATTTGCTATACTTTTGGATATAAAGAGCGTAGGTGTTATGGGAGACAAAAGAACATATGCTTACCCGATTATTGTCAGGGCGGTTATCAGTGAGGATGCTATGACTGCTGACTGGGCCAAGCTGCCCTATGAAGTCCTTGAGCGCATATCGTCGAGAATTACAAATGAAGTGGATGGGGTAAACCGGGTACTGCTGGACATAACCTCAAAGCCCCCGGGGACAATCGAGTGGGAGTAATTAAATTGACATTTTTCCCTGGGTTTGTTAATATTTTATTAGACGAAAGTGTGCCTAGGGTTCCGCACTCAGGGTTCTTAGTGGTCAGGTCCAAGTGGCACAGGCACTTTTGAGTGCTACACCGGAGGGACAAAATCCCCGTCGGGTAGGTTTCGGCTCTACCCGACGGGGATTTACTTTTATAATTAAAAATACACATATACTTTGTATCGAAAGGGGAGAGAAAGATGTCCCAACCCTTGGTTGCCATTGTAATGGGAAGCGACAGCGATTTACCGGTAATGCATGAAACATCAGCTGTCTTGGAGGAATTGCACATCTCCTTCGAAGTGAGCATTGCATCTGCCCACAGGACTCCTGAGGAAGTTCAGCAGTTAGCTGCCAATGCTGCATCAAGGGGGATTCGGGTAATTATTGCCGGTGCAGGAGGTGCTGCCCATCTTCCGGGAATAATTGCAGCCCATACCACCCTGCCGGTAATTGGTGTGCCCATTTCGGCGCCTCCTCTTAACGGGACAGATGCTTTGTACTCAATTGTCCAGATGCCCAGAGGAATACCTGTTGCGACTATGGCAGTAAACGGGGCGAGGAATGCGGGAATCTTTGCTGCCCAGATTCTTGCCCTGGAAAATAGGGATATAAATGATAGATTGATTGAATTTAAACGGCAGCTTGCCGAAAAGGTTGAGGAAAAGAACAAACAACTGCAGCAGTTGGGGATAGACGGTTATCTTTTTGAAACCAGAAAAAAATGAGAACGGCCCAGGCGGATTTATTCTTGCCTGGGTATTGCAGTTTTTACCGGGCAACCAGGCAATAAAATTTTAATGGGGTATTGTTTTCTCATTGTGCGCCAAACAACAAGAAATTTCCACTCCTGGCGACTGGCAAAAAATTTGAGCACCCTGCAGTCGCTTCTGAAATTGGGAAACGGGGCGGCAGCGGGATAAAAGGATAGATTTAGAAGGTGATTTTGGCAAGAACAGAGAGGCTTACCGGAAATATGGAGTAGACCTCAAGGAGGTGAGATCAATATGTATAAAGCGGAAATTTACATTACTTTAAAAGAGGGAGTTCTGGATCCCCAGGGGTCTGCAGTAGAAAAAGCACTGCATTCCATGAATTTTAGGGGTGTTCAGGAGGTTAGGATTGGAAAGTTTATGCAGGTTGTTCTTAGTGCGGACAGTTTAGAGGCAGCTAATCAACAGGTTAAAGAAATGTGCGACAGCCTGCTGGCTAATCCTGTAATAGAAGAATACACCTTTAACTTGCAGGAGGTAGAAAAATGAAAGTTGGGATAGTAGTATTCCCGGGGTCAAATTGCGATCTTGATGTAAAATATGCTGTCCAGGATGTAATGGGACATGAGGCGGAATATATTTGGCACCGGAATAAAGACGTGGGCAAATATGACTGTATTGTGCTCCCTGGAGGCTTTTCTTACGGGGATTACCTGCGGGGAGGTGCAATAGCCCGTTTTTCTCCTGTTATGGAGGCAGTTTCTGAATATGCCCTGGGCGGTGGCCTGGTATTAGGGATATGTAATGGTTTCCAAATTCTCCTTGAAGCAGGACTTTTGCCAGGAGCTATGCGTAAGAATGACAACCTGCAGTTCCGGTGCCAAAATACACACCTGCGGGTAGTAAATTCAAAAACTCCCTTTACCAATGCCTGCAGGAAAGGAGAGATACTTCAAATACCTATAGCCCATTCCGATGGAAACTATTACGCCGATGCCGAAACACTGAAAGAATTGGAAGATTCGGGACGGGTTGTATTCAGGTATTGCAATCCTTCCGGTGAACCGACGCCGGAGTCTAATCCCAATGGCTCTGTTAATAATATTGCCGGGATTTGCAACCATGGGGGGAATGTTTTGGGAATGATGCCTCACCCGGAAAGGTGCATGGAAGAGATAATGTCAGGTACCGACGGAGTAAAAATATTTATCTCCATGATTAATTTCCTGGAAGGAGGCGGAGGACTTGAGTAAACCTGCGTGGCGGGAGATGGGCCTACGGGAAAATGAGTATAATTTGATAAAAAAAATATTGGGTCGGGAACCCAATTTCGTAGAACTTGGAATGTTTGCCGTAATGTGGTCGGAACACTGTAGCTATAAAAACTCGAGGGCTGTTTTGAAGCTTTTTCCTACTACGGGTGATTGTGTAATGCATGGTCCCGGAGAAAATGCCGGTGTGGTAGATATTGGGGACGGCAAGGCATTAGTTTTTAAGATCGAAAGCCATAATCACCCTTCTGCATTAGAACCTTTTCAGGGTGCCGCTACCGGTGTAGGAGGAATTATTAGGGATATCCTTTGTATGGGGGCAAGACCTATTGCTTTGTTGAATTCCTTGCGTTTTGGCCGGTTGAATACCGGGCGGACGAAGTATTTGTTTGGGCGAGTTGTGGAAGGAATAGCTTTCTACGGCAACTGCATGGGTATCCCTACTGTCGGCGGTGAAGTCTATTTCAATGATTCTTACGAGGGAAATCCCTTGGTAAACGCCATGTGCATTGGAATAATTGATCACGAAGACCTCTCCACGGGCACCGCCGCAGGCGTAGGCAATCCGGTGATGCTTGTGGGGGCAAAAACAGGAAGGGACGGAATTCACGGGGCAACTTTTGCTTCAGTGGAATTAAGTGAGGAATCGGCCAGCCAACGTTCCTCCGTCCAGGTTGGCGACCCTTTTATGGAAAAGCTTCTCATGGAAGCCTGTCTGGAAATGGTCCGTACCGGCTGTATCGTGGGAATGCAGGACTTGGGTGCTGCCGGGATTACCGGTTCCACAAGTGAAATGGCTGCCCGGGGCAATAACGGGATGGAAATTGAATTATCAAAAGTCCCCCTGCGGGAACAAGGGATGACCCCATATGAAATAATGCTGTCTGAGAGCCAGGAACGGATGCTTGTAGTTCCCCGCAAGGGCAGGGAAGAAGAAGTACAGGCTATTTTTGAAAAGTGGGGATTGGAGGCCACTGTAATTGGTTATGTCACTGGCGACGGAATCTTGCGGGTAAAGAATGAAGGAGAAACGGTAGCTGAGGTACCGGCAAAAGCCCTTACGGATATGTGTCCGGTTTATCATCCTGACAGAAGCGAGCCTGAATATTTGGCCTCTGCAGCAAAGGCTGCGGAATGTCTGGATTTGTCCGCAGAGACAGACATGTCGGAAATTCTTCTTAAACTGTTGTCTTCCCCTTCAATTGCCAGCAAGGAGTGGGTTTACCGGCAGTATGACCATATGGTTCGGACCAGCACTGTTGTCTGCCCTGGTTCCGATGCCGCCGTAATCCGAATAAAAGGAGCCAACAAGGCTATTGCTGCTGCCACCGATGGGAACGGGCGCTACTGCTACCTTGATCCTTTTACCGGGGGAGCTATTGCTGTTGCAGAGTCAGCACGCAACCTGGTATGCTCAGGAGCACGCCCACTGGCACTTACGGATTGTTTAAATTTCGGTACCCCGGACAAGCCGGAAATTTACTGGCAGTTTGAAAAGGTAGTCAGGGGAATGAGCGAGGCAGCAAAAGTCCTGGGTACTCCTGTGGTCAGCGGAAACGTAAGCTTTTACAATGAAACCGAGAGCGGTGCAATATTCCCAACACCCGTTGTAGGGATGGTTGGTCTGGTCGAGGACTTGAATCATATAAGGACACAAGGTTTCAAGGATTCTGGTGATGTGGTGCTTCTTCTTGGTGAAACGCTGCCTGAACTGGGGGCCAGTTCTTATTTGGAGGTAGTCGAAGATTTAGAAGGCGGCAGAGTTCCGCAATTAGACCTGCGGTTGGAGAAAGCTGTTCAGGAAACCTGTTTGGAAGGTATCCGTAAAGGGTTGATCAAGAGCGCTCATGACTGCTCCGACGGGGGGATTGCCGTTGCACTGGCGGAATGCTGTATTTCAGGCGGTATTGGTGCGGCTATTACCCTTGAAAAAAGGAATATGTCTCCCCTGGAAGCCTTGTTTAGTGAATCTCAGTCCAGAATAATTGTTACTTGTGAAAAATCATATGTTGATGCTCTTTTTAAAATTGCTGAAGCTTTCGGTATTCCTTCTGCCCGCATTGGGGTTGTTGGAGGAGAAACACTAACTATCTGCTTCGCAGGAGAAAAATCTAATTTGGTAGAGCTGTCCGTTAATAGAATCGAAGAGGAATACAGGGGGGCTATAGAATGTCTCATGACATAGTGATAGCCGATAAACCGAAAGACGAGTGCGGCGTTTTTGGCATTTGGGGCCCAGGTGAAAATGTCTCCCGCTTAACTTATTTTGGACTCCATGCTCTCCAGCACAGGGGGCAGGAAAGTGCCGGAATTGCCGTCACTGACGGAAAACAAATAAATGTCCATAAAGGAATGGGCTTGGTGATGGAGGTATTCAACGATACCATCCTCAACAATCTTAATGGTTCTGCCGCCGTGGGGCATGTCCGGTATTCTCCCACCGGCTCAAATTCATTAATTAACGCCCAACCCCTGGTGTTTAGATGCAGGCGGGGTAGTGCAGCTTTTGCCCACAACGGGAACCTTGTTAATGCTGCTCAGATGGAAGAGCAACTGGCGGAAATGGGTGTTTTGTTTCAATCCACAAGTGATACTGAAATTTTTGCTAATTTAGTGGCCAGGTACGGAGAAGAGGGTATTGTAGATGCTGTGACAAAAGCAGTGTCGCATATTCGGGGTGCCTATTCCATAGTGATGATGACCCAGAACAAATTAATTGGCATAAGGGACCCCTACGGAGTACGTCCCTTATGTCTTGGCAGGCTTAATGAAGCATATGTACTGGCATCAGAAACCTGTGCACTGGGAATAGTAGGTGCGAAATTTGTGCGATTTATTGAGCCCGGGGAAATGGTTGTTATCAACAGCAGCGGTTTGGAGTCCTTTAAGATTGGACAAGAGGAACGCCAGGGGATGTGTATTTTTGAGTACGTCTACTTGGCCCGTCCCGACAGTACTCTTGATGCCGGTAATGTAGCTCAAATCAGGATGGAATGCGGCCGTCAATTGGCGCGGGAGACGGATGTTGAAGCGGATATGGTAATCCCTGTTCCTGATTCCGGTAATTCCGCTGCTCTTGGTTACTCCCAGGCCAAGGGTATTCCTTTTATGAGTGGACTTATAAAAAATCGCTATGTTGGCCGGACTTTTATTCAGCCCAGTCAGAAAATGCGCGACCTGGGAGTAAAATTAAAACTTCACCCCGTCCGTGAAATCCTTCAGGGACAGCGGGTTATTTTAGTTGATGATTCTATTGTAAGAGGTACTACCAGCAAAAAAATTGTCCAGTTGGTCAGGGATGCAGGGGCAAGGGAAGTTCATATGATGGTCAGCTCTCCACCAATTCAAAACTCCTGTTATTATGGTATTGATACAGGGAAGAGGGAAGAATTGATTGCGGGGAGGATTGGAGTAGATGATATCTGTCGCCATATCGGGGCGGACAGCTTACACTATTTAAGTGTTCCGGGGCTGATACAGGCTGTTGGACTGCCGGAAAAGAAGATGTGCACTGGTTGTTTTACCGGTGATTACCCTGCGGGTATTCCGGAGAAAGAAGATGAGGATAAAAACATGTTTGAGGAAGGTTGGTGATTCTTTTGACTGGTGAAAGAGTTGACTATGCTTCCTCGGGAGTGGATATTGACGCCGGAAATAAAGCTGTTGACCTTATGCGGGGTTATGTAAAGAGTACCTGGGGCAGGGAGGTCTTGGCAGATCTTGGTGGTTTTGGAGGGCTTTTTGCTTTGGACGTAGCGGGGTATTCAAACCCTGTCCTGGTTGCCGGGACGGACGGAGTTGGCACAAAGTTAAAGGTGGCGTTTCTGGCAGATAAACATGACACCGTTGGTATAGATGCCGTAGCCATGTGCGTAAATGATATTGCTGTTCAAGGTGCTCACCCCTTATTCTTTCTTGACTATATAGCGGTAGGGAAGCTTGTCCCTGAAAAAGTGGCTGAAATTGTTAAAGGGATAAGCACCGGATGCAGGGAGGCAGGTTGTGCCCTGATTGGCGGGGAAACTGCAGAAATGCCTGGCATGTACTCAGAGAATGAATATGATATTGCAGGATTTGCCGTCGGGATAGTTGAAAGGGATAAAATTGTAGACGGATCAAGGATAAAACCGGGAGACCAATTGCTTGCTCTTGGTTCATCAGGGCTACACAGCAACGGGTTTTCCCTGGTAAGAAAAATTGTTTTTGAATTGAACAAATTCCAGGTCAGTGATTATATTCCCGAGTTGGGAAGTACACTGGCAGAAGAACTCCTGAAGCCTACACGGATATATGCAGCGATTACCCGCAGGCTCTTAAGTGCTGTGGATATTTTGGGTATGGCCCATATTACCGGAGGAGGGATTACCGAAAATGTGGCTCGTATTCTTCCCGAAGGTTGCAGGGCTATTATCAGGAAAGGGTCCTGGAATCAACTTCCTGTATTTCAATGGCTGGGGCAGCTGGGAAAATTAGATCAAGATGAGATGTACCGTACTTTTAACAACGGTCTGGGGCTTGTTTTTGCCGTCAGGGAATCAGATGTAGGAGCAGTTTTCCAGCTTTGTTCTGCGGAAGGGGAAGAGGTATTTCATGTTGGGGAAGTAACTCCCGGACAGAGAGAAGTGAAAATTGTGTAGTAAATGGGGGGATTCAAGGTGCGTATTGCAGTGTTAGCCTCCGGGAGGGGGTCCAATCTTCAAGCCCTGATTGAGGCGGTGGAAAACAGGTATATTCCGGCGGAAATTGGAGTTGTGGTTAGTGATAAACCAGATGCCCAGGCGCTTCAGCGTGCCATTGAACATGGAATTGAGACGGCGGTGTTTATTGGCAGTGATTTTAAGGACAGGAAAACCTTTGATGAGGCGTTAGTTGGGTTTCTTAAAGAGAAGAACATTGATCTAATTTGTCTGGCCGGGTTTATGCGAATCTTGGGTCCTGGGTTTGTCCAGGCTTTCCCTAACCGGATTGTTAACATTCACCCTTCCCTGCTCCCTGCTTTTCCTGGCCTGAACGCACAGCAGCAGGCTTTAGACTATGGGGTGAAATACTCGGGATGTACTGTACATTTTGTTGATGAAGGTATGGATACTGGTCCTATCATTGGGCAGCGAGTTGTACCTATTATTGAAAATGATACGGTGGAAACCCTTTCTGCCCGGATACTGGAACAGGAACATCAGCTTTATCCGCTGGTTGTTAGACAGCTGGTTTTGGGTAATGTACGTATTGTCGGACGAAAAGTTATTATTCATGAAGGAGGTAATGTCTGGTGCCGGCAAAGAAAAGAGCGCTTGTAAGTGTTTCTGATAAGTCAGGTGTTGTCGAGTTCGCAAAGGAGCTAACTGTTCTGGGTTATGAGGTTGTATCAACAGGGGGGACGGCAAAAACTCTCAGGGAGGCCGGTGTTGAAGTTACATATGTTAGTGACGTTACCGGATTCCCTGAAATACTGGACGGCAGAGTCAAAACGCTGCATCCCAAGGTTCACGGGGGTATTCTTGCCCGGAGAACTCCGGAGCATCTTGGGCAGCTGGAGGAAAACGGTATTACTCCTATTGATATTGTGGCGGTAAACCTTTATCCATTCAGACAGACAATAAGCAAGGCAGATGTGACTCTGGAAGAAGCTGTGGAAAATATTGATATCGGCGGGCCTGCCATGGTACGGGCTGCAGCCAAAAACCACCATGACGTTGTAGTTGTTGTAAATCCTTTAAGGTACAAGGAAATAATCCGGGAGATCAAGGAAAATGGCGGGGTTTCAGACAGTATGCGTCTTGCTCTGGCTCAGGAAGCATTCAACCATACTGCCGAGTATGATCGCTGTATAGCCGATTATTTAGCGGGTATTTGCAGAAAAGAGGATTTTGGTGAGACCTTCTCAATCACAGGGAAAAGGATTCAGACTCTCCGGTACGGTGAAAACCCCCACCAAAAAGCTGCCTTCTATAAGGATGATGCTGCTGTTTCGGGGACTTTGGGGGGTGCAAGGCAGCTCCAGGGGAAAGAACTCTCCTTCAATAATATTGTTGATATCGAGGCCGCCCTTTCCCTGGTCCGGGAGTTTCAAGACCCGGCAGCTGCGATAATTAAGCACACAAACCCCTGTGGAACTGCAATGGGCAAAAATATAAAAGAAGCATATATTCGTGCCTTGGAGGCGGACAGGCTTTCAGCATACGGGGGCATTGTAGCTTTAAACCGGGGAATTGACAGGGTAACGGCAGAGGAACTGACAGGAATATTCCTTGAAGCTGTTATTGCACCTTCTGTTGACCCGGATGCCCTGGAAGTACTTTCTGCTAAACCCAAACTCAGAGTGCTGGAGTGCGGTGAACTTGAGGAATTAGGACAAAAGGCTTATGACCTTAAAAAGGTCAGTGGTGGCTTCCTGGTCCAGGATATCGATACGGGAAACGTAACTCCTGAGGAATGGAAGGTAGTTACCAATGCCCAGCCATCCCAGCAGGATATTGAGGAACTCCTTTTTGCCTGGAAGGTGGTAAAGCACGTTAAGTCAAATGCAATCGTAGTTACGAAGGATAAGGCTACACTTGGTGTTGGGGCAGGTCAGATGAACCGTGTCGGTTCTGCCGGGATTGCTTTAAAACAAGCCGGTGCCGGTGCGGCCGGAGCTTATTTGGCATCAGATGCATTCTTTCCCTTCGGAGACACCGTTGAGGCGGCTGCTAAAGCCGGAATCAAGGCTATAATTCAGCCGGGAGGGTCAATCAGAGATGAAGAGTCTATTGCTGCTGCTAATGCGAACGGGATTATCATGATCTTTACTGGAATGCGTCATTTCAAACATTAAATTTCCTATCAGGAGTGTTCTGAACATGAAAGTTTTAGTCGTTGGGGGCGGGGGCAGGGAGCACGCCATTGTCTGGAAAATATCACAGAGCCCCCGTGTAAAAAAGGTCTTTTGTGCACCGGGAAATGCAGGTATCGCTGAAATTGCAGAATGCATTCCTATAGATCCAACAGATATTGACGGGCTGCTGAAAGTGGCAGAAGAGAAAAAGATAGACCTGACAGTTGTCGGTCCCGAAGCGCCGCTTGTTGCAGGACTGGTTGATGTTTTTGAAAATGCGGGACGCAGGGTTTTCGGTCCCTGCAGGAAAGCTGCCCTCCTTGAAGGGAGCAAAAGTTATGCCAAGAAATTTATGGCCAAGTATAACATTCCTACCGCCCCCTTCCAGGTTTTTGATTGTGCCGAAAAAGCCAGAGATTATATTGAGAATAATCTTGATGCTTGTGTAGTGAAAGCTGACGGTCTGGCTGCCGGTAAGGGAGTGTTTGTGGCAAGTTCGAAAGAAGAAGCCCTTGCCGCTGTTGAGAAGATAATGGTAGAAAAGGTTTTTGGCAGTGCAGGGGACAAGATCGTTGTAGAAGAGCTGTTAAAGGGTGAAGAGGTCAGTATTCTTGCTTTTTCTGACGGAAAAACAATTATTCCTATGGTGTCCTCTCAGGATCACAAGCGGGCTTTTGATGGTGACCAGGGACCCAATACCGGTGGTATGGGTGCCTATTCCCCTGCTCCGGTCTATACCGGAGAATTACATGCCGTTGTTGTTCGTAAAATTTTGGAGCCGGTTGTGGAAGGGATGAACGCTGAAGGTATCCGCTATAAGGGAGTCTTATACGCCGGGCTAATGGTTACTGAAAAGGGGCCGCAAGTATTGGAGTTCAATGTTCGCTTTGGAGATCCTGAAACTCAGCCTGTTCTGTTCCGTCTTGAAACTGATCTTTTCGAAATAATTCAGAAAGTAGTGAATGAAAGGCTCCATGAAATGAAGATATCATGGTCCAAGGAACCCAGTGTTTGTATAGTAGTTGCTTCGGGCGGCTATCCGGGTTATTATGAAAAAGGAAAGACTATCCATGGACTGGAACAGCTTCGTGATGAAGATATTATGGTTTTTCATGCTGGGACAAAATTGGACAATGGTCGGGTAGTGACTTCAGGAGGAAGAGTGCTGGGCGTTACCGCAAAGGGCCCAAACCTTCGGACGGCGCTAGATAAAGCTTATCAATGTATAAACACAATACATTTTGATAATATGTATTACCGTCGGGATATTGGTTTCAGGGCACTGCTGCGATGACCCTGCGGCTCCCGGGGAGGTGGTTTTGATTGACCTTTAACAGCAAGTTGAAGGATGAACTCGTTGACAAATTATTTGAAGCCATTCTCCTTCTGGAAAATGAAGAAGAATGCTATCGGTTTTTTGAGGATATCTGTACGGTAAGCGAAATAAAATCCCTGGCTCAAAGATTGGAAGTTGCAAAAATGCTTACTCAGAATAAAACTTACACTTCTATTTCCAGGGAAACCGGTGCCAGCACGGCAACAGTCAGCCGTGTGAAACGGTCATTGGACTATGGTGCCGGCGGGTATAAGTTAGTCCTTAAACGACTCAGTAAGAGGACACCTGAAGGGTAGTGAACAAATTTGAAACACAGCCTTTATTTTATTGTTTCGTCGGATTTTATGAGGAACAAGCCCCTTTCCCAGGTGGTAAAAGAGGCTGTTGCCGGAGGAGTAGATATGATTCAGCTCCGGGAAAAGTGTCTTCCTGCCCGGAGAGTTTATGAATTGGCCGTAGAGCTGAAAGAGGCTTTGAAATGTTCGGCTTCACGACTTCTTATTAATGATCGGGTAGATATTGCCCTGGCCGTTGGTGCAGATGGAGTGCATCTTGCTCAGGATGGGCTACCGGTGGGAACGGTACGGCGCATGGTGGGGCATGCTATGCTAATTGGTGTTTCTACTCACAGCCTGGAAGAAGTCCTGCAGGCAGAAGACGAAGGTGCAGATTATGTCCTTTTCAGTCCGATTTTTCCTACAACTTGCAAACCGGGAGCGGAACCCAAAGGAGTTAAGTCTTTAGAAGAAATTTATAGAAAGGTAAATATTCCCGTTATTCCCCTGGGAGGAATAAATAAGAACACACTGCCAGAAATAACCCGGTGTGGAGTAACAAATGCCGCTGTAATGTCAGCCCTGTTGACAGCTGAAGACCCTAAGCAGGCTGCTGCTGAATTAAAGGCAATTTTAACAGAGGAAGATACATAGAGGGCCTAACAGGCCCTCTGCTTATGAAGTGAAGAAATTGCTTCCAATGCTTTTGCTTATTCCAGCCGGAAAAAGATTACAAGCTTTCCCTTACCTCCGCAATACAGGCCTCAAGAGCCTTGCCCAGGTGAGCAACAGCTTCTTCCCTTGAGAAATGGCTCCGATAACCCAATTCTTTTTCCGCTTTAGCTGTACTAAACTTCCAGTCATCTGTTAAGAAGGTACTGCCTTTCCATTCTTCTTTAGGTACTGCAACAATTTTTGCCTGGGGGTTTGCCCGGGAAACTATTATTTCCGCCAATTCCTCCCAGGTAAGGTAAATGGTGCCGAAATTATATGTTTGACCAATGGGTTTCTTCTCTAGTATTCCTTCCAACCCTGTTACAAAGTCATCCAGCTGCAGGAAACTTCCCCCGCAATCTTTAGGTACCACTATTTCCCCTTTTTCGATGACATCTTTGATCATGGCACGTATATGCTTGCCTCCAATTTCATCACCATATGCCCACCAGATCATCGCTGTGTTTACGGCTAAGTTATGTTCTTGTGCATAGATCAAACCTAGCTTTTCGGTTACGAACTTTGCAAGGGCGTACATTGGTTTACGTGCCTTTTCCACAACCCGGGGGTGATCCTCATCTACTGGACTGTACTGGGGTTTGCCATAGGCAACAGCTGTACTGGCATTGATAACGTGCTCGACGTTATATTCGACTGCTGCATTCAACAGGTAAGTGTAACCTTTTACGTCTGTGTCAAAAAGTACCAAGGGATCTTTAGAAAAACTCCATGCAAGGTGGATTACGGCATCTATGCCTTCTAAAGCTTTAACGATAAAATCTTTGTCAGAAATATCACCTTCTAGTGTTTCTATGTTGCTGTGATTAAATCTTTTTAATCCTTCGGCATCTTTATCAATGACTCTGACACTGTGCCCTTTGTTGGCAAAAACCTCAACTACATGGACACCGATATTCCCGCAGCCTCCGGTTACAAGAATGTTCATGTGTTAATCCTCCTCATTCTGTTCTCCTAATTTAATTTTCTGTGACTTAAGAAACACTGTCAAGGGTGCCTTGGATAAGCATCACATATATTTTATTTGATCTTTTTTCAGAATTTGGAGCAGCCAGCAGTATTGTAATGTAAATTTCATTAAAATATATGAGAGTCCGGTTGTTTGGTGAGATAATGCCTGGGCATGGGTAACCGAAATGCCTAAAAGGGGGGAGATGCCGGGCTTATGTTTAAGGATACCATGTAAACTAAAGAGGTTTCTTAATGCGGGAAAAAAATTATTTTTTACAGGTGATACTTAAATCCTTTGGAGAGAAAACAATCAGAATTAAAGGGGTTAGCGGCGGAAACATTCTAAATTAATTATTTGGGAAACAAGGGTGCTTTGTCCCTTGTTTCCTTTTTTCAGGCTAAATCATAACTTTGGATTTCAGGTTTTTCAGGAGAAGATTTTTCCTGAAATGTTCAAGCTGCTGAGGTGTAATTCCCAATTCGGAGATAATATCATCGTCGGTGCTTGCGTTTACCATCATGTTTGTGTATTGGATAACATCAAAGCCGTATTTCATGAAAAATTTTCTTCTGTTTCTTGATACTTGTTCTTGATGATCAAGCCGACGCAAAATCGTCCCTCCCGTTACTCTTATTTAAGATTGTCGAATGGTTGGGTACCGTGACATTTGTGCTGTTGACACGACAATAGGAAAGACACTTGGAATTATTCAGGCAGTCAAGTCTTGGAAGTCAGTACCCTACTTAATATTTTGTCTCCAAAGAGTGTTAATATAAGCCTAAAATATAGTATGTTGATTCCAGTTTTTTTGGCGAAAAAAGTTTTTTATTTTAGAAGGATTCACGAGGTATATATCGAATAGAGAAAGCGAACCAAATTATAGAACCTTAAAATAAATGGTTCAGCAATATTTTTTGCACATTCTCACCTTCAATCCATATCAAAAAACCGGTTTTAGTCGTAGATTTACAAAAAGTCTGTGTAGTGACTTAGTTTTGTTGTGTTTATCCTAAATATTTAGTTATTCTAAGGAATACTTTGCTGTTGAAAGGAATACTTTGCTGTTGAAAAGAATAGATATGAAGATGGGTGCAATGAGACAACCCTTGTTGTTTCGGTGGAAAGTTTGTCCTGTTGATTTTCGACAAGCAAGCGTATATATTTAATGTGTGCCTGAGCGGCTACTAGGGGAGGGGTGTAATTCGGTGGCTAAACGTGAAAGCGTTAGGTTAAGGGTTATCGAAGGAATGTTGGAGGACACCAACAGGGGACTTATTCGTATGGACCCCGAGGATATGAAAGATATTGGTGTTCAGCTTAATGAATACGTTGAAATCCTTGGAAAAAGAAAAACCGTCGCTAAGGTTGTACCTTCTTTTGGCGCCTACTGCCGTAATGAATCTGTAATGATGACCTCTACTATTAGATATAATGCCGGCGTGAGTTTGGACGAGAAGGTCCAAATTCGAAAGGCAAAAGTAGAACCAGCCAATATTGTTATTCTTACCCCTGAAGATGCCACAAAAAAATATGAGGACGAAAACTTATTATATAACCTTCTTAGAATGATGGTTGGTATCCCTATTGTTGCCGGGGATAGAATCGTTGTTATGCTTGTGGGAACAGATGAGAGCTTCACTGTTGCCGGATTGAATCCCAAGGGCCCTGCGGTAATAACAAAGGATACAAAGCTGAAAATCAAGGAACCTGAAGACTACATGACTAGGAAGAGGGTTTCTTATGAAGATATCGGGGGTCTGGAACAAGAGGTCCAGAGAGTCCGTGAAATAATTGAGCTTCCCATGAAGTTCCCCGAGGTATTCAGAACCTTAGGTATCGAGTCTCCCAAAGGGGTTCTTCTCTATGGCCCTCCTGGCACAGGAAAAACTTTGATTGCAAAGGCTGTTGCCTCAGAAACAGATGTTCACTTTATCCATGTAAACGGTCCGGAAGTTATGAACAAATATTACGGCGAAAGCGAAGCCAAGCTCCGGGAAGTGTTTGCTGAAGCAAGACGGCGTGCTCCCAGTATTTTGTTCCTGGACGAAATAGATGCCCTGGCTCCGAAGCGTGGAGATGTCCATGGTGATGTAGAAAAAAGGGTTGTTGCCCAGCTCCTTGCCCTCCTCGACGGCATGGACGCCAGGGGTGACATTGTAGTAATCGGTGCTACAAACATGCCCGACCTCCTTGATCCCGCTTTGAGAAGGCCAGGCCGTTTTGACAGGGAAATTGTGATTAATGCGCCTGACAGGTACGGCCGCGAAGATATTCTTCAAATTCATACCCGTGGCATGACTTTAGCAGATGATGTAGATATAAGGCAACTTGCCGCAGTTACTCATGGATTTGTCGGTGCGGACCTTGCTTTCCTCTGTAAAGAGGCCGGCATGAGTGCCTTGAGACGTTTGCTCCCTCAGATTGATTTGGGAGAAAAGGTCAGCAACCAGGATGTTAAAATGGTTGTGTCCATGGCTGACTTCCAGGAAGCACTAAAGCAGGTTCGTCCATCTGCTACCCGTGAGTTCTTCTCTGAAGTGCCTAACGTAAGTTGGAATGATGTAGGTGGATTGGAGGAAATCAAACAAACACTTATTGCTCTGGTTGATTGGCCTCTTAGATATGGTGATCTGTTCAAGCAAATCAAAATGGAAACCCCCAAGGGTATTCTCCTTTCAGGTCCGTCGGGTACTGGTAAGACATTGATGGCCAAGGCAATTGCAACAGAGACAGAAATAAACTTTATTTCGGTACCCAGCCCAATGCTTTTCTCACATTGGACCGGCCAGTCAGAAAAGATGTTGATTGAAGTTTTCCAGAAGGCTAGACAGGCGTCGCCCTGCATCCTGTTCTTTGATGAGATTGACGCCTTGGCCCCTGAGCGCGGAAGCGGAGGCCACACTAAGACATCTGAAAGGATGGTAAGTATCCTTTTGAGTGAGCTTGACGGCCTTGAAGAACTAAAGGGAGTTATTGTTCTTGCTGCTACCAACAGGCTCGAAAGCCTTGATAAAGCGCTTCTCCGTCCTGGACGGTTCGACTATATTCTTGAATTCCCCATGCCGGATGCCGTTATGAGACGTGAAATTCTTCAAATCCATACTAAGGGCAAGCCCCTTGGCGCGGATGTGGATTTTGACCAAATTGTTGAAAAAACAGAAGGATTTGCGGGTTCCCACATAGAAGGTATATGTCAACAAGCATCCTTAATCGCCTTAAGAGAGTTTATTGCTGAGGTTAAAGACGTATCCAAGGCTTCCGAAGAACAAAAAGCAGCACTCAAGATTGAAATGCGTCATTTTAACGAAGCTTTGGATGCAATCCTGGGTGAAGGTGAGAATAACCTTGCCAGGATAGCTACCAATATGTAAATGGGTTGTAATTTTCCCGGCAAAGCACCGGGAATAAGATGATAATCCTTACTACTTTAAGGAGGTGATTAGGGGGTTAGGTGGTTTTTGTTAGGCTAACAGCCAAATCTTCAACACAAGGAAGGAGGATTTACAAGTGAGTGTTGACATCAAAAAACTTTTTGAAGAACCAACTCTAAGACAGGTTACTTGTTGGGCAAGAGGTGTTCTTCAGAACAAAGAAGCTCGTGACGTGGTTGTTATTTTGACCAATGCTGCATGGAAAGCTGACGGCAAGTATGTTCAGGCTTTCGAAAACTATGTAGACCTGCCGGACCGTATTTACGTTCCTGTACGTGCATATGCTAGGGTTTCCGATGAGCCCATTGAAAGTAAATTCGTTTATGAAAACGAAGACCCCGAAATCGTTGTTCTGACCGAGGAAACTTTGGTAAAGGGCAACTATATTGCTGAAGGTCCCAGCGCTGGTAAGACTCTGGTAGTTAACACCAAGCGTTCACCGAAAGAAATTGCTAAGTTCATCCCTGCCGATCAGCTGGCTAAGTTCGACAAGATCGTTACAGTTGACGCTTTCGGAATGGCTGAAGCAATTGTCACCCTGGACGGTGCTGAAGGTGTATACGACAAGTCCGGTATTGGTATAGGTATTTCCGCTGCATTAGTTGGCGCAGTTGTTAAAGCTACTGAGTTCGTTAGCTATGATGCAGCTATTGCTCAGATTTCCAACAAAGAAGCCTTCAAGCAAGGCTATGAGAAATGCCAGATTGCTGACGCAGCATCAGTTGCATAGTTTATTTAATTACCACGAGGAGGTGTATTGAATGAGTAGAAGCCTAGCTGAAAGAAAATTAGCTGAACTGCCTTTTGCCGGTACTGTTCCGTCTCCACAAGTTGAAAACGATAAGATGGTTACCGGTCATTGGCGTGTACAGCGTCCTGTTATTGAAGCTGAAAAATGCACTCAGTGCTGGCAGTGCTGGATTTACTGCGCTGATGCATGCATTACCCGTGGCGAAGTTCCAGAATTCAATTACAAGTACTGCAAGGGCTGTGGTGTATGTGCAAACGAATGTCCCACCGGCGCAATCACCATGGTTCCTGAGCTAGACTTTGAAGACTAAATCCTTTGAGGAGGTGAAGATTTAATGGGTAGAATAGAGTATATTTCTGGTTGTGTTGCTGCAGCTCACGGTGCACGTCTAGCAGACGTTGACGTTATTTGTTCCTATCCGATTCGTCCTTACACCGGTATTATGTCCGAGCTTGCTCGTATGGTAGCTAATGGTGACTTGGATGCAGAATTCATTCACGGCGAAGGCGAACACGCTCAGCTGAGTGTTGTATACGGTGCTTCTGCTGCTGGCGCAAGGGCCTATACCGGTAGCTCCGGTGTTGGTGTTACCTACGCAATGGAAGTTTATTCCCCAATCTCTGGTGAAAGACTGCCGTTGCAAATGGTAATTGGTAACAGAACTTTAGACCCGCCGGGTGACTTTGGTTCTGAACACATGGATGCTCTGTCCATTCGTGACCAAGGCTTCATTATTGGTTGGGCTTCCACACCGCAGGAAATTCTGGACAACACTCTGGCATATTATCGTATTGGTGAAGACCCGAGAGTTCTGTTGCCCCAGATTGCTGCCCAGGACGGATACTATGTAACTCACATTTTAGGTGCTGTTGATATTCCTGAACAGGCTCAAGCTGATGAGTTCCTGCCACCGTACAAGAACCATCACATTCTGGATCCAAGAGATCCCATGATCATTGGACCTCAGATTGAACCTGAAATGGGTCCCCCGCTGCAGTTCCAGAGATGGCAGCTGTGGAATGGCGTTGAACCTGTAGTAGAAGAAGTTTGGGCACAATTCGGTGAAATTTTCGGCCGTAAGTATGATCCCTTCATCGAAAAGACATTCTGCGACGATGCCGAAGTTATCCTGATTGGTCAGGGTGGCCACATTGAAACCGCTAAGACTGTTGCCAAGAAACTTCGTGGTTTAGGCGAAAAAGTCGGTGTAGCAAGACTGAGACTAATGCGTCCGTTCCCGACCAAGGCTGTTCGTGAAACTTTGGCAAATGCAAAAGCTATCGTTGTATTTGACAACTCCTTCTCCTTCGGTATGACAGGTAGAACCGGCCCCGTTGCAGCTGAAGTTAAGGCTGCTCTGTACGGTGTAAGCGATGCTCCTGTTGTACAGTGTGTTGGTGGTCTCGGCGGCGAAGTATGTACCCGCGAAGAGTTCTACTGCCTGTTCAAGAAGGGTCAGAGCTTTATTGGTAAGCAGCCTGCTGCTGACGAAGCCTTCATCGCACCCTTCCATCTGGACGAACTAGACTAATTTGAGTGACAATCGAAAGGAGGGACTCCTGTGAGCGTAGATTACAGAAAAGAAGAATTACCATTGATTAAGAATTTGGCGGATGCTCCTGATAAAGAGTGTTACGTACCTGGCCATAGAACATGTGCTGGTTGTGGCCCGGCTTTAACCTATCGTCTGGTAGCAAAAGCTGCTGGAAAGAACACCATTTTCGTGGGACCCACAGGTTGTATGTATGTTGCTAACACTTCCTATGGTTGCGGTCCCTGGGCTGTACCGTGGATTCACGCACAGATTACCAACGGTGGTGCTGTAGCTTCCGGTATTGAAGCTGCTTACAAAGCCAGAATCCGTAAAGGTAAAACTGACGCAAAATTCCCCAACATTATCGTAATGGCTGGTGACGGTGGTGCTGTTGATATCGGTCTGCAGGCTATTTCCGCAGCCTTCTATCGTGGACATGATATCCTGGTAGTTTGCTACGACAACGAGTCCTATGCAAACACCGGTATTCAGACCTCCCCGATGACTCCTTACGGTGCATGGACTTCCTTCACCCCGGCTGGTCCGGTTATTCCTGAAGGTAAGAAACTGTTCCCGAAAGATGGTCCTGCTCTGTTCGCATACGGACATCCGTTGCTGAAGTACGTTGCAACAGCATCCATCGCATATCCGGTTGACCTGATGAACAAAGTACGCAAGGGTCTCAACGAAGACGGTCCTGCATATGTTCACATTCATGCTATTTGCCCGAAGGGCTGGGTATTCCCCTGCAACA
This sequence comes from Clostridiales bacterium DTU086, assembly GCA_001513335.1. Classification (GTDB taxonomy): domain Bacteria; phylum Bacillota; class DTU086; order DTU086; family DTU086; genus DTU086. The sequence goes on along the minus strand of LFTO01000038.1, from coordinate 65,814 downwards.
AGATCATCGAAGTTGGCAAACTAGCTGTACAGACCGGTATGTATGCTCTTTATGAAATCGTAGATGGCAAGAAGACCTTCACCCATTCTCCCAAGAAACTAAAACCAGTTGGAGAATATATGAAACTACAAGGTCGTTTTGCTCACCTGCAGCCTGAACACATTGCTAAGATGCAGCAGTTTGTTAACGCAAAAGCTCAGGCTCTCGGAATCGAAGCTACTTTACCGGCTGCTGAATAATTTCAGCTTAAAGGTAAATAAATCCCTGGGTCTAACGACCCAGGGATTTTTAATTGTGACAACTGTAGTGGATACTGGACAGTATATGTCTTGTTATGGGCGGGTATGTGTCCATAAGATTCGTCTAAGGCAAGAGCGTCTACCCCCAAGGTCAAATCTTGAATTAATTCTTAAGAAAATACTGTGCCCCAAGGCAAACCAATCTTTTTGTCTGATTAATTAGTAACGAAGGATATGCTAAGAGGAGAAGGCAAGGGCCAGGATTTGGTAAGGATTTGAAGGTGTTCCTTTGAACAGTATGGCAGTTCAAAAAAAAGTCTTTATGATATAATTAAAATTGTTGCTTCGTTTCTAATGAAATTTATTATTGGTTTTTGAGGGGGATTTACCGGAAAGATGCTTAATAATACCAGGGAAAATTCATGCATTGAAATAAAGCTTGCTCTTTTATGTGTTTTAGTAGGAATTGGAGCCGGGCTGGGTGCTGTCATTTTTCGTTACTCTATAGAATTTTTCCATGAGGTAATGTGGGTTCACCTTGCCGGTTTTCTGTCCGGGTTTTCCCAGTGGGCAATTATATTTATACCGATTATAGGGATGTTTGTCGTATGGCTGTTTTTGGGAGCAACTTTACGTAAGGGGGAAGGGCACGGTGTTGAGGAGGTTATGCGTTCTATTTCTTTAAATGATGGACGTATATCGGGAAAGATTACACCTATTGAATGCATCGCCTCTTCTTTTTGTATGGGATTTGGGGGGTCTGTTGGTCCCGAGGGGCCGATGATCCAAATTGGCTCCGGCGTTGGGTCTTTTATCGGGCAGGTTTTTAACCTTGAACAGCGAAAGTTGGTTTTAATTACTGCAGCAGGAGCGGCTGGGGGATTAGGTGCTATTTTTAATGCTCCTATTGCCGGGGTAATATTTGCAATGGAAGCAGTTCTCGAAGAGTTCAATACCAAAGGTTTTTGCTATCTGGTACTCTCTTCCGTTGTCGCTACTCAGATTACCAAGAGCATTTTAGGCAACAAGGTGTTATTGGAAATGCAAGGCGCCGTTTGGGGGCAATGGCCTGAATTAATTATTTTCGCACTTATGGGAATCATCGGTGGAATTGTCGGAGTCAGTTTTGTTTTGTTACTAAATAAAGCCGGTTCTTTCGTTTCCTCCATAAATTCTGTTCCGGGATATGTTAAGCCGATTTGCGGTGGGATTATTCTAGGCCTTTTTGCTTTGTATTTCCCTGTAGTTTTAGGCGAGGGGTACGAATACATCAATATGGCTATGGGCCTAAGGTTTACTATGGGCATGTTTTTCTTAATAGTATTATTAAAAATCTTTGCTACAGTTGTTACTCTTAGCTTTGGAGGGTCTGGTGGCGTTTTTGCCCCCAGCCTGGTAATAGGTTCAATGTTTGGAGGGGGGGTCTTTTGGCTGGCAAGCTCGTTTCTTCCCGGTATAGTTGGCTCGCCTGAGACATATATTGCTGTTGGTGTGGCAACAATATTAGGCAGTGCCTTCAAATCACCTATAACTGCCATTATTATGGTAATGGAGATTACAAACAACTACGCTATTGTCCTGCCTGTTATGATAGCTTCTGTATGTGCCACACTCGTTGGCTGGGCCTTATTGAGAGGGTGTTCTATATATAATATCCGCCTTATCCAGGAAGGTATCCGTGAGGTTGAGACTGATTTCTGGGTTCCCAGGTCAAGGTCACCTTATAATTATCAAAAAATGTCTCAATAGCAAAAATATTATTATCAACAGTCCTTTTGAAGACCCTGAAGCATATATACCGAAATCTGTCTGTGCCTTTATAGGCACTTTTTTTCTTTCAAAATAAAATTCTCGTTGACAACACCAGGTGCCGGTGATATCATCACATTAACATGTTACCACGATAAAGTATAGTAGGGTGGGGAGTGAAAAACATGGACCCTGAGTTGAACCTGTCTACACCAACCGGTATTAGAGACTGGCATTCAGAGGCGGCTAGTACGAAAAGGGTTGTGGAGAATAAATTAGCTAATTTGTTTTCTAGTTGGGGGTATGAAGAGGTTATTACCGGGACTATAGAATATGAGGATGTTATTGGTAGGGGATTAAACGAAGAGGAAAAGAGCCAACTATACAGGTTTTTTGGGAGGGAAGGGGAGGCCTTTACATTAAGGCCTGATATGACAACACCAATTGCTCGTTTTGTTGCTTCTCAGCTGACCGGAGTACCCTTGCCGTTACGTCTTTTTTATACTGGTAATGTTTTTCGCCATGAAAAACCTCAAGCGGGCCGGTATCGGGAATTCTTTCAAGCAGGCATAGAGTTGATAGGCACTGACACAGGGAGAGCAGATGCCGAAGTGATAATTTTGGCAAGTGAAGCCCTGCGCACTCTGGGGGTTGAAGATTTTAAAATTGGTGTTGGCCAGGTACAGCTCCTTGATTCATTTTTGGAGATAACCTGTTTACCTGAAAAAACGAAAAATCTCTTAAAGCAATCCATAGCAGATAAGGATTACGTAACAGTAAATTCAATAATCGAAGGCGCTTCTCTTGTAGAGGAAGAGAAGGACTTGCTAAACGGCCTTTCTTTAGTCCAATCCGGTGAGGAATTTTTTGAACGGCTTGCGGGCAAATCTCTACCCGGTCCGATAACAATTCACCTGGAACGCCTTCGAGATGTTTATGACTCGTTAGCTGCTGCGGGTCTAATGGATAATGTTTTTATTGACCTGGGGATAACGAGGGATTTTGAATATTATACAGGTATTGTATTTGAGGTATATTCTCCGGCACTGGGATTTCCCATTTGCGGAGGCGGTAGGTATAATAATCTTTTTGGCCGATTTGGTTTCCCATGTCCGGCAACGGGATTTGCTCTGGGAATTGAGAGAATTCTGTTGGTCCTGAAACGGGTAGGCAAACTCCCTTCTTCAAATTCAAAACAACTACTGGTATACGGAAAGGATTTCAAAAAACTGTTGAGTGCTGCAGCAGGTTTGCGTTCCCAGGGGTTTGCAGTGGAAATTGACCTAGATGGCAAGTCAAGGGAGGAATTAGAGAAATATGCTCGGGCTGCCGGAATGGAACTTCTGGAAGTACCGGCAGAGGAGGAATAAAATATGAGCAGCATGCTGACTATTGCACTGCCGAAGGGCAAACTGGGGTTGGAAGCTCTTGATTTATTGGCGAAAGCGGGGCTTCCTACAGATGGAGTATCGGATGAATCCAGAAAACTTCTTATAGAATGTGAGAAGGAGCAGGTAAAATACATAATTTGCCGGCCAACTGATATCCCTACATATGTGGAATACGGTGCAGCGGATATTGGCATTGTGGGAAAGGATACCATTGAAGAGGCTGAAAAGAACCTTTTTGAATTATTGGATTTAGGCTTCGGAAAGTGTACCTTTGTCCTGGCTCTTCCACGTTCTGCCTTAAATTCCATGGGGTACGAGGGAAAAAGAGTAGAAAAGATCCTGTCCCATTTCCCTCATCTTAGAATAGCAACGAAGTTTCCGAAAGTGGCTTCAAAATACTTGCAGAGTCTTGGGGTTCAGGCGGAGATTATTCCCCTCCATGGGAATATAGAGCTGGCACCCCTTGTTGGGCTTTCGGAAGGAATTGTAGATATTGTTTCAACGGGGAAAACTCTCAGGGAGAACGATCTGGTTGCTGTAGATGAAATTTTTGAAGCCACCGCAAGGGTAATTGCTAACAGGGTTAGTTATAAACTAAAGTATCACCGTATTCAAGAGCTTATTGGGGACATAAGAAAAATATTAGCGGAGGACAAAAATGATTAAGACTAAAAAATATAGCGATATAAACCTGAGAATGTTAAGAAAGTCTGTAAATTCAATACTTAAAAATGTATCTGAACAGGTAGGAGATATCATTGAAAATGTCTGCTGCCGCGGCGATGAAGCCCTCTATGAATTTACCCAAAAATATGACGGGGCAGATTTAAGGAAAACAGGCTTGAAGGTTTCTCTAGAAGAAATTACGGCAGCCCGGAAGTCAGTGGAACCTGAATTTATCAGTTCCCTCCACCGGGCGGCGGAGAACATCCGCAGGTACCATGAGCGTCAAAAGACTTTTTCCTGGATCGACTGTGATGTTGAAGGACTGGTGTGGGGCAGGTTGGTTCGTCCTTTATCCAGGGTAGGAATTTATGTGCCGGGCGGGACTGCCGCCTATCCGTCATCTGTATTGATGAACGCGATCCCCGCCCAGGTTGCCGGTGTAAAGGAAATAGTAATGGTTTCTCCCCCGGATAAATCAGGCAAACTGTCCCCGTATTCCCTGGCAGCCGCCGGCGAGCTGGGAATTACTGAAATTTACAAGTTAGGAGGTGCCCAGGCAATTGCAGCGCTGGCTGTTGGGTCAGAGAGTATCAAGCCTGTAGTCAAAATTACCGGTCCGGGGAACATATATGTTACTGCAGCTAAAAAGCTCCTTTACGGTGAAGTGGATATTGATATGCTGGCAGGTCCCAGCGAGATATTCATTGTTGCTTCCGGCGTAGAATATGCAAGGTATATTGCTGCTGATATGCTGTCTCAAGCGGAACATGACGTAAACTCAGCTTCAATTCTGGCTACTCCTGATGCAGAACTTGCCGCAGCAGTTAAAGCTGAATTGGCTGTACAGTTAAAGGGGCTGCCAAGAGAAGAAATTGCCCGGAAAAGTTTAATGAATAATGGACTTATTCTAATTACTGATACAATCCAACAAGCCATTGAAGCTGCCAACGAATATGCTCCGGAGCACCTGGAAGTTATTGTTGAAGACCCCACGTCCATAGTATCCAGAATCCAAGCTGCAGGTTCTGTTTTTCTCGGACCTTATACACCGGAGCCGGTGGGGGATTATTTTGGTGGGACTAACCACATCCTTCCCACAGGGGGAACGGCTGTTTATGCTTCTCCCTTAGGTGTGGAAGATTTTATCAAGAGCACAAGTCTAATATCATATTCCCGGGAAAGGCTCCTCCAAAGTGCCCGGGATATTGAACTGCTTGCGGAAATTGAGGGGCTGGAGGCTCATGCTAACGCTGTAAGGGTTCGGCGAGAGAGGGGATAGAAGGGTATGAGAATGGCCAAGATTGAACGGAGCACGACGGAAACGAGAGTATTGATGGAGTTAAATCTTGATGGGAGCGGAAAGTTCAGGGGGGGGACAGGTATCCCTTTTATGGACCACATGCTGCAGCTTTTTACATATCACGGTGCTTTTAATCTTTTCGTTGATGCCCAGGGGGACTTGGAAGTAGACAGCCACCATACTGTTGAGGATGTGGGCATCTGCCTGGGTAAGTGCATCGATGAGGCTTTGGGCACCAGGGAGGGGATAAACAGGTACGGGGCAGCCTGGATTCCCATGGATGAGGCTTTGGCTATGGCAGTATTGGATATCAGCGGCCGCCCCTTTTTGAGTTATGACGTTCCCGTTACAAATGAAAAAGTTGGCACCTTTGATGTTGAACTAGCCGAGGAATTTTTCCGGGCTGTTTCCATCCACGGTGGGCTTACTCTTCATATCCGGTTGCTCCAGGGAAAAAATTCTCACCATATCATAGAGGCGGTTTTTAAGGCTTTCGGACGTGCCCTAAAGGAGGCTGCTGCCTTAACCGGCACGGGTATTCCTTCCACTAAGGGATTGATCTAACAGGTATATTTAATAACAGTTGTCCCCTGCCGCGGGGAGTAGGCGACAAAGCCTTTTTTACTTTGTCCATTCACATTACGTGGACCCGGAGGACAAGGAAATAGGAACTGCAACTACAAGCTATGGTTGTAGCTTTACCTCTATGGTGAATAAAGGAAACGTTCACGTTGTCCAGTTTTACCTGGAAAAAAGCAAGAGGGCTGATAATACTGAAAAATTTTGGGGAGATGGTGGTAGGTGCTGATAATTCCTGCAATCGATATCCGGGGAGGTAAATGTGTCCGCCTGGTAAAGGGACGGCTCGAAGAAGAGACAGTGTATTCGGATAACCCGGCGGAAATTGCACAGCTTTGGGAGGAAAAGGGTGCCCCGATGCTTCACCTGGTGGATCTGGACGGGGCTTTTGCCGGAGAACCAAAAAACCTGCCGGTCATCCGGGCAATAAGGGAAAGGGTATCAGTTCCCCTGGAGGTAGGGGGAGGCATCCGTACCCTGAAGGCTATAGAAGACTATTTGGATATGGGCATCGACCGGGTCATCCTGGGGACCGCCGCAGTGTCCGACCCTCAACTACTTGAGAGTGCCGTTGCCCGGTTCGGAGAAAGAATTGCGGTAGGAGTAGACAACAAACAGGGCAAGGTGGCCGTTGACGGGTGGAAAGATATGGCTTCCAGCAGGGTCCTGGATTTTGTCGAAAACATTACTGAGAAAGGTGTAAGGAGAGTGATCTACACCGATACTTCCAGAGACGGGACTTTGACCGGGCCTGACCTGGATGACATTGCCTGGTTTTTGGAGGCCGCCTCTGATTTGAAAATAATCGTTTCAGGGGGTATTTCCAGTATAGATGACATCAGAGAGTTGGCGCTGCTGGCTCTGTACTATCCCAATATGGAAGGAGTAATCATCGGAAAGTCGCTGTACAGTAAAAGCATCGAATTGGAGGAAGCTCTGGAGATCGGGGGTCATTGAGATGGTGGCGAAAAGGATAATTCCCTGCCTGGATGTTGCCCAGGGCAGGGTAGTAAAGGGCACAAATTTTATCAACCTGAAAGACGCGGGGGACCCTGTAGAGCTCGCGGCCTATTATGACCGTGAGGGTGCAGATGAACTGGTTTTCCTGGACATTACCGCTTCTTATGAACAGAGGAAAACCATCGTGGATGTTGTGAGAAAAACAGCCAAGGAAGTCTTTATCCCCCTGACGGTGGGAGGCGGGATTTCAAGCATCCAGGATATCCGGGAATTGCTGAAAGCGGGAGCAGACAAGATCTCCCTCAATACGGCCGCCGTCAAGGATCCGGCTCTGGTCAGGGAGGCGGCAAGAGTTTTTGGTTCCCAGTGTATCGTGGTGGCGGTGGATGTCAAGAGAACGGGTGATACCTGGGAAGTGTATACCCATGGTGGCAGGACACCAACAGGCTTGGAAGCTATCGCCTGGGTCAAACAGGTGGAAGAGCTGGGAGCGGGGGAGATTCTCCTGACAAGTATGGACAGGGACGGTACCAATGACGGGTATGATCTGGAGATCACTGCTGCTGTCAGCGAAGCAGTGAATATCCCCGTGATCGCTTCCGGCGGAGCAGGAAACCTGCAGCACCTGCTGGAAGGGGTGACAATAGGGAAAGCCGATGCTGTATTGGCAGCTTCCATTTTCCATTACAAGAAACATACTATTGCGGAAGCCAAAGAATTCTTAAGGAATAACGGGGTGGTGGTCAGATAATGCCTTTACAGGAATCCCTGCCGGGTTTTACTGATGATCTCAAATATGACAGCCAGGGTTTGATTCCGGCGATCGTCCAGGAGGAAGCAACCGGCCAGGTGCTAATGCTGGCGTACATGAACAAGGAGTCACTGGAAAGGACTCTGCAAACGGGAAGGACCTGCTTTTTCAGCCGCAGCCGGCAGCAGTTGTGGGTCAAAGGGGAGACTTCAGGTGATTTTCAGGAAGTTGTGAGTATCGACTATGACTGTGACGCTGATGCTCTGTTGATCAAGGTGATACAGCAGGGAAACGCATGCCATACAGGGGCCCATTCCTGTTTTTTCAACCAGGCTGCCGCAGACCCTGCATTGCTTCCCCAACAAAAAGCAAAAAATATTGTTAGCGAACTCTACCAGGTTATCAGAGAGAGATATGAACAGCGGCCCGAAGGAAGCTACACCACCTATTTGTTCAATGAGGGCCGGGATAAGATATTGAAAAAAGTCGGTGAGGAAGCAACAGAAGTGATCATTGGCTCGAAAAACGATTCACCCGAGGAGATTAGATATGAAATGGCTGATCTTATGTATCACTGTATGGTTCTTTTGGTCCATCACGGCATGAAGCCGGAGGATGTACTGGAAGAGCTAGCAAAACGGAGATAACCGTTTTAGGAGGTGGAATTGCCGTTTTTCCTCCGAAAAGAAAAATTCGAAAAGCCCAAGGCTTTCTGGATTCCAGGGTTTTCCCTCCATTTATTGCGGGCGGCAATTCCATCTTCAAGTTGTAAGAGAGAAATATATTTTTCTTCCGGCATAATTACATGGCTGTAAACTCCATAATAAAGGTATGGAGGTGAAAGTCATTGGAAAAAGACAAGCATGTGATGCCGGATACTAGTGATACCTTCAGGGCTAAAGTGGAAAGAGAAGATGAGGAAAAGAAAGATACAGGAATAATTTTCGGCGCAGACAGCAGGGTCCTCAGCAGAGTCGATAATGTCCGGTCTCGTTCTTCAAAAGAAGAAAAACGAAAAAAACTATGACCTAACCAAAATATAAACAACAAACAGGCTCCAACTTATACCGTGCCTTCCGGCAGGGTATTTTTTATGCTTTAAATAGTTTGAGCCACTCCTTTTTTTACTCCCATTTGTTCCGGGCAATTACTTGCCATAATTTCATGTTTAGGTTCCTGCCAGTTTTTTTATGATCTTTCCAATATTGTTTTTTTCTTTATCAGATATTTAGTTTTCGTTTGAAATAGATAGAAAATAAACGAAATTTAATCAATGAAAAAGAAAAGCAAATGGTTACAGAATACTGCTACTGGTTTTGTCTTTCACACCCGAAAGCCGGAAAGAGGGAAAAAACATTTTTAACTCCGTTGTATAGTGCCCCCCATTGTCAAGACAGATTTACTCGAAAAATAAGCTAATGCTGTCCTCCTTTTTTAACATGCTTTTTTGTCCACCAGCACGGCTTGGTAATGATCAGCCGGCGGAGTGTAACCTAGAGATTGATGAAGGCGTTCATGGTTGTAGTAGTTGATGAATCTTTTCAGTCCTTTCCGCAAGGCCTTGGGGGTGATATACTCGTTCAGATAAATGTCTTCGTACTTTAGGGTTCTGAAAAATCTCTCTGCAATAATGTTGTCCAGGGCACGTCCCTTTCCATCCATAGATATTCTGATCTTTTCACTTTGAAGCAGTTTAACGTAATCTTTATTTGTAAATTGGCCACCTTGATCGCTGTTGATGATTTCCGGCTTGCCTTTCGTAAATGCCCGTTTTAAGCAGTCCAGCACAAAGTGCCTGTCCAAGGTGGTGCTGAGCTGGTAATCCACAATGTAACGGCTGTAGAGATCAATGATAATAAATAAGTACATGAAGCCTTGCTGCATGCGGATATATGTAATGTCCACTGCCCACACCTGATCAGGATGGGTGATCTTTAGTCCCCTTAAGAGGTAAGGATGTATATACTTGGGATGCAGCCGCTTGCTCAAGTTTGGTCCGGGGCATATCCCATGAAGACCCATAATTCTCATTAACCTCCGGACACGTTTCCGGTTGATATGCCTGCCCCGCAGGTTCATTGCTGCTGTAATCCTGCGATACCCGTATGTTGGGTTCGCTGTATATATCTCATCAATAAGCCGCATATCCTTAAGGTCAAGCTCAGACCATGTTTTAGTAACCGGTTCCCTGTAGATACTAGTCCGGTTTATGCTTAACAGTTCTGCCTGGCGTGTTGAACTAATACGTTTGTTTTGACGCTCTGCCATTGCTCTACGAGCTTCAAGAGTCTTATTTGAGGCCAGATTTTTTTTTGAGCCATTCAATCTCATAAGATTGCTGGCCAATGATCTGCTGATACCGGGATTCTTTTTCTGCCATCTCCTTCCGGAGTTTACCGGCCTCATTTTTATTTCTCTCAAAGACGACGAAAGCATTTTTAACAAAATCGCTCTTCCACTGGCTGAGCATTTGAGGATTTAACTGATACTTGGAGGCAACCTGACTTAAGGTAGCTTCCTCCTGCAAAAGCTCAAGAACTATTTTTGCTTTAAATTCTGCTGTGTAACGGTTTCTCTTTTCCATGTCTCCATTTTAGCTTATTTGTTCCGAAAAAGTGTCTCAACTTATGGGAGCATTATATGTATCTATTCTTAATACTCCAGTAATAGTAATACGAGTAAAACCTTGGGATCGAAAAACTATATATCAATATACAAAAGATGAACGATATTATATTCGAAAAGGGACAAATGTTTTTCCACTTACTCCAAGTGAGATTTCTCGTTTATCAAAAGGAGAATGTGTTAACGAATAATTTTGAAAACATATATTTGATAATTCAACATTAACTTAACCCGGACCGGTTAAAAAGTGCAGACAAGATTTAATAATTGAAATCAAAGCCTCAGGGCTTTTTTCTTTTTTTCAACGTGTGGGTTTTCGGAAGGGACAAATGCATAAACCAAAAGGATTGGAGGAAATAAAAACTAAAGAAAGAAGTTATATGGTATCTTACAGGTAAGGAGCGACGTTTGTGGCTGATGCAGCAAAAGATATTTTATCGGGACTAAACAAAGAGCAGGTAGAGGCCGTAACCACAACCGAAGGCCCCCTCCTTATTCTTGCGGGAGCCGGAAGCGGGAAGACCAGGGTCCTGACTCACAGGATCGCTTATTTGATTAAGGAAAAAGGTGTTTCGCCGGAGAATATCCTGGCGATCACTTTTACCAATAAGGCTGCCGGGGAAATGAAAGAACGGCTGGAGAAAATGGTGGGCTATTTTGGTTTCCAGATGTGGGTGAGCACCTTCCATTCAGCTTGCGTCAGAATCCTGCGGAGGGATATCGACCTTCTTGGATACAAACGCAGCTTCACCATTTATGATGCGGCAGACCAGAGGTCTCTGCTTCAGGAAATCATTAAAGAGATGAATCTGGATGACAAGAGATTCCCGGCAAGATCTATCCAGGAAACCATATCTAGGGCAAAAAACCAGCTCTATACCCCTGAAATGTTCGACCGGGAAGCCTCCGGGTACTATAACTCCAAGGTGGCGGAAATCTATTACCGCTACCAGGAAAGGTTGAAGGCCAACAACTGCCTTGACTTTGACGATCTCATCATGCAGACGGTCATCCTTTTTGGTCAATCCTCAGATATCCTCCGGTACTACCAGGAAAAATTCAAATATGTTCTGGTGGACGAGTACCAGGACACCAACCATGCCCAGTATATGTTTGTCAAACTCCTGACGGAGGTCCACCGGAACCTTTGCGTTGTGGGAGATGACGATCAATCCATTTACGGGTGGCGGGGAGCCGACATCAACAATATCCTGGACTTTGAAAAGGATTTTCCGGAAGCCAAGGTCATTAAACTAGAGCAGAACTACAGGTCCACGAAAAACATCCTGGCTGCGGCTAACGAAGTGGTACGCAACAACCGGGGGAGGAAAGGCAAGGCCCTCTGGACTGAAAATGTCCAGGGTGACAAGGTGACCATCTGCCTGGTCCCGTCCGAGAGGGCGGAAGCGGAATTCATTGCCGGGGAGATCAAACGGCTTCAGTATGAAGAAAACCGGTCACTTAATGAATTTGCCGTTTTCTACAGGACCAATGCCCAATCCCGTGTAATTGAAGAATGTTTTATACGGGAAGGTATTTCGTATACTATTGTGGGGACCCTGAAATTTTATGAGCGCAGGGAGATCAAGGACCTTATCGCCTATTTGCGGGTAATTGTCAACCCTGCGGACAACCTCAGCATGGCCCGGATAGTCAATGTACCCAGAAGAGGCATCGGTCAGGTGACCTGGTCCCGCCTCCAGGGGTACGCCAGGGATCGGGGCATCACCGTTTCCCAGGCGCTTCTGGAAGCTGAAGATATCCCCAATATTGGCCGGACAAAAGCGGCTATCCTGGGTTTCGGCAGGAACCTTGAAGTGCTGAGGGAGCAGAAGGATAAAGTTACAGTTACCAAAATGGTAATGGATATATTGAACTTCACAGGCTATCTTCAGGAATTGGAGGCGGAAAATACGGAAGAAGCCCTTTCCAGGATAGAAAACATCCAGGAATTCCTGAGTGTCACTCAGGAATATGACCGCAGGGATGAAAACAACAACCTGGAGAATTTTCTAGAGACCATCGCTTTGATTTCCGAAGTCGACACTTATGCCAACGGCGGGGGCAGTGTGGTGCTGATGACCCTGCATACGGCAAAGGGGCTTGAGTTCCCCGTAGTGTTTATGGCCGGTATGGAAGAAGGAGTGTTTCCCCATTCCAGGTCTCTTTCCAATGAACCGGAGACGGAAGAAGAGCGCAGGCTCTGCTACGTGGGTATGACCAGGGCAAGGGAAAAGCTTTATATGACTCACACGCGGCAGAGGATACTATATGGGAACACTCTGATAAATGAGCCCTCAAGGTTTCTCAGGGAGATCCCCGAAGAACTTGTTGACTTTAAGGGTGACATGGAGCCTTCAGCTGTGTCTTCGGTGGAGAGGGAGAGCCGGGCGAACATTGTCCGGGAGAAAGATTTTGCCGTAGGGGACAAGGTGTTCCATACTATCTTTGGAACCGGGACAGTGGTCGGGGTAGGCACCGGGGGAAGCGATACCATTACCGTGGCTTTTCCTGACAAAGGGATCAAAAACCTTCTTCCCGAATACGCGCCCCTGAAAAAACTCTGAGTAATAGAATAGGATCCGGACTACATTAGAAAAATAGGTTTACAACTTACCTGAAGAGGGGAGGTTTTGAGATGGCTGATCCTTTGGACACAGCCCGTGAGAGGATAACCTGGCTGAGGAAGGAAATCGAAAGGCACGATCACCTTTACTATACTTTGGATCAACCGGAGATCTCCGACAGGGAATATGATGCTTTGATGCAGGAACTATTGTCCCTGGAAAAGGAGTACCCGGAGCTGGTGACCCCTGATTCTCCTACTCAAAGGGTAGGTGGTCAACCTCTGCCCTTTTTTTCTCAGGTGAGTCACCCCCAGCCCTTGTTAAGCTTGAGCAATGCTTTCAGCAGCGGTGAGCTCCGCGATTGGGATTTGCGGCTAAAAAGAATGCTGGGAACAGAGGATTTGGATTATGTAGTTGAATTGAAAATAGATGGTCTTTCAGTTGCCCTTACATATAGAAACGGATACTTTGAAACAGGTGCAACCCGTGGTGACGGGATAACAGGGGAGGATATAACTGCAAATCTCAAGACTATCAGGACTTTGCCTCTTAAACTGTCTGATCCGGTACCTCTCTTGGTTGTTAGGGGCGAGGCCTATATGCCCCGTATTGCTTTCCGGAGGCTTAACGCCGAAAGGGAAGCTTCAGGTCAGGTATTATTTGCAAACCCCAGAAATGCTGCAGCCGGTTCTTTAAGACAATTGGACCCTAAAGTTGCAGCTTCCAGGGCGCTCCTTCTTTTTATATACGATGTTATTGAAGTAGAGGGGGTAAAACTTGAAACCCATGTAAAGACAATTGAATTTCTAAAAAAACAGGGGTTTCCTGTTAATCCTGAGTGGGAGTACTGTCGAGATATGGAAGAAGTGATTCCCCTGTGTTCAAAATGGCAGGAAAAGCGGGAGAAACTGGATTACGATATTGATGGCCTGGTTATTAAGGTTAACAACAAAGATTACCAAAAACGTTTAGGCCATACCACAAAGAGTCCACGCTGGTCCATCGCTTTTAAGTTTCCTGCAGAACAGGGAATTACCAGGATAAAGGATATAATTGTCAGGGTAGGGCGAACGGGGGTATTAACTCCTACTGCTGTTCTTGAGCCGGTAAGACTAGCAGGTACAACGGTAACAAGGGCGAGCCTCCACAATGAAGATATAATCAGAGAAAAAGATATCAGAATCGGTGATGTGGTTATTGCTCAGAAGGCGGGGGATATTATTCCCGAGGTAGTGACTGTGTTAAAGGAAGAAAGGAACGGAAAAGAAGAGCCTTTTTCTCTTCCGGAGGTCTGTCCAGAATGCGGCAGCAGGGTTGTTCGTTTAGAGGGAGAGTCAGCCTCCAGATGTACAGGGGGGTTATACTGCCCTGCACAGGTCAGAGAGGGGTTAATACACTTTGTGTCCCGGGAGGCTATGGATATAGAGGGTTTGGGGCCTAAGGTGATCGAACAACTATTAAATTCCAACCTGGTAAAGGATGCCGGCGACTTGTACTACCTCAAGAAGGAGCAGTTAACCTCCCTTGAAAGAATGGGAGAAAAGTCGGCGGATAACCTTCTTGAGTCTATTGATGCAAGCAGGGAACGCCCTCTTTCCAGGCTCATTTTTGCCCTGGGAATTCGCAATGTGGGAAGCAGGGCCGCCCGGCTCCTTGCAGGTGAGTTTAAATCCCTCGATAACCTGGCAAAGGCTCAACCGGAGAATATGACGGCTATTGCAGAGATTGGACCAAAAATTGCTGAGAGTGTGGCTGCCTTTTTCCGGGAAGAACACAACCTTCAGGTTATAGACAAGCTTAAAGCTGCCGGTGTTAATATGATTGAGGAGGGGGCAACCAGTAATGGAATACTTGCAGGTAAAAAGTTTGTATTGACGGGAAGGTTGGCAGCAATGACCAGGTCCGCGGCTAAAGAAAAAATAGTTGAATTAGGGGGAGAAGTTTCCGATTCTGTCAGCAAAAAGACTGACTATCTTGTTGCCGGGGAAGACCCCGGCTCCAAGTACGAAAAAGCAGTAACTTTAGGGGTTCCTGTTCTCTCTGAGGAAGAATTTCTTGACCTGTTGGAGGGCAGATAATGGGATTGTTTGCCGGAATAATGGCGAATTTGTTATAATACAAGAGTGATTTTTCCTAATTATCTCTAATTTTGGCAGTAAGGGGGGACTTTTTGTGACCATTTCTCTTAAGGAACTGGAGCATGTTGCCGAGCTGGCCAGGCTAAGTATACCGGAGAACGAATTAAAAGCATATACATGCCAGCTGGATGACATCTTAAAATCCATAGAAAAGCTGAAAGAGCTTGATACGGATAATGTTGAACCTACAGCCCATATATTGCCCGTACGTAATGTAATGCGAGGTGACATTGTAAGAGAGGGTATTGGGAGAGAAGATGCACTTGGTGGTGCGCCGGATGTAGAAGAGGGACAGTTCAAGGTTCCGAAAATTGTCTAGCATGGAGGTATGCGGGTTTGGAAAACATTGTAAACTTAACGATAACTGAGATACATAAGCTGTTGACTGATAAGGAGTTAAGTGCCGTAGAGCTTACAAAGGCTTTTCTAGATTATATTGATAGGATTGATCCTACTATTCGAGCATTTATCACCGTAACTGAAAATACGGCACTGGCTCAAGCTGAAGAGATTGATAGGGCCATTGCTCAAGGAAAGAAGATTGGATTGCTTTCCGGAGTGCCTATGGCGTTGAAAGACAACCTGTGCACTGCTGGGGTTAAGACTACCTGCTGCTCTAAAATGCTGGAAAACTGGGTATCTCCTTACAGTGCAACTGTGGTGGAAAAACTGCAGGAAGCCGGGGCCATTATGCTGGGTAAGTTGAATATGGATGAGTTTGCTATGGGATCTTCTACAGAGAACTCAAAGTTTTTTACAACGAAAAACCCCTGGGATACATCGAGGGTGCCCGGGGGATCCAGCGGCGGTCCCACGGCTGCAGTTGCTGCAGGTGAAGCAATATATACCCTGGGGAGTGATACGGGAGGGTCTATCAGGCAGCCTGCCTCATTTTGCGGGGTAGTCGGCTTGAAGCCCACCTACGGTAGGGTTTCCAGGTATGGGCTGATTGCTTTTGCTTCTTCCCTGGACCAAATCGGGCCCATTACAAAAAATGTCAGGGATTGTGCAATAGTACTCAAAGCTATTTCGGGTTTTGATCCTTATGACAGCACTTCCGTAGATATTGAGGTTCCGGATTATGAAAAGGCTTTAACGGGCGAAGTAAATGGTCTGCGGATTGGAATTCCAAAAGAATACTTTGAGATAGGCATCAGTAAGGAAATAACAGAAAAAGTTCTGAAGGCTGTTGAACTCCTTGAAGACTTGGGTGCTGTTTGCGAGGAGATGTCCCTTCCCCATACTGAGTATGCTCTTCCAGCTTACTATGTAATAGCACCTGCAGAGGCCAGTTCAAATCTTGCCAGATTTGACGGTGTAAGCTACGGGTACAGGGATGAAAATGCTGAAGATGTAATTTCAATGTACAAGAATTCCCGAGGTGAGGGTTTAGGACCTGAAGTTAAAAGAAGGATAATGCTGGGTACCTATGCCCTCAGTTCAGGGTATTACGATGCTTACTATTTGAAAGCCCAGAAGGTCAGAACTTTAATCAAGCAGGATTTTGACAAAGCCTTTGAAAAATTCGATGCCTTTATAACACCTACTACACCTTCTATAGCTTTTAAGGCGGGGGATAAAGTTGAGGATCCCCTTGCCATGTACAAATCTGACTTATTTACGGTGCCTTCAAACATGGCGGGGATACCGGCCATCTCCGTACCCTGTGGGTTTGCTGAAGGAATGCCTGTTGGTTTACAAATTATAGCCAAGCCCTTTGCAGAGGAAACCCTCCTGCGTATTGCTTATGCGTATGAGAACTGCAGGGGAACGGAAGTTTTACTTCCCGACCTGGAGGTGAACTAAAAGTGACCGAATATGAAGCCGTAATTGGTTTGGAGGTTCATGCAGAGTTAAAAACCAATTCAAAAATATTTTGTTTCTGCACTACTGAATTCGGAGGGAAACCCAATACCCATGTATGTCCAATCTGTTTAGGGCTGCCAGGGACTCTCCCGGTATTGAATGAAAAAGTTGTTGATTTAGCTATTAAGGCAGGTTTGGCCTTAAATTGTGAAATAGCCGAATTCAGTAAATTTGACCGGAAGAATTACTACTATCCCGACCTCCCCAAGAACTTTCAAATATCCCAGTACGATCTGCCTATAGCCAGGGAAGGATATTTAAACATAGATGTTGACGGCAGACAGAAACGAATTGGGATAACCAGGTTGCATATGGAAGAGGATGCAGGAAAACTGGTCCATTCAGGTGACAGCATTACCGGGGCAGATTATTCCCTTGTTGACTATAACCGCACAGGGGTTCCTTTGATCGAGATTGTATCTGAACCTGATATGAGTTCACCTGAGGAAGCCAGGGCATATTTGGACCAACTGAAGGCTATTCTGGAATACACGGATGTGTCAGACTGCAAGATGCAGGAAGGATCTTTAAGATGTGATGCCAATGTGTCCGTTCGCCCCAAAGGCAGTCAGAAATTAGGAACAAAGACAGAAGTCAAAAACATGAATTCCTTCCGTGCTCTGCAACGTGCTCTTGAGTATGAGATTGAAAGGCAAATCGAGGTCCTGGAGGAAGGGGGGCAGGTTGTTCAGGAGACCCGGTCCTGGAATGAAGCCAGGGGAATAACTGAAACTATGAGAAGCAAGGAAGATGCTCATGATTACCGTTACCTGCCTGAGCCGGACCTGGTTCCTTTGGTAATTGACGTTGAATGGGTTGAGCGTATTCGCCAGACAATTCCTGAATTACCACTGGAAAGGAAAAAGCGTTTCGTAGAGGAATACGGACTGCCCGAATACGATGCCGGAGTAGTCACCAGTTCCAAGAAGTTGGCTGATTTTTTTGAAGCCTGTGTCGAGAAATTCGGCAACCCAAAAGAAGTTAGCAACTGGATAATGGGAGAATTGATGAGGTTGTTAAATGCAAACAATATGGAGCTTAATGATTCCCCTGTAACACCGGGGGGCTTGATAAGAATTCTCGAACTTGTAAAGGAAGGAACAATCAGCGGGAAAATTGCCAAGCAGGTTTTTGAGGAGATGTTTAATACAGGAGAAACCCCTGATGCTATTATCAAGAAGAAAAACTTGATACAGATAAGTGACAGCGGTGAATTGGAAGGCATAATCGCCAGTGTAATGGAGAACAATCCTAAATCTGTTGAAGATTATCGCAGTGGTAAAAAACAGGCCTTGAAGTTCCTGGTTGGTCAGGTGATGAAAGAGACAAAAGGCAAGGCTAATCCCCAATTGGTCAATGATATTCTTCTTAAGAAGCTTTCCGAATAAAAATTCAAACTGAGACAGTTCTAATTAGTTTAGCCATTTTTACATTGCATAACCTGTCTGACTCAAACCAATACTATGATTGTTAAATAATCAAGTATTGGAGGGAGATAATTGTCACATCACACAAAACATTCCCGGTTTGGGGGGCGCGAAGAAAGACTGGCAAACATGAGAGATGCTATGTATCCAGGAGGGGTAGTGGTTGACCCTGTGCCAATTACCGCAGGAGAGGAAATCACCATTCTTTATAACGGTTTGCTTTCCAGTTCCGGCGCAGACCAGGTTTATCTGCACTGCGGATATGGTTCGTCCAACGCCTGGAATAATGTACAGAGTATTAAGATGGATAAGACCGAAAGGGGTTGGGTAAAGAAATTTACTGTAAATGATTCTTCAAGGTTAAACATCTGCTTTAAGGATAGTGCCAATAACTGGGATAACAATAACGGGATCAATTGGAGTTTTGAGATCCACGATGGTACAAGGGTATAAATATACTCCCCGGGAACTAACCCGGGGAGTACCTCTTTTTAACCGGTTCTTTCCAGAGCGTTTTCCCGCCTTTTCGTTATGGCTCTAAGGTAGTAAGAGACGTATTTTTCAGCAGAATTTTTCCAGGAGAAGTCAGACCTCATGGCATTGGTTACAAGCTGCCGCCATTGATCCGGATAGTCGGTGTATAGTCCTACAGCTCGCTGGATAGTTTTCCAAAGTTCAACGGCTGAATAATGGGTGAATGAAAAACCATTTCCCCGTTCATTATCCTGGTGATAGTCGATAACCGTATCTTCCAATCCGCCGGTAGCATGTACTACCGGTATAGTCCCGTATCTCATGCTTATCATCTGTCCCAGGCCACATGGCTCGAACCTGGAGGGCATTAGAAATATGTCCGAAGCAGCATAGATTCTCTGGGCAAGGTCTGCATCAAAACCAATGTGGATGGCAGCTTTATCCCGGTAGCGAATCTTTAACTCGCTGAAGAAATGCTGGTACCTGTCTTCACCGCTTCCGAGGAGTACAAATTGTACATTTGTTTCCAAAAGGTCGTTGATCACATTGGCTAAAAGGTCAAGACCTTTTTGGGAAGCAAGGCGCGAAATCAGGCTGATCATAGGGACATCTTTTTTAGGAAGTCCAAGTTCTTCCTGGAGAGCGTATTTGTTTTCCCTTTTGTCTTCAATAGTGGCAAGACTAAAGTTTTTATAAATCCTCTCATCTGTTTCGGGATTAAAATTATTATAGTCAATTCCGTTCAGTATCCCATAAAGGTCTTGGGCCCGTTTGCGCAGCAGGCCGTCTAATCCTTCACCAAATTCGGAGGTTTGGATTTCCAGGGAATATTTATCGCTCACTGTGTTTATTAAATCGGAATAAAGAATCCCTGCCTTCATATAGTTTACCTGTCCCCAGTACTCCAACTGGTCCGGAGTAAAGAATTTTTTTTCGGGCAGGTTTAATGTAATCAGAACATCTTTTGGGAATCGTCCCTGGTACTGCAAATTGTGAATGGTAAATACGGTGGCAGTATTTTTATAGAAGGGCTCGTCCTCATATTTTACTTTTAAGAATAGTGGGAGCATTGCAGTTTGCCAGTCATTACAGTGAATAACGTCTGGCTTGAAATCCAGTTTTGGCAGAGCAGAAAGAACAGCCTTTGTAAAGAAGTTGAAACGTGCGCCGTCATCAATATGCCCATATAGACCCTCTCTGTAGAAAAACTTGTAGTTGTCAATAAAGTATACGGGAATTCTTAAATCTGCCTCTCCTCCTTTAACGGGGAGCATTGCTTGCCTTACAATTGCTGTTTCTAGGTGGCCGTCCATTTCCACAGGCATATCATTCAGGTATTCTGTGTTTTTTATTTGTTTGTAGCGGGGCATAATAATTCGGATATCGTGTCCCAGCCTGGCAAGGGCTTTAGGCAGGGACCCAGCCACATCGGCTAAACCGCCGGTTTTTGCAAATGGATCTACTTCCGAGGATACCAGTAATATCTTGAGCCTTTCCTGCATGATTAACCTCCTTCTTTCCGTCTCTTAATGAGTTTGGCGCAAATATCCTGCAGCTGATTCTGGTGGAGTAGGGTTGATGTAGAAACCGGTTCCCCACTCAAATCCTGCAACAATAGTTAGTCTCGGCAGAATTTCTATATGCCAGTGGTAACGCTGGCCTTCATTCATGCGATAAGGGGCACTGTGAACAACTAGATTATAAGGCGGGTCTTCCAGGGCTTGAGATAAGCTGGAGATTGTGCGCTTAAGAATTGAAGCCAGAGACCTTAACTCTTCATCTGAAGATTCTTCAAAATACTCACTATGTTTGTGAGGTACAATCCAGGTTTCAAAGGGGAAGCGGGCCGCATAGGGGCAAAAAGCAATAAAGGCATTGTTTTCGGCAACAATTCTGGCACGGTCTTTCTTTTCAAACTCTACACTTTCACAAAAATAACATTTGCCTTCCTTTTTATAGAAACGCTCTATGCCTTCTAATTCTTCGATCACATTTTTGGGAACTAAAGGTGTGGCAATAAGCTGGCTGTGTGGGTGAGACAAAGAAGCCCCAGCTACAGCCCCATGATTTTTAAAAAGCTGTGTGTATTGAATTCTCGGGTCTTTTTTTAAGTCAAGATAGCGAGATTGCCAGGCCTTCAGAATTCCAAAAATATGTTCTTCTGATTCTTCGCCCAAAGGCCTATTGTGGTCAGGTGTTTCAACAATAACTTCATGGGCACCTACGCCGTGCATCTTTTCATATAATCCTATTGTATCTTTGTCAGCCTGTCCTTCATTTTGAAGAACTGGGAACTTATTAGGAATTACGCGAAGAGACCAACCGTCCGTATTTGATTGTCCCCTTTCTCTATAAGCAAGGATTTCCGGTGGGGTCATGTGTTCGTTTCCCAGGCAGAATGGGCAGCTGCCCGAATCCTTTTTCCCTTCCTTTTTGGATGCAAAATCGGAGGGTCTTTTGCTTCTCTCACTGGCAATAATTACCCATGTATCGGTAAGAGGATCTTGTCTTAATTCAGGCATCTTGGCAACCTCCATCGTTAAAAGTCTTTTTTAGGATGTTCTTTTTCCAACAGATTTATTCTTGGGGTTCCGTGGGATAAAAAAAGTCAATTTTGAAACAATAGATTAAGGAGATAATTGGCAGAAAAAAATAAATAGAAAGGGGCAGTTTAATAGTGAAAGTTCTTGTGCTGACTTGGGAGTATCCACCAAGAAGTGTGGGGGGACTTGCCCGGCATGTTGAAGATCTTTCCTCAGCTCTAGCAGAGACAAACAACGAGATTCATGTGGTAACCGTTGGTTCGGAGGATACTCCTGAATATGAGATAGTCGGAGGGGTTCATCTACATAGGTTTGAGCCTTATCCAGTTAATACACCGGATTTTGTGACCTGGGTTTTGCAGCTTAACGTAAAAATGCAGGAAGTTGTGGCAGGATTGTTCCGTACCCAGGGAACTTTTGATATTGTACATGCTCATGATTGGCTTACAGCTTTTGCTGGGGCAGCGATCAAACATGGTTACCATATTCCCCTGATTGCAACAATACACGCAACGGAAGCCGGGCGAAATAATGGGCTGCACAATGAGCACCAGAGATATATTGGCAGCGTAGAATGGTGGTTGGCTTACGAAGCATGGCGGATAATCGTCTGCAGCAAACATATGAAATCGGAAATTATAGGTCTTTTTAATGCGCCCGGGGATAAAATAGACATCGTTCCCAATGGTGTAAATGCCAGGGTTTTTGAAAACCTCCAAATAGAGCCAGGATTTAAAAATAGATTTGCTTTTGACTACGAAAAGATAGTGCTATTTGTAGGACGCTTAGTACAGGAAAAAGGGGTTCAGGTTTTAATTGAAAGTGCTCCTGCAATTATCAGAGCATTCCCTGATGCTAAATTTGTTATTGCGGGAAAAGGCCCCATGGAAGGGGAACTGAAGCATAGAGCCCAAACGACGGGATTGGGAGATAAGATATTGTTTACTGGTTATATTGACGATGAAACTCGAAACAAACTCTATGCAGTATCTTCGGTAGCTGTGTTTCCCAGCCTCTATGAACCTTTTGGTATTGTGGCACTGGAAGGAATGGCTGCAGGGACACCGGTAGTAGTATCTGACACCGGTGGGTTGTCTGAAATAGTAACTCATGGGGAAAACGGAATGAAAGCGTATCCCGGCAATGCCAACTCTTTAGCTAATAATATTATCCGTCTGCTGACAGATGAGGTATATGCTGCACAAATAAAAGATAAAGCAAAGAAGCTTGTTACAAAGGTTTATGACTGGCGGGCAATAGCTAACAATACAATTGCACTATATGAAAGGGTTCTTCGAGAATACAAAAAAAGCCCTTGGTCCCGTGAAAGAAAGAAACCGAGGGTGTGGGATTATGCTATGTCTTTTGTTACCTCAAGATATGAAGCCCCTGAGAGAATGGCAGAAACAAAAATAGGGGAAGTGGATTCAAGATTAGGTGAATACGATTTGGTGGGTAGCCGAATTTTAACTAACAACCATAGGGAAGGAGGAAATTGACTTGAAGGGAGTAATTATGGCTGGTGGTTCAGGTTCGAGACTAAGGCCGTTAACCTGTGGCCGTCCAAAGCCTATGACGCCTCTTATTAACAAACCGGTAATGGAGTATGCAATTGAACTCTTAAAAAATCACGGCATAACCGATATTGCCGTTACTCTTCAATATCTTCCCGGTCATATTAAGGATTACTTTGGCAGCGGCAGCCAGTGGGGGGTAAACCTGCATTATTTTGTAGAAGAGGTTCCATTGGGAACTGCAGGCAGTGTAAAAAATGCTGAAGAATTTCTGGACGATACATTCATAGTAATAAGCGGTGATGCTCTTACCGATTTTGATTTATCAAAAGCGGTAGATTTTCATTTTGACTCTGAATCTCTGGCAACTTTGGTACTTACCCGGGTAGACGCTCCGCTGGAATATGGGGTTGTGATAACAAAAAGTGACGGTCGTATAAGGAGGTTTTTAGAAAAACCCGGGTGGGGTGAAGTCTTCAGCGATCAGGTGAATACCGGAATATATATTATGCAGCCGGAGGTCCTTCAGGAAATCCCCTCCGAGGGCATGTACGATTTTAGCAAAAACCTTTTTCCTAAACTGTTCGAAGAACAAAAACCTCTATATGGGTGCCTTGCTGAAGGTTATTGGTGTGACATTGGCAATATTGAACAGTACAGGCAGGCTCATATAGATATGCTGTCAGGGAAAGTCAATCAGGAAATCGCAGGTAATGAGATTGCCCCAGGAGTATGGGTTGGGACTGACGTATTCATTGATCCTGACGCTGAAGTTGTTGGCCCTGCAGTAATTGGCAATAGCTGCAGAATTGGTCCCGGAGTAAAAATTGAACCATACACTGTTATTGGTCAAAATACAATTGTGGAACAGGGAGTCTCAATTAAACGCAGCATTGTCTGGGAAGGTTGTCTCCTGGGGAAACAATCTGCTTTAAGGGGAGCTGTATTGTGTCAGCATGTGACTACGGGCAGCAATGTTTCCCTATTTGAAGGGGCGGTAGTAGGGGATTACTGCAAATTGGGGAGTTTCTCCGTAGTGAAGCCTGAAATCAAAATATGGCCTCACAAAGTTGTGGAGAGAGATACTCAGGTAAATTCAAGCATTATTTGGAACAGTAAATGCGGAAAAATCCTTTTTGGGAAGGAAGGAGTGCCTGGAAAGATAAATGTGGATTTTACACCTGAGTGCGCTGCCAGGCTCGGAGGATCCTATGGTGGAACATTATCGCCCTCACAACGGGTTTTGGTTAGTTCCGATGGACAACCTGGAGCGGAAATGATTAAAGATGCTTTTGTATCAGGCCTACTTTCCACGGGAGTCAATGTATACGAGGCCGGGCCTTTAACAACTCCGCTACACCGGTTTGGGGTTGGTTTTTTAGGAGCGGACGGCGGAGTGTATTTTAAAACTATTTCAGAGGACGGCCAACGCTTAAAGATACAGTTTTTTGATGAAAAGGGTATAGATATTGGCCGAGATACCGAACGCAAAATAGAAAACTTTTTCCACCGGGAAGATTTTAGGAGAGCTTCCGGGCAGGATATCAATTATGTCCTCAGTACTCCTGACTTCGTATCTGCTTACTTAAGTTTTTTGGAGCAGGGAATTGTTGAAGATTTTTGGAAGTACAACCCTGAAATTGTTCTTTGTACCCGTGGTAATCCCGCTGAGGCTGCCTTAAACCTACTGTTTGAAAAGTTAGGAGTTACCGTACACGAGGTAAAGGAGGAATTGTACCAGGAAAGTACTGAAAACCTTGACAATATTTTTTGTTCCGTATCCGAAACTGTGGCCAAGACCAATGCTCTTTTTGGTGCCGTCTTGGACAGACACGGAGAAAAACTAGCCGTTGTTGATGTAAAGGGCACAGTGATACAAAATGAATTTTTAACGGTATTATTGTCCCTGGTTTACTTTATGCACAATAAAACAGGGCGTTATGTGGCGCCAGTCACGGTTCCAAAAGCAGTGGAAGATATTGCTCATACTTTCGGGGGTGAGGTGATTCGAACAAAAACTGCAGCCAGGTCTGTACTGGAAGCAAAGGTGAAGGAGGACAATAAGTTAAACAACCCCAGCTGCCTGCAATTCTTTTTGGAATTTGACAGAGTATATACCATTGTAAAGTTGATTGACTGCCTGTTAAGGTATTCAGTCTGTCTATCAAAGTTAATAGATAAAATTCCTAAGTTTCATGTCAGTGTAAAAGAGATCCAGTGCCCGTGGACAACAAAAGGTACGGTAATGCGGACTTTGATTGATGAAGGGCAGGATAATCAAGTAGAGTTGCTGGATGGGATTAAAGTGTATCATGACCAGGGGTCAGCATTAGTTCTGCCGGATGCGGAGGAACCTCTTTACAATATATATGGCGAGGGTTATTCACAGGAAATAGCTGAATCTTTAACGGATATGTACCTGGAAAAAATCAACTGTATCGTAAAAAACAATAATGCTTCCCAAAATAAAAAACAATAACGCTTCCCAATCATAGAACAATTTGCCCTCCAGTTGATTGGCTGCAAAGATTAACTGGAGGGTTCGAATACACCTAATCATGTATCGGTTCCTTCAGAAAAGCCCTCAGAGACCGAAATAATCAAACCGTTTTGTAGATTTCGTAATTTATTTTTGGAAATATATTATCTGTATCCTCCAACTTTTTAAGCCAGGATTCATCAACGGTTCTTTCTTTTATTTCCTTATATAACTTGGTGAACCGGGAAACGTGGTCTGTTGTCCGCTTCCTTGCGTAGTCTACCATAGTTCCCGTTTTCATAATAAAAGCCCAGTCACTTGCTTGGGCAAGAAAGATTTCCCTTGCTGCTTGGTTGAGTGCGCGTCTGATTAGTTCCGGTTCGCCACCGCTGTTGTTATTTGCCAATTCAATCATTCTTTCTGCGCAGTTATGCAGGTGCCTGTAGATCCAGTCGTTGCTGCCTTCCAGCCAGACTTCGTTGTACCCTTTGTATCCCCAACTTGTCATGGGCGGTTGGCTTGGTTGATTATTCGGGATTTCTTCCAGGTAATCACCGGGTGTTTTTAGTTCAATGATATTTTGGTCAAAAGTAATTTTTCTAATCAGAAATTCCAGCCACATGGGACCTTCAAACCACCAATGGCCAAATAATTCCGCATCGTAAGGAGATACAACAATAGGCGGCCTGTCCATGTGTCTTGAGAGATACTCTATCTGTCTTTCCCGGTTAAACATGAAATTGCCCGCATGGATTGCAGCCTTCTCTCTTGCATGATGGGGTATGTATGGCTGTTTGTAATCGGTATTTTTCCCGGTAATCCTGTAATACTTTAACCCTGTGTCCGTTCGTATTCCATCTGGGTGAATATAGGGTTTAATATAATCATAATCAAGGTCATAACCAATGTCCCTGTAGAATTCCCGGTAATCAAAGTCTCCGGGATATCCTTCATTGGCACTCCACACCTGTTTCGAGGATTCCATATCTCTCCCAAAAGCTGCAGTCCCGGAAGGGCATATTACCGGTGCATAGATGCCGTATTTTGGTCTGGGTGTGGAGAAAAGCAGCCCATGAGTATCAACGAAAAAGTATTTTATACCCGCTTCCTTAAGAAATTTATCATCTCCTGGGTTATAAGCGCACTCCGGCAGCCACATTCCTTCAGGATTTTTTCCAAAGTACTCACGGTAATAGTCTACTGCCAGGTTGATTTGTGCCCGTACTGTCTCCCGGTGGATTCCCAACAGGGGGAGATAACCATGAGTTCCTGCGCAGGTGATTACCTCAAGAACTCCGTGATCCTGAAACTTTTTGAAAGCTTGGACAAGGTTGTCCTGGTAGTCGTAATGGAAAGTCTTGTATGCTTTTTCAAACATGTTTTGGTACATCAGGGCGCACTGGTGAACCTCATGTTGTTCCTTCTTTGTCCGCGATACTTCTCTTGCGGCAAGTTCCCTGAGTTTGTTAAGGTGTTTCAAATATCTCTGCTGGAGCAGGGAATCCGTTAACATAGCTATAAGGGGTGGGCTTAAGGAAATCGTTAACCGGAACTTAACCCCATCATTTAATAAGTTCTCAAAAACCCAAATCAAGGGAATATACGTTTCAGTGATTGCTTCGTAAAGCCATTTTTCTTCAAGGAAATTTTCGTCTTCGGGATGCCGCACAAAGGGTAAGTGGGCGTGAAGTACAAGGCTCAAGTATCCTTTTTCCAATCAGTCACACTCCCTTTCAAATAATCCCCAGGAACTTAAGACATCCAGTTCCTGGGCTCTTAAAGCATTCCAAACAGCTTCGTTCGGCAGCCAGTTGGGGTCAATGATATCCGAAACGCGGTTAGTGGGAGTGGTTACTATATTAGACCTTGCAATACAATAAAATCGTCCATCGGGTAAGATTCTGCCCAGATCAACAAAAAAAGTGTGATTAGGTTTTCCCACATGAATGTACCAGCTTTCAGCGTAGTCTTGAATTTGTATATCGTAATATATTTGAGGGGTTCCATTTGTAACGTCATAAACCCTAAGCGTTGGTTTCGAAATGCTCCAGGCATTGCCAAATTGTTTTGAGAATTCGGATTGAGCGGTAGCAGTAATTTCCCAATAAGCAAAAAGCCAATCGGGATCCCGCACCAGAAGGGTAACCTGATTTTTTCCGTAACTGATTGGGAAGTCAAGGTTTTCAATCCCCTCCTTTTCAGAAACCTCCGGTTTAAGGTTCTGCTTTTGACGTTGTTGTTTTCTTAAGTAGACAAATGTTAGTGTAGAGACCGCAACAATGATTCCGGTCACCAGAAGAAAAGTGGACATATTCTTAACTCCTTTACCAATTATATTGTTTATTCAAGGTAAAAGGGTAATTGCGATGAGGAAGATTAGAAATTGCCCCGGTTCCATATCTTTTAGTATGTCCAGAAAATATAGCGTTATAATGGTGGGTCCAAAATAATATGTAGGTACATAGAAACGCTCTTCAATCTATATAAGCCGCTTCACTACAGGTTCTGACGGCTTTTCTGGTTAATGGATCAGGGTAATAATAACGTTCATTTTTGTTTTCAAAAAATTGCTTTACTGATTCCATCAGTGGGAAGCCCTTATTTTCCAAAATTACAAGTTTTCCGCATTCAAATTTGTAAACAACGCCATCAAGAATTGTTGTTTCCGGCCTATTCAAGGAAAAATAGTAGCTGTTTTGTCTGGTGAGAAGGAAGGTGCTGTTTATTGGGTTTTTTTCGCTGTAGGGAAATAACAGAAAGTGTGCTTCAATCTCTGAGTCCTTAAACTTGTCCCATTTGCTAAGTCCCAGAGGGACATTGATGTTATGCTGTAATGGAGTCGGTTTTCCGGTTATTGTATCTGGGTCAAAAGAAAACAATATTTTTCCAAAGCCCAAAAATAAAGGGTTTTCCTGTGGTCCAACGGTGATGAAGTAAAAGAAATCATCAAAGGAAAGCTCTTCTTTAAGGATAATGCTCGCTAAATTGTCGCCTTTTTTTTCGATAAATAAATTAAACCGGGCCTGCTTAAGTAGGGCTTTTACTGAAACATTTACATATCCGGATAAAAAGGAAATGCTTCTTAACCTTGTTGGGGGCGGAATAATGCCGCTTAACAGGGGGTTGTCTAAAGGGCTAACTGCATATTTAAGGAGTTTCCTGAAAAAAATTAAGATAATAATAGCGCCTAACAATGGCAACAAAAGAGGGATAGTTTCCAATGTTATTGACCGGGAGATTACAAAAAGGTGGAGTAAAACCCAGATAAGGACAACCAAAGAAATAGTGGCATCTATATAGTACATTATTGTATTTACAGGTTCATTGGGCAGCAGGTAGTGCATTTGATACTTTTGTACAATTCGGTAAATGGTGCCTGTCAGATTCTGTTCCTCCATGTATGCCAGGTCAATCAACTCTTCAAGAATTGCTTGGAGACGTTCAACTTTTCGCTGAACGATCAATGAAATAAAAATACCTACAGAACCTAGAAGGCTTAGTAGGCCGGTACCGATACTGATAATAATAAATAGGTACTGTTCTTTTTGCAGCATACTTGATTCCTTTCAAACATGGTTATATTTCCAGTGTGTGGCGGCTGTTTCTTGCCTTATCAGCCAGATCCATTAAATGATTTTCCATTGCAAATGTCTCAATATTTCTTAACAGCAGATGGATACCGCATGTATCCATCTGCTTTTGAGAGACAATTTTCCCTACAGCTACAATATGGTCCGTAAACAGTTGGATTTCTGCGTTCTTGTGCCCTGATAACAAAAAACTGCAGGCCGATTGATAACATTTTGTTAAGTAATTAAAAAAGTACCGGTCAAATGGAAATGCCTCGTGGGTGAAATACAGTACAATCAGGTAAATGTGCTCAAGAATTTCCTTACTGAATCTACCCAAATGATTTTCTCCGGAATTCAGGAGGTAATACTGAATTATTTCATTAAGACCCAGTTTTACCCGGTCAAAATGATTATTGCGAAGCGATTGGAAAATTTGTGAAAAAGCAAGGTGTATGGGGTTGTCTTTGGGTAAACTTTGTTGGGAAAGCTCTAGTTGTTCCAGACTGCACTGGTTGTTCTCTCCTAAATCAAGGTAGTTGGAACAATTTTCAGTTGATTTTTCTTCCGTATTATTTAGAATAGCTCGCAGGTTTTGAACAAAATCAGTAATACTGTTTTCATTCATAAATGATCTCCTGAGGTGCATAAATGAACGAAAGTTTTCCGGCCAATAATGATTATTTTGCTTATTTTTTGTGAAAACTTTAGTACCTATTCAGGATGCAAGGCAAAAAAACCCCCATTCCTTCTGGAAATGGGGATTTTTTTGTGTCTTTTTTTTATTTTACACTTGTTCGAATATAATTCAGCAGCCCGCCCGATAGGACTATGTCTATCTGCCTTTTTGAAAGGCCATGTTTCACCTGGAACATTTTATTCTTGGTCACATTTTCAATTACCAATTTATCACCGGCAAGATTAAGCGGTGCGTTTTTTATAACCAGTTCATCGCCGGAATCAATTTGTTCCCAGTCAGTTTCGTCTACAAAAGTTAAGGGTAGTATCCCAAAATTAATCAAGTTTGCCCTGTGGATACGGGCAAATGACTTGGCGATAATTGCCTTTATGCCCAGGTACATTGGAGCCAATGCGGCATGCTCCCTGCTGGAGCCCTGACCATAGTTATGTCCGCCGACAATGAAACCTCCACCCCTTTGCAGGGCCCTTTCCGGGAATGAAGGGTCGATGTTGGAAAAAACAAATTTTGAAATAGCTGGAATATTAGACCTTAAAGGCAGAATTTTTGCCCCTGCCGGCATAATGTCGTCTGTGGTAATATTGTCCCCTAATTTGAGGAGTATACTGCCTGACAGGGTTTCCGGCAGTTCTTTTCTCACCGGTAACGGCTTAATATTTGGTCCTCGCAGTACTTCAACAGTCTCCGGTTCTTTAGATGGTGCTATAATCATTTCGTCATCAGTAATAAAGTTCTCCGGTAATTCTATTTCTATAAAACCACCTAAATCTCTGGGATCCGTCAATACGCCGAAAATAGCCGTTGCAGCTGCTGTCTCTGGGCCTGTCAAGTAAACCTCTGCATCGGCTGTTCCGCTGCGTCCTTTGAAATTCCGGTTAAATGTGCGGACTGATACGGAGCCGGATGACGGTGCTTGCCCCATACCTATACACGGCCCGCAGGTAGTTTCCAAAATTCTTGCCCCGGCAGAGACCATGTCTGCCAGTGCCCCATTTCTGGCCAGCATTTCCAAAACCTGGCGGGAACCAGGAGATATAACCAAATCTGTGCCGGAGTGAACTTTTTTCCCTTTTAATATGGCAGCTACACGCATGAGGTCAGTATATGAAGCATTGGTGCAGCTTCCGATAGCAACCTGATCCACCTTGATAGGACCGATATTCCGTATAGTGTCCACGGCATCGGGGCTGTGTGGCTTGGCGGCCATAGGTTCAAGGGTGGATAAATCAATATCAATTACACTGTCGTATTCTGCATCTGCATCAGCTTCCAATGGTATCCAGTATTTTTCCCGGCCTTGGGATTTCATGAAAAGACGTGTGTGCTCATCACTTGGGAATATCGAGGTAGTAGCGCCAAGTTCTGCACCCATGTTGGTTATTGTTGCTCTTTCAGGTACAGATAAATCGGCAACTCCATCTCCCGAATATTCCATGATTTTGCCTACTCCGCCTTTGACGCTTAGCCTGCGGAGAACTTCCAAAATAACGTCTTTTGCCGAAACCCAGGGCTGTCTCTTGCCCGACAGCCGGATATTTACTACTGCAGGCATATTCAAATAGAAAGGCATTCCTGCCATAGCTGCTGCAACATCCAATCCCCCGGCACCAATTGCCAGCATGGCGATACCACCGCCTGTAGGCGTATGGCTGTCCGAGCCAAGGAGGGTTTTCCCTGGCTGTCCGAACCTTTCCAGGTGCACCTGGTGACAAATTCCATTACCTGGTCTGGAGAAATAAATGCCGTATTTTGAAGCAATTGTACGCAAAAACCTATGGTCATCGGCATTTTCAAAACCGGACTGAAGGGTGTTGTGATCTACGTAACTGACGGAGAGCTCGGTTTTTACTTTAGGAATCCCCATAGCCTCGAATTGTAGGTAGGCCATGGTTCCGGTGGCATCCTGGGTCAGTGTTTGGTCTATCTTCAGAGCGATTTCTTCGCCAACGGACATAGTACCCGCCACAAGATGGTTGGAAATTATTTTTTGTGCCAAATTTTTTCCCATTATTACACTTCCTCTCCCATGAAGCCGATTATTACGAAAAACAGGTTAGAGATACTATACCAAAAAGAGGTCTAAAGTTCAATGAACCCTCTAGTCCCAAGGATATAATCTCCATGATATAATAAAATTCAGTGGTTGTTATTAGGACAAGCCAGAGGTGTTTGACTTATGGTGGTAGGGTTATGTACTGTAGAAATATATATTCCAACATCTCATTCCCTCAAGGATAAGAGGGGGATTGTAAAAGGGGTTATACAGCGCCTGCGTAGCAAATTTAATGTGTCCGTGTGCGAACTGGATAACCATGATGTTTGGAAGACTGCTACACTTGGTTTAGCCAGTGTAAGCAAAGACAAGGATGTTATTGACCGGACCTTTGGCGCCATTGAGGGTTTTTTAGACAACAATGGTTATTTCCAGGTAGTAAGCTTTAAACTGGAAATAATTTAACCACCCTTGGCAAGATTTTTCCCTCTTCAAAACAGCCTTCCTTAGGCCAGCGAGAGCGCAGGGGAGAGATTCAATGACACTCATAAATAAAGATAATACAGTAAAAGCTAAACCGTTGAAGGGAGTTCCGGCGGATGCACATTGTACTTGTAGAGCCTGAGATACCCTCAAATACCGGTAATATTATTCGTACCTGTGTGGCTACCGGGAGCAGTTTGCACCTGGTGGGGCAGCTGGGTTTTTCACTGCGGGACAAATATTTGAAGAGGGCAGGACTGGATTATTTTTATTTGGCGGATATACACCGTTATGATACTTTGGAAGAGTTAAAAAACCAGTATCCTGGCAGCAGGTTTTTCTACACTTCAAAGAAAGCGGAAAAGTTATATTGGGAAATTACGTATAAACCCGATGATTTTCTTGTCTTTGGAAGGGAAACAGAAGGCCTGCCTGAAGAATTGCTCCATGAAAACTGGGACTTTTCCGTAAGGATTCCGACCCTGGACACTGTCAGGTCTTTGAATCTTTCCAACTCGGTGGCGATTGTAGTATATGAAGCCCTGCGCCAGGTGGGTTTTAGGGGCCAAGTATCCCGGTAATCCCGCTTCATGATAGCCTTCTTCAACCTTCACTTGCAGGTATTGAAAACCTGTCGTAGTTATCCACAATAATTTGAAAAGCATAAGTCCTGGTAAAAGTAAAAAAACCGCATTTTATTCTTCATGGAGAAGATAAAATGCGTCTCAATAATTTGGTCGGGATGACTGGATTTGAACCAGCGACCTCTGCGTCCCGAACGCAGCGCTCTGCCAAACTGAGCCACATCCCGGCAAACATTAATTCAACAGCGAGTATTATTATAGTACGGAGCTGCCGTTTTGTCAATGAAATCAGGGTTTTTTGCACTACCTGAGGAATAAGATGGGGCTTTAAGTAACATGTTCGGAGTGTTGCAGCAGGGAAGGTAGTTGAATAAACCATAATCAGATGAACATACTAACCCCGGGAATCTTCATAAATAGGGGGCTTTTGAATGTATCATACCCAGGTTGCGTGGCCTTATCAGTCATCAGCTGTTCAATGCCAACTGCTGCCCGAAGGGGCAGGTAATCCTATCATACCTAAAATGGACATTTTCGAAACCAGGGATGAAATTGTTTACATATTTGAAATGCCTGGCATCAACGATAAACAACTGGAGGTTACTAGCGAAGGGCGCAATATTGTTATTAATGCACCAATATTAACAATTGACCCACAGGAATGTTCTTACAGGTATCAGGAAAGATCTAAGGGGTTGATGATGCGAGTTGTTTCAGTTGTTCCCGATGCAGATTTAGAAAGGGTAAAGGCAGAATTGAAGAATGGTCTGCTGGAACTCCGTTTCTCGAAAACTACCGGAAATACTTTCAGCGGGCGAAGGATTCCTGTCCATTCAGCTCAATAAGTCTTTAGTGAACAGATGAAAAACTGGAATATAGCTTCCAAATTAAAAAATCTTTAGCAGGAAAAAGGCCGCCATGAGTTGAAAGGGTTATAGAGTTTTTTTCGGACGGTGAAAACGGTGTCAATTGATCTTAATACCTTTATTTAGTCGATCATAAACTTTGTGATTTTGCTTGCTATTCCTATAGGCTTATTACCTTATTTGTGAAATTTCACAGAAGGCTTAGGCGGATTGAGGAAGCAGTTTTACAAATGGAAACTGACAAAAATAGAAGCCATAACTGAAAGATCGTTTGTTTTCAGCCAAGCTTTAAATAATTCGAAGAGTTCTGTTCATCAAGCAGGACTCTTTTTTATTCCTGTTAATATCGCCAACTGCTGGTGTCCTCATCAGGTTCTATAATAATCAGCGGCGGCGGGAAATGGGTGGACAAAAAATTAAATTCTGCAGCAGCATACCCGGAGTCTCCAGTCAACACACGAGCACGGGTCGCCCCTTTGGAAGTAAGGGGTTTGTGCCTGGAGTTATTGGAGACTGTAAAAGTACGTTGAGGCCTGATTCGTTCTGCCATCAGTTCACCTTCTTTTCTAAATTATTCTTTTCCAATACTGCCTGTCCATGTTCACATTTATTGAAGGCACCATATCTCCGGGGATGTCTCCCGAGGATACAGAACCTTTAAAGACAAAATAATCAAGAGCAGATAGGCTTTCCACTACTCCTCCCGGCACTTCAAATTCTACGTGTGATTGAGCCTCAGACAGAAGGTCTGAGGGGATAAAGGGTTCGGAAAGCTTTAATTCTTTTTCATATTCCTCATATAGAGTCCACATTATCTTTTCCAATTCGAAAGAGGGTTGGACAATTCCAAGCTTAATATCATTCTTGGCTTCCCTCCTGGAAATCATGTGGTTGTGGGCGTACAATTTTTCTGTTAAATTGTTTACAATGTCTTTTATCAGTTCTTCTTCCTCGGCACTCATATGCATTCGCAGCAGTTTCCGGGCTATGGACCGTATAAGGGCATAGTTTCTCTGTACATTTCCTAGGGCGAGAGGATGTACATTGTTTGCCAGGTGTGTAAATACGGATTCTAATTGTTCCTGCCCTTTTAACTGGAAAATTTCCATTGCCAGTGTGACAAATGAAGATACATCTTCTACACTGACAGGTATTTTTGCAACGGGATTGCTGGGGTCTTGTGGGTTAAATGCATTGGCAACGCTGGGATCGATTGGTCCCAACTCACCCATTTTACCCATAACGATTTCACTGGCCCCCAGTCCGATTAATGTTCCTGCACTATAGGCCCTAAAAGGCACCAAAAGTGAAAAATTTTCTGTGTATTCCCGGATAAGGTTTACTAAACGCCAGGGAGTAAGTACATCGCCTCCTCTGGTATAAAGAAAAAGGTCTATGCGTTCATTTTCGCCAAGGGTTTCAAGGTGTCTGTAAAAAACACGTATTACATCAGGTGCAATCCGGGTATTAATGTTTTCCCGGTCCCCTGTAATATAGCAAATTACCTTGGAATTGCGTAAGAATTGAATTTGATGGATTAATTCAAGGCGCCTTTCACGACCCATCTTGTTTTCCTCCTGTATGCGTATCTAACACTATTATTGCCACGGAAATTTCAAATATTTATTAACAGGTGCAGTGTTGGGGATAATTAAATATGGAAAAAGGAGGTGGTCTTTATGGATAAAGAGCAGAAAAAAAGAAAAAAACGGATAGAGGAGGAAACCAGCGATGTTTTAGGCTCTGCTCCACTGATATCCCTGAGGGGCCAGCCATTTTTTGATGCAGACGGTGAAAAGACCTACATTGAGCAAGAGGTCTTGGATGAGGAAAAAGGCAAAACCAATCTCCAAAGAAAACGGCCTCCACAATGATGTGGGAAAAAGTAACTGCCAGGGGACAGGAACTACCCTTATTTCCGTGGAATATCAAAAGTAAAGGTTTTTTTTACTAGGAGATGCAGCAATGGGAGACTTTGCACATTTACATGTTCATACAGAGTTTAGCTTGCTGGATGGTTCTGCAAGAATAAAAAACTTGATAGACTCAGCTGCTGAGAAGGGCTTTGAGGAAATTGCCATTACCGATCACGGGGTAATGTTCGGTGTGATTGATTTCTATAAGGCAGCAAAAGAAAAAGGCATTAAGCCGATTATTGGGTGTGAGGTCTACGTAGCTCCACGGACTATGCATGACCGTGAGCCCAGTAAAGATCAAAACCAATATCACCTTGTTCTGCTTGCAGAAAACCAAAAAGGTTACAGCAACCTTGTCCACATGGTTTCCGAGGCGTTTATTGAGGGGTTTTACTACAAACCCCGTGTGGATGCTAATTTGCTCCGAAAGTACTCAGAAGGGTTGATTGCTTTAAGTGCATGTCTCGCCGGGGAAATACCGTCCCACATTTTAGAAGGAGATTATAAAAGAGCTAGAGCTAAAGCTCTGGAGTATAACGAAATTTTTGGTCAGGGAAACTTTTACCTTGAACTCCAGGATCACGGGATAGAGGAACAGGGTCCGGTAAATGAAGCCCTGTTGAAAATATCCAGGGAGACAGGGATTCCTGTTGTAGCTACTAATGATGTGCATTATGTGAACAAGGAGGATGCAGCCGCTCACGATGTTCTCCTTTGTATCCAGACGGGTAAGACCCTTCAGGACACAAACAGGCTGCGATTTGCCACGGAAGAGTTTTACCTGAAAACTGAAGAGGAAATGCGCAGACTTTTCCCCTTTTCTGAAGAGAGTATTATGAATACCCGGGAAATTGCCAGGCGCTGTTCTGTGGAATTTGACTTTAGCAAGTTACATCTCCCTGAATATAAGGTGCCTGAGGGATATACACTGGATTCCTATTTGGAAGAACAGTGTTTCAAGAAGCTGCCAGACAGATTTCCCAAGCCTGATGAGGTTGTCTTGGAGCGTTTACGGTATGAGCTCGATGTTATCCAGTCAATGGGGTTTTCCGGGTACTTCCTGATTGTAGCTGATGTAATTCAGCATGCCAAAGACAAAGGCATCCCTGTTGGCCCCGGTAGAGGGTCGGCGGCGGGCAGTTTGGTAGCATATGTGCTTGGTATTACGGATCTTAACCCTCTGGATTTTGACCTTCTTTTTGAGCGGTTTCTCAATCCCCAGCGTGTCAACATGCCGGATATTGATACAGATTTTTGTTTTGAACGTCGGGGTGAGATAATCGATTATATTTCCCAAAAATACGGGCATGATCATGTGGCTCAAATTGTGACATTTGGGACTATGGCTGCCAAAGCTGCAATTAGGGATGTAGGGAGAGTAATGGGTGTTCCTTATCCGGAGGTAGATAAAATTTCCAAGCTTGTGCCTAATGAACTAGGCATAACCATTGAAAAGGCTTTGGAAATGTCTCCCGAACTGCAGCGCAATTATAGGGAAGATGATACTGTAAGAAAGATTATAGATATGGCCATGGCTATAGAAGGGCTTCCCAGACACGCATCGACCCATGCCGCCGGAGTGGTGATTAGTCATGATCCGTTAACATCCTTTGTTCCGTTACAAAAAACAAGTGAAGGCAGCGTCACGACTCAGTTTCCCATGCGGACAGTTGAGGAACTGGGATTGTTGAAAATGGACGTTCTGGGTTTGCGCACCCTAACAGTAATTGGTGACACTCTTCAAAGAATCAAGGAGTCCTACGGAATAGAATTAAATTTGTCACAGGACCTGCCCCTAAATGATAAGAAAACCTTTGAGATGCTTGCCAGGGGTGACAGTATCGGTGTTTTTCAACTGGAGAGTTCTGGAATGAGGTCCATATTAAAAAATCTACGCCCGGAGAGACTTGAAGACTTGATTGCTGTTAACGCTCTTTACAGACCGGGCCCCTTGGGGAGCGGAATGGTTGAAGATTTTATTGCCCGCAAACATGGAGAAATCCCAGTGGAATATCCTCATCCCAGTTTGGAGCCACTGCTGGAGGAAACATACGGAGTAATTCTGTATCAGGAGCAGGTGATGCGTATATCCAGCGAACTTGCCGGTTTCAG
Organism: Clostridiales bacterium DTU086; assembly: GCA_001513335.1. Lineage (GTDB taxonomy): Bacteria > Bacillota > DTU086 > DTU086 > DTU086 > DTU086. The sequence continues at coordinate 28,323 of LFTO01000038.1, read as the reverse complement.
CCTGGGGGAAGCAGACCTCCTGCGGCGCGCAATGGGTAAGAAAAAACCCGAAATAATTGCCGATAAGAGAAAAAGCTTCATGGACGGGGCAGAAAAGAATGGTGTTGATTCAGAAACTGCCGGAAAGATTTTTGACTTAATGGCACATTTCGCCGGCTACGGCTTTAATAAAAGCCATAGTGCTGCATACGCCATGATAGCTTACGAGACTGCTTATTTAAAAGCGAATTATCCCGTAGAGTATATGGCGTCTCTCCTCAGCAGCATCATGGATAACCCGGACAAGGTACCTCTGTATATGGAAGAGTGTAAAGCGCTGGGAATCAATATTCTTCCCCCTGATGTCAATAAAAGCCTTGTTGACTTTACTGTAAGTGAAGGCCAGATCCGGTTCGGCCTGGCTGCCGTGAAAAATGTAGGAAGAAATGCCATCAATGCTATTATTGAAGCAAGACAGGACGGTCCTTTCAGGTCACTGCAGGACTTTTGTGAGAGAGTGGACATACATGTAATTACTAAGAGAATGGTTGAAAGCCTGATAAAATGCGGTGCCTTTGACTCTTTGGGTTTAAATAGAAAGCAGTTGATGTCTATTATCGACAAGTGTATGGATGCAGGGCACAGACTTCAGTATGACAGGGATTTAGGCCAGGTTTCCCTTTTTGATATAATGACTGACGATTTTGAACCCACAATTACTGTCGAAGACATGGAAGACTATCCACCTGCAGAAATACTCTCCATGGAGAAAGAGATCCTTGGGTTCTATATTAGCGGTCACCCGATGGAAAGCTACAGATCCAAATTAGATAGATTTATAAGCCACCATATAGCTGAACTGGATAACCTTCTGGATGGAGAAAGCGTAATCGTTGCCGGGATAGTAACAGGTGTAAAACCTACGATTACCAAGAAAAAGGAGATGATGGCCTATTTAACATTGGAGGATACGACAGGAAGTATTGGTGTAATTGTATTTCCAAAAGCATACAATAAGTATGTTTCCCTGCTCGACCCGGATAACATCTTGCTTGTTAAGGCTACGTTACGTCGGCAGGAAGAAGAGGTGAAGCTGTCTTGTGATTCCATCAGAAAAGTTGATGATTCTCTTTTTGAAAACAGTGAAGACCAGCCTATTGAGGGAAATCTGTTAATAAAACTACCTAAAGGTGAAGAATTGGAAAAAACTTTAATGGCCCTTAAAGGGATTTTTTCCAGGTACCCCGGCGGCAGTCCTGTTTATCTGGATCTGGGGTATGGGAAAATACTGAGAATTGACGGACAGTTTTGGGTGCGCATTTCCCGGGACTTAATATCAGATGTGTCCCTCTTATGTGGCAATGAAAACGTTGTTGTAAGCTGACAATCATGTGTGGTTTCTCGAAGGAACAGGAAATGGTACTTGCAGCTGCGACTATGAGGTGTGGGGAATATTCTTGGAGGGGAAACCTTTGAAAGATCTTGTGATTCAAAAACTAAAAGAAAGAGGCGTTTCGATAGAGAAGGTTGCTGAAATAGTATATGAACTTCAATCAGAATACTTTCCCAATTTAACCTTCGAGTCCTGCTGCGAGGCAGTGCACGTTGTTTTGAAGAAGAGAGAGGTGCAGTATGCATTATTGACAGGCTTAGCCTTGGATACCCTTGCCGAAGAGGGAATTCTGCCAGAACCCCTTCTGGGAATAGTTCAAAATGATGAACCCCTATACGGAATTGATGAAGTAATTGCTCTTGCCATCACCAATGTTTACGGATCTATCGGTTTGACAAGTTTCGGATATCTGGATAAAACAAAACATGGTATTATCGGGGAGCTTAATGATGGCAAGTATGAGTATGTGAATACCTTTGCAGATGACTTGGTTGCTGCAGTTGCTGCAGCTGCGTGTGCAAGGATTGCTCACTCTTCTGTTGGCTCGGTGGAAAATGAAGATTAATTTAGGGTGAGCAAAATTATCCAGTATACTATTTACGGCGGTGGTGAACATGCCATTAGGAATTTACCCAGGCAGCTTCGATCCTGTTACCAACGGGCACCTGGATATTATCTCCAGAGCATCAACAATATTTGACCAAATAATCGTTGCTATTGCCATGGATAACAACAAGGATACACTGTTTACCGTTGATGAGCGCAAAGATATGCTGATAAATGTTACTCAATCTTATCCAAATGTTACGGTAGAAGTCTTTTCGGGTTTGCTAATTGACTATGCGGAAAGAAAAGGAGCTGCAGGAATAATTAGGGGACTGCGCGCTGTTTCGGATTTTGAATATGAAATGCAGCTGGCAGCAATGAATAAGAAAATGGCCGAAAAATGTGAAACTATATTTTTTACCACTTCAACGGAGTATTCTTTTTTGAGTTCAAGCATAATAAAACAGGTGGCCGCTCTCGGTGGATGTGTATCTGGACTTGTTCCTGAGATTGTGGAATTATCCCTCAGGAAAAAATTTTTAACCAATGAGGAGGCATGAGGAATGGCTTTGAACGACAGGTATTTTAATAATGAATATATAGTGGTAAAAGCCCTGGAAAACGGGGTCACAATTATCGGACTCACCAGAGGTACAGATACAAAATTTCACCATAGTGAAAAGCTTGATAAGGGAGAAGTTATGGTGGCCCAGTTTACGGAACATACTTCGGCAATGAAAATTCGCGGAAAAGCAGAAATATTAACCCATCACGGAGCAATAAATTCCGGGCAGTAAGTACTAAATACATAATTAAAAGCAGCGAATTAGAGCCAGAAGAAGTAATTGCCCATCTGGTATTCGTAGTTGATTTTTTAGTCTATGTCCTGGAAAGTTGTTGAAATATTGGCAGCTAAAACGGCAAAAATGATGAGCAAGGGGGATTGTAGACCAACTATGCGGAAAATCGCCTTGTTGACCAGCGGTGGTGACGCCCCTGGAATGAACGCAGCAATTAGAGCTGTGGTGCGTAAAGCTAACTTCCATGGAGTAGAGACTATAGGAATTTCCCGCGGTTTTGCCGGTCTAATTGATGAGGATTTCAGAGTTTTAACTACTCGAGATGTTAGTGATATTATCCAGCGGGGAGGTACAATCCTCCGGACAGCCAGGAGCCTTCAGTTTATTGAGGAGGAGGGGCAAAAAAAAGGCCTTGCCAACTTAAACAAACATGGGATAGAAGGGTTAATAGTCATTGGGGGAAACGGGAGCTTCAGGGGAGCCTCCCGTTTAGCGTCTATGGGTTTTCCAACAATTGGGATACCGGGAACCATCGATAACGATTTGGCCTGTACCGACTATACTATTGGTTTCGATACCACAGTCAATACAGTAGTTGACGCCATCAATAAAATCCGTGATACGGCTACTTCTCATGAAAGGGTTTTTGTAATTGAAGTTATGGGTAGGGAAGCAGGGTTTATTGCCTTATCTGCCGGCCTTGCAGGAGGGGCGGAGTCAATATTAATACCGGAAATGGGTTTCGATATTGAGGTTGTGGTGGGCAAAATAGTGCGGGGTCACAATCGGGGAAAACTCCACAGCATAATTATTGTGGCTGAGGGAGCAGGGGATGTTATGGAAATAAGCCGCGAAATCCGGGAATTAACCCAACTGGATGTTAGAGTCACAATTCTCGGGCATATTCAGAGAGGGGGCAGTCCAACGGCTTTTGACCGCATTATGGCTAGCAGAATGGGTGCAAAGGCAGTTGAATTGCTCATTACAGGTAAAAGCAATCGCATGGTAGGCATTCAGTCCAATAAAATTGTTCATTATGATATTGATTATGTCCTTTCCCAAGAGACCAACATTGATTTAGAGATATACGATTTAGCAGGCATCCTGGCCAGGTGAGGAGGATATGGATGTTGCGGCGTACTAAAATTGTCTGTACATTAGGCCCGGCATGTGACAGTTTGGAAGTTCTAAGAAAAATGATACGAGTGGGAATGAATGTGGCCCGATTAAATGTTTCTCACGGAACCAGGGACAGTCACCGGGCTTTGATTAGAAAAGTCAAAGAGGCAGCCCTTCGTGAGAACAAAGTAGTGGGGATAATGCTGGATATGAAGGGTCCAGAACTGAGGGTCGGAAAATTTAAAAATGGAAAGGTTAAACTCCAGGAAGGCGGCATTGTTCGAATAACAAGAGACAATGTTCTCGGTTCAGAAGGACTCATCCCCCTAAACTATGAATTTTTAAGCCATGATTTGAAAAAAGGCGATACCGTTCTTTTGGACGATGGATTGATTAACCTTGAAGTGATAAAAAGTGAGTTTGATGAGGTAATCTGTAAAGTTGTAAATGGGGGAGTGCTAAGCGACCATAAAGGAGTTAACCTTCCGGGACTTGATTTGAGTCTGCCCTCTTTAACGGAATCAGATTATGAGGATATTATTATGGGCATTGAGGAGGGCGTACACTTTATTGCTGTATCCTTTGTCAGAAAAGCGCAAGATGTGTTAGATATTAGGGAATTTATTGAGGATCAGGGAGCAAATAACATTCAATTAATTTCCAAGGTGGAAACACAAGCGGCAGTAAAGAATTTTGCCGACATTTTACAGGTAGTTGATGCCGTAATGATAGCCAGGGGAGACTTAGGTGTGGAGATTTTGCCTGAGGAGGTTCCCCTGGTACAAAAAAAACTTATCAATCAGTGCAATCAAGCAGGCAAACCAGTGATTACAGCTACTCATATGCTGGATTCCATGGTCCGAAATCCCCGTCCAACACGGGCGGAAGCCAGTGATGTTGCCAATGCCATATTTGATGGGACAGATGCTATAATGCTCTCAGGTGAAACTGCAGTAGGAAAATTCCCTGTGGAAGCGGTAAAAACCATGGACCGAATTGCAGTGCGAACGGAAGAAGCTTTAAACTACCAGGATATGCTTCAGATGAAACTTATGGAATTCCCCAAGACCATCACAGATGCTATAAGCCACGCATCTTGCACTATTGCTATGGATTTACAGGCTGATGCAATATTAACACTGACAGTATCGGGTTTTACTGCGAGGATGGTTTCCAGGTATAGACCAAAGCCCCCTATAGTAGGGCTCAGCGCCTTTGAAGATACCTTGGCTCATCTGTGTCTCACTTGGGGAGTAATTCCTGTAAAGGTACAACAGGCGGAAGTAACTGACGAAATGATTCAAAAAGGGATTGAAGTATGCCAGGACAAGGGATTGATCCGTAAAGGAGACCTGGTTGTTATTACAGCCGGTGTGCCTGTTTCAGGGACAACCAACCTGCTAAAGGTGGTGGTAGTCAAATAAAAAAATGCCGCTATTAATAACGGCATACTTTTTATTCTTCATCAATTCAAGCTATTCTGGAACTCCCCCGGAATATGTTATTGGTGTTATTGAACGCCTCAATAACAATTTTATTATCTTTTATATACGCTATTTCTGTTTGGGCCGGTGCTTCAGTATCGTGGTCAGGTTTGCAGGCAACAATACCGGCTATTCGTATTTGAGTGGGCTGCATTTCCTGTGCTGTAATTGTGGCAAATTCATTCCCTGTTGAGCCTGCATGGGCTACGCCCCTGAGGCTGCCCATTACAATTATATTCCCGCCGGCTATCAACTCGGCTCCTGGGTTAACGTTACCTACAATAACCAGATCTTTTTTTGCAATAATCCTTTGTCCCGAGCGAATGTTCCTGTTTATAACCAGATTGTCATCGGTAACTGGCTGACTATCGGTATTTTTGTTATTAGGGCTGTATTGCTTTGGCATAGCAGAAACAATACTGTTATCAAGTACCATTCCGTTATCGACACATAAGTCGATAAGTGCCTGCCTTTGTTCTGAGGGAAGGTTTTGATCCCCATAGAGACAGAAGGGAGCTTCTTTGAAAAATCCCTTGCTTGCTTCCAGCCTACTTATTAACTCGGATTTAATATTTTCAAACAGGGTGTTTCCCTCAATGCAGATTATTAAACCTTTCATCGTGCCCTTAATTGAAAGACAGGACATGATAAAACCTCCTGAAAAACATTGTTCATCAATTAATTCGATTACTGACGACATTTTCCTTCAAAGTTGCTAAAATTTTGGAATTTATGGCGAAAAAGTGTTTAATTTTTCCTAATTGGGGAAACATTAAGATGGACGGTAAAGAAAGGAGGGGTTGCGGTGGCAAAAAGCAAAGAGCAGAAAATGAAAAAGAAGCTTGCTAAACAGTTAGCCCAAAATCAAATGGAGCAAAGCAGTGCCAAGAACCCGGATGACTTTCAAGTAAAAGGTTCAGAGTAGAAAAAATTTTAGATACAGATACAAAAAGTCAGATATAAATGCCCAGGTCAGCCCTGGGCTTTTTTGTTTAACTATAAGTTAATCATTATTATTGGAACTAAACCTTTTTTGCAGTGCAAAAGTTAAGGGACGGGCTCCTAAACCTGCAAGAATGGCTATTACAATTACTACAACAGTCTGCAGTGTACGGTTGTCTACCCCCAGCTTGTTCATGACTGTTAGGGCAACGTTAACTAAAAGGAAAGCCAAAACAGCAGCAACAAGCAGCCCCCATTTAGGCGGTTTATTAGCTGGTTTGGGTGCCTGACTTTTTGTAGATTCCTTTCTATGGGCTGACTTTTTTTTCTTGGCCATATTATCCCCCTTCGATTTTAACCAATAAAAAGTTTCATTATAATATATGTTACCATATTCAGGAGACATTACAAAGAATATTCAGTGATTTTAGGGTGATTCAAAAAGAATGAAGGCTTGACAAGAAATCAGCCAAGCCTTCAAAAGAATTTAGAAAGATTTTTGAAAACGGTTCAAATTAGTCTTAGAATGTGGGAACGAAACCGCTTTCAGCATACTGTTCTTCAATGAAGTTTCTTACTTCATCTGAGTTCAATACATCGCTTAGAGCTTGAATTTCAGGACGTTCTTCATCTCCAGGTCGGATAGCAAGAATGTTTCCGAAAGTCTGAGCAGCAATTGATTCTTTGCCCTCTGATACGATGGCTTCAGAGATTGAGAGCCCGGCATCAAGGGCATAGTTGCCGTTTATGACCGCAGCAGTCATATCAGAAAGTGATGTAGCTAACTGAGCTGCTTCCATTTCTATAATCTCAATGTTTTTGGGATTTTCAACAACGTCAAGTTTGGTAGCCTTAAGCTCTACACCCTCTTTTAAGGTGAGAAGCCCATTGTCTTGGAGGAGCAAAAGTGCTCTGGCTTCATTTGTCGGGTCATTGGGAACACCTATCTTGGCCCCATCTTCAATTTCGTCAAGGGAAGAAATTGTTTGTGAATATAGTCCTAGGGGTTCAAAATGGACAGAAACTGTATATGTTAAATCGGTATTGTTGTCCTTATTAAACTGTTCAAGGTAAGGTAGGTGCTGGAAGTAGTTGGCGTCCAGCTGTCCGTCGCTCAGTGCCAAATTGGGCTGAACATAATCAGTGAACTCTTGAATTTGTAGTTCGATACCTTGTTCTTCAAGAATGGGCTTAATAAACTCCAGAATTTTCGCATGAGGAACAGGGGTTGCTCCAACAACTAATTTAACCGTTTCTTCTTCAGCGGTTCCTTCCCCACCACCGCAGCCGAAAGCAAAAACTGCAACTGCCGAGATTAAAAGTATTACCAGTATTTTTTTCACAGGTTTCAGGCCTCCTTTAATAATTACCTTTTGTCTAATTTTTTGGCCAGTGAATTACCAACTGTCTGAGAAATTTGAACCATAAGCAAAATTAGGATTACGGAAATCCACATTTCCACAATTTCTTTTCGATAGTAACCGTACCTGACTGCGATATCCCCTAAGCCACCTCCTCCCACAACACCTGCCATAGCATGATAGCCTATAAGGGTTATTGTAGTAATTGTAACACCAAGCACTAAAGAAGGGAATGATTCCGGAAGCAGTACTTTTGTGATAATCTGCCAGGGGCTGGCACCCATAGAAAGGGCTGATTCTACCACACCCCATGGTACTTCTCGTAAAGATTGTTCAACCATTCTCCCAACAAATGGAATAGCTGCAACTGTCAGTGGGACTGCTGCACCTGTAGGTCCAATTGTGGTACCTGCAACAAACTTTGTAAAGGGGACAATTACTACTAAAAGGATAATGAAAGGGAACGCCCTGCCCAGGTTGGTTATGAAACCGAGTACTCTATTCAGAGCTTTCATTTCCATTATATTCCCCCGTTCAGTAATTACCAGGAGAATTCCCAGGGGAACCCCAAAGATGTGAGAGAAGACCACAGAAATAACGATCATATAGACAGAATCCCATATACCAGGGATTATTAAATTGCTCCAAAGTGATGGGTCAAAAAGTTCATTCATTCTTGAATCACCTCAACCTTGATACCTTTATCTTTAAGAAAAGCGATTCCCTGCTTGATAGAAGACTCATTGCCCTGCAGCTCAACAGTAAGGGTGCCAAAGGTAGTATCTTTCAGGTTATCGATACTTCCCAAAAGAACATTGGCATCAACATTGAACTTTCGAACAAGCTGGGAGAGAACAGGTTTCTCCGCACTTTCACCGATAAAGGTTAGACGGACGAGCAGTCCTGACAAAACTTTCTCATTAAACCCTGCCGGGAGGGAAGTTTTCACGACACTGTTAATAAACCTCCGGGCAATATCTGTTTTGGGGTTGGTAAATAACTCAACGGTAGTGCCTGTCTCAACAATTTCTGCTTTTTCTATAACTGAAACGCGGTCACATATTTCCTTGATAACAGACATTTCATGGGTGATTACAACAATTGTAACCCCCAACTCCTTATTAATGGTCTTCAGCAGTTCCAGGATAGATGCGGTTGTTTCTGGGTCCAATGCACTGGTTGCTTCATCGGACAGCAGTACTTTTGGATGGTTAGCCAGTGCCCGGGCAATACCAACCCTTTGTTTTTGACCACCGGAGAGCTGGGAAGGGTAGGCATCTGCTTTATCTGTCAGCCCTACCAGTTCTAAAAGTTCACTTACACGTTTATCCATTTCTTGCTTTGGACAACCAGCTATTTCCAGGGGAAAAGCAATATTTCCTGAAACAGTCCGGGACCACAGGAGGTTAAAATGCTGAAAAATCATTCCAATTTTTTGTCTTTCCCGTCTCATTTCAGAAGCTGTTAATTTAGTTAAATCTTTACCGTCAATAAGTACTTGTCCTGAGGTCGGTTTTTCCAGGAGATTAATACATCTTACAAGGGTGCTTTTACCGGCACCGCTTGTTCCGATTATTCCATAAATTTCCCCATCCTCAATTGTAAGATTAATGTTTTTTAGTGCAGTAACAATTTTGGATTCGTCTGAGCTGGTGAAAATTTTGGTTAGATTCTTAATTTCAATCAAAGAGACAGACCCCTTCGCAATTTATTAAATCTATTTGAATAAATACAAAATAATTCCCCCAGCTGATATAGAGGGGGAAAATTACCGCTTTTATCTGCCAGGATAACCTGCAGGAATTGGCACCTTTCCCTGAAGGCAGGTTGCCGCAGCTTCACAGGGCCTTTCCCTCTGCTGCTCTTGATAAAAGTTTACAGCCATATTTTTATCCCTATTAGCTTACCATAACGCTATGGGATGTCAAGATATTATAATTAATAACTGAAGAGGAAAACGGTAGTAGAATAGCACTTTTGATATGCGATACAAATTGCTGTACGCCAAGTAAATGAATATTTATTTACGAAAAGTCAAAAGTAGAGTCGCACCCCTCGAAAATCTTTGACCGGAATACAACTACATGGAGATTTTGCTGGGCGAACTTTTCACACAGGTCAAAAGCGGAGGACTTATCCAACTGGTGTGCTTCCTGTACTTCTGAAACCCACTCCTCCCCATTGAAAAATGACCATTTTTCACTGTCGTAAAGGCCTAAAATGTAAGTTTCGTTATCCATATCAAGCAGTCCTTTCAAAGTGGAGTTTTCGACTCTGTTCAACATTATAGCATAAACTCAAGGTCATGATATTGGTGTAATTGCAGCCCACAAATACATAATTTTTTAGTACAATATAAAAACAAGCTCGACAGGATATTTAGGGGGCTGCCATGGCAAATTATAAGAAGCATATAGCGCCGGTTAGTGTCGGATTATTTAAAAAGAGAGAAGGTGATCCCCCTTGCAGATCTGCTTGTCCCGCAGCTGTAAATGCTTCGGCTTATGTGGGACTGATTGCCCAGGGGGAATTTTCCCAGGCCCTGGATGTAATCCGCCAGCGCATGCCTTTTCCCGGGGTGTGCGGCAGGGTCTGCCACCACCCCTGTGAGACTGAGTGCAACCGCGCTGATTATGATAAACCGGTATCCATTGCAGCATTAAAAAGGGCGGCTGCTGATTACGGCAGGGCGGAAAACCAGGCTCCAGTAATTCAGGAGAAGGCGGGGCACAGTGTTGTAATCATTGGATCCGGCCCGGCTGGTCTTACAGCAGCATACGATTTAAGACGAAAGGGTTACAAGGTTATTGTTTTTGAAAAAGAAAGTAAACCCGGCGGTATGATCAGGGCCGCAATACCTTTCTACCGGCTTCCCGAGGAAATTGTAGAACAAGATATAAGTGATATTTTAAGTGTTGGGATTGAGTTAAGACTGGGTGTAGACATAGGACAAGATATCACAATTAGGGAATTGGAAATGTACCATGATGCTATTCTTATTGCTACAGGAACCCAAAAGAGCGTTATGCTTAAAATTGATGGAATTGAAAATGACGGGGTTTTCTGGGGAGTTGACTTTTTAAGGAGAGTAAAAAGCGAATATCCTCCTGAAATTGGCAGTAATGTATTGGTAATCGGAGGAGGAAATGTGGCGGTGGATGCAGCTAGGACCGCCCTGCGCCTGGGAGCGAAAAGTGTTGCCTTAGCTTGTTTAGAGTCCAGGGGGCAAATGCCGGCCCATTCCTGGGAGATTGAACATGCACTCGAGGAAGGATTACAGATTTATAATTCCCTGGGGCCTAAGAGAGTGATAGGAGACAGCCGGCATAAGGCAGTAGGTGTAGAGATGAAGCAAGTTAAATCAATCATTGACGGTAATGGACGGTTTAATCCCCAATATGCTGATGACGGAGAAGTGTTTTTGGAAGCTGATACAATAATCATATCTATTGGTCAGGCGGCAGAGACTTATTTTCTCGATTCCCTTGATGGTATCGAAGTAGATAATCACAAGCTTATTAAAGTTGATTCCCTAACCCTGGAGACAGGGAGGTCAGGCATTTTTGCCTGCGGGGACATTGTCAGCGGACCAAAATCTATCGTTGATGCTGTTAATGCCGGGCACGAAGCTGCAGAATCCATACACCGTTTTTTAAACGGTATTGATATGCGAAAGGACAGAACACTTGAACAGCTTCAACTTCCAGTTCCTGAAGGGATGCCGGTATATGATTATGATAGACATGTTCCTCAAAAACCGGAGGCCGAAGAAAGAATAGAGGACTTTAGAGAGGAACAATATGGTTTAACTAAGGAACAGGCAGTTGCTGAGGCCAAGAGGTGCCTCAATTGCGGCAACTGTTATTTGTGCGGTGATGAATGCTCAATTCATATCACCGGTGGAATTTGTCCGGTAATCCGCTGCCGCAAGAGTTCTGTTAACGGCCCCTGTGGAGGGGCCATGGATGGTTTGTGTGAAACGGGGGATGGAGAGTCATGTGGCTGGCAGCTGATTTATGATCTTTTGAAAGAAAACAACAAACTGGACAACATGGAAGAAATAATACCTCCCAAGTGCTGGTCATACTTGGAGAACGAGTATATCAAAGGTACAGCTGCAGAAACAGGGGCAGTGGGTGACAGGGAAATGCTGGAGATTATTTCCGCGCATAAAGGTTGAACCTAATTCAGACATTTCCCTTTTCAGGTACTATACAAATGAAAATAAAGTCTTCATTTCCCAAAGTACTAAACTGGTGTTCTGCTCCCGGGGGAACGAATACAATTGAGCCCTTTCTTAAAGGATAATCCTTACCTTTCAGGTAAAGGCTGCCCCTTCCCGAAATAACATAATTTATGTGGGGCCATTCATGTGAATGGCGGGGGGTATTTCCCTTGTCCCGCAAAGTAAACAAACGCATTACCCATCCATCCCAACCTTCGGCAGGTCCGATTAACAATTTTTTGAAGGCGTTTTCTGCGTTTGGAGAGCTTACTGGAATTTCTTCCAAGTGGTCGATATGTCCAACAAACATAAATTTCCCTCCTTTAATGGTTTTTCTGTCATGCAAATTGATTATTTTTGACAGATAAACCCTTAGTCATGATATTATGATATTAGAGATAACAGATACCGGTTACATTCCCACCTGGTGTATTTGCTATTAGAACTAGGGAGAAAGGAGGTTGTATTGTGGCAAAGCCTGTATGTTCAAAGTGCGAACACGAGTTTTTTTCGGCCAGCAATATAGAGGCAATAGGTTTGAAGCACAGGTTGACCATGGTTCATTGTGCTCGCTGTGGAACGGTTGTTGGTGTTCTGGATTC
>LFTO01000038.1:14326-15843 GCA_001513335.1 Clostridiales bacterium DTU086 | reverse complement strand
GAGAATTTTAATGAGGTTGTTACTCAGCTGCAGGAGAAACTGGAGGATATGGAATTTAAGATTAGTTATTTGATCAAGTAATTATTGATGCCATAGCGCTGTAGAGCCTAAGGGCTCATTTTTTTTTGGGTAAATTGTTTCCACCCCACCAGTGATACTATATCTTTCTTACCCCATACTGGCAAAAGCCGGTTTGTTTCTTTTGGGGAACTGGATTTCTGCAGCACTTCAATAGGTGGTTTAATAATTCTTTTCTTACCTTGAAATAATAAAAACGTGTATAAAGGAAAGAAGGTGAAAAATATAAAAATACCAGCGACCATTGACAAGGCGGCAAATTTGGGAAAGCCGGCAGCCAAAAAAGAACATGAAATAACGGTACTGGATGCCGGGAATCTTTGGAACCAATTGGCGGCTAGATATGACACGATTGAAAGTCTGATGATCATGATGAACTATGCTGAAGATAAGCATTTACACAAGCAGCTGCAGGACATCCATAAACAATTTAACCGTCAATCAAGGAAGCTGGAAAANNAAAAGCAATGGCGGAACATGCTGTTGTAATGCCTCCCCGGCCTCCTTCGGATGTTAAGATTACGGAACACATCCCCTCATCCATGACCGACTTGTACATCTGCAAACGTGTTTTTGACAGCATACAGTGGTTTCTTATGGCACATATGGAGGCTTTTGAGCAATGTAATTCGCCAACCCTGAGAGATATGTTCAAAGAGTTTTTGCTGGAAGCACTGGACATGTTTGAAAAGTTCCAGGATTTCGGAGTGGCCAAAAACTGGTTGCAAACCTCACCCGAGTACAAGAATGCCCAAACTGAGGGACGGGATAAGCCCACCATCATGGAGGTGGCCCAGCTATGGGGCAGGTTGAACACCAGATATGATACCATTGAATTCACCAGCTATATGGCCAACTATGCCAAAGACCCGGACTTTAAAGCTATTATTGCTATGGGCCAAGCTATGCTCAAAAAGCATGCTGCAGAGCTTGAGGAAACCATGTTAAAATTCGGATTACCTCTACCTGCAAGGCCTCCTGCGGGGGAAAGTACAGCCAAGCCTATAGATGCCATAACGGACCAGTATATCTTCAGGCATATCCTAAAAGGCATCCAATCCTATTTGCCGATAAACATTGCCGCTTTCCAAAACAGTAGCACCCCTTCAGTGCGGAAAAGGTTCAAGAGCCTGCTAACTGAGGAGTTAGATATCTACAGGCAATTTTTTACCTATGGACAACTAAAAGGCTGGACTTATAAACCGCCTTCTTTCCGGGATTAACAACTGCCCCGGGCCTAATTCTGGAATTAAAAGTCTTTCCACACAGAATCCATTTTTTTCTGACTAAAACACCGGCAAAAGCCGGTTTTTACTTTCCCAAATCATCCCTAACACGCATTAATTGACACCTCCGGAAATAATTTTACACGCTGGATTCCGGGGTGGACTTTTCTAATAATCAAGCGCGGGGAAAAACAGAAGGGTTTCGGATTAGAA
>LFTO01000038.1:0-14226 GCA_001513335.1 Clostridiales bacterium DTU086 | reverse complement strand
GGATTTTGAGTCCAGCGCGTCTGCCAATTCCACCACTTCGGCATATTCGATTTTTATAGCACCACTTATAATACCAAAACAAAAGATTACTGTCAACAATGACCGATTAAGTGGTGACAGGGCTAATCGCCGGACGTCAGTTCATGCACAGCCACCTTTCAAAGAATNNTTTTTTAATCCCTTGAAACGTCAAATACTCGCCTGTCTTCAGAATCATGTTTAAGAAGCCCTATTTTTATCAATAGCGGTGCCGTCTTAAGTGCAAGCTGCATTACTGCCACTGTGACAAAAGTCAGAAAATAGTGACCAAGGCCAATAGCTATACCGAGCCCTGCTGAGGCCCATATATTTGCGGCTGTTGTTAGCCCGCGCACATCTCCGTGGCTGGAATCCTTCCAGATAATACCTGCTCCCAAGAAACCAATACCGGTAATTACGCCAACAATTAACCTGGCTGGATCCATGGATATTGAAGAGGAACTGATAAATTCACCGAAACCATAGGCTGACACCATAGAAATCATTGTTGAGGCGATGCACACTAAAGAGTGGGTTCGAATTCCCGCAGGTTTTTTTGCTTTTGAACGCTCAAAGCCCAAAATTGTGCCTACAAGCAGGGCAGTCAGCAGTCTTAATGCTATTTCTGATTCTTGAAGGAGCAAACTTCTCACCCCGTAAAAAAAAGATTTGTAATTAATTTATTCATTGTAACACATATAGTCATTATTTTTTAGAAAAAAGTCTGTAAGATGCATCTGTAATTTATTCTAATTGCCAAGAGTGTTTTTCAACAGCCTTTAATCTTTTTCCGACAGGAAACTGCGGTTTGAAGCAAGAAAGTACTAATGAAACATTTGCCGGCTATAGTGCAGGTTTTTTAGGAGAGGAGCATCCAGTGCTTTCAATTCTTGAGAAAGACTTAATTAAAAAGTGCCAGCAGGGGGACGTTGCAGCTTTTGAAGAATTGATAGCGTCTTACCAAAAGAAGGTTTATACGATCGCTTATCGTTACATGGGCAGGAAAGAGGAAGCTGAGGATTTAGCCCAAGAAGCTTTTATTAAAGTATTTAAATCCATTAAGGGTTTTCGGGGTGAATCCTCCTTTCAAACTTGGCTTTATCATGTAGTTTCCAATGTATGCAGAGATGCTTTGAGAAAGAATTCACGAAGGGCGGAAGACTCTTTGGACTGCGCTGTTACTACCGAAAAAGGAGAAATTAAACGAGAGGTTCCTGATTGGTCCCTATCACCTGAGCTGGTTTTTGAAAACAAGGAACTGGGTGAATTTTTACAATCCATGATTAATCAATTATCTCCTGAGTATAAGACAGTCATTATAATGCGTGAGATTCAGGACATGAGTTATGAAGAGATTGCTAACGAATTAAACTGTTCTTTGGGGACGGTGAAATCCAGGTTGAACAGGGCACGAAAATCCCTGAGAGATAAAATTGAAGGCAGTAAGGAACTTAACAACATAAATCATCGTCTAAGTAAGCAAAAGGAGGGAAATTGATGAACTGTGAACAAGTTCAAGAGCTCCTTTCGCCATATATTGACGATATGCTTGAAAAGGATGAAATGAATAAAGTTTCAAAGCACTTAGAGACATGCAGTTGTTGTGCTGATGAGTACCGTCGACTGCTTAATTTGGTTTGTGCTCTTAGAGCGCTGGGAGAAGAGGATCTTCCGGAAGGTTTTAATGAAAGGCTTATTAACCGTCTTAATAAGATAAATAAAAAATCATTCGTTATCCCTTCCTGGGCATCTGTGGCAGCTGTTGCTGCGGTCCTAATGGTTTTATTCCTGGGACTATATCCCATGCAGCTGCAGGTAGACGAGGCTTTTTTGGATCCAGGTACAAAACAGGAGACGGGGGTTAACTATGTAAAAGAATCCTCCCGCCAGGGTGCAGGCAATTTGCAGGAAAGTGAGACAGGGCTTCTGTCTCAAAAAGAACCTGAAAAGGAAAAAGATAATAAAGAATTTACTATGGCTCAGGAGCGAACGGAAATTCCCGGTCCGGAGTCTTCTTCCAGGATAGGTGATTCTCAGCAGAAGGCAGATCGTCACCGTGAAATTAATGTTTTAAAGGGAGGCGGCTCACCTGGGGCGACTGAGGATTCCGGTTTCGGTGAAGGCGATGTGGAGATATTTAATGCCGGCGCCTTAGTGCCGGAGGAAGGCAGGAGTCATTTTGACTTATCGGGTACAGAGATTGAAACGGCGCCGCCCTTTGTGCATATAAAGGTAGATCTGGCAGAAATTGCCCGCCGTAAGTTGACTCANNCTGCTTCAAGTGGAGGGAGCTTTCAAAAGGTACCCATTCAAGAGCTGCCTTTGGGCGGCAATGATGGAACAAAAGAAGTCTATGTAGCCTCAATTCCATGTGGTACTATAGCTTCTTTTATTGATAATGTTTTTGGATTTGGAAATGTGGTAGATGAAAATTTAAGCCAGTGCCTTCTTAGTTCTGAGCCATGCAAGGATATCTGCATTCAGGAATTGGAAAGCAGGAGAGAAGTTCTTTCCGATTTGTTAATGGATATCTCAGATGTGAAGACAATAAAGCAGGTAAAACAAGAAATATCCGAAATTGACCAGGAAATTATCAGGATTAAATCTGCACCAGTAGAAAAAACAGCTTTGGTAAAGATAAATATTATTGTTGAAGAAAAAGGAAATTAATTATCTTTAGCCAAAAATAATAGGAAGCACCTACATTAAGTGTGCTTTCTATTATTTTTTTGATTAAGGAGCGTATTATGTCAAAAAATCGGATTTTTTGGCTGGGCACCGTTATAGTGGTTTTTTTTGGACTGTACCTTTGGTTGTCCGACTTTTTTGCTGAAAGCAAGCCAGAANNCTGTTATTAAGCCCGTGGAAGAAGAGGAGGTTATAGTTGAGCCGGAAACAGAAATAATTCTGTTAGCAGTGGGTGATATTATGCTGGCCAGAAAAGTTGAACGTTTAATGTCTGAATATGGCCGCGAATACCCTTTTTTGGAAGTTGAGTCCAGGCTGAATCAGGCTGACTTGACTTTTGGCAATTTAGAGTGTGCTGTATCTACCAAGGGGACTCCCCTCCCGGGGAAAGGGATTTGGCTGCGGGCAAATCCGGAGGTAATGCCCCAACTTAAGGAATGCGGTTTTGATGTCCTTAGCATTGCCAATAACCACAGCTTGGATTATGATGCTGAGGCCTTTTTGGATACTCTAAAATGGCTCCGGGAATTTAATATTGCCCCGGTTGGAGGTGGGGAAGACATAATTGCGTCCCGCACTCCTTTTATTACCACGGTTAACGATATCCGCATTGGTTTTCTTGCTTATACCGAGATGGCTGACATGTTCTGGAGCTACGATTACCCGCGAAAGCTAAAAGCAACTGAAAGTCAGCCCGGGGTTGCCCCTTTTGAATATGATATTATTATAGAAGACGTAAAATCCCTGAAGGAACAAGTTGATTTGCTGGTTCTTTCACTGCACTGGGGAACGGAGTATTCTCTGTCGCCCACCGAAATCCAACGTCAGCAGGCACGCGGCCTGGTAGATGCCGGGGCGGATGTTATTGTCGGGCATCACCCTCATGTGGTCCAGGGAGTAGAAATATACAACAAAGGTATAATTGCTTACAGCCTTGGCAACTTTATTTTTGATCAAAACTGGTCGCAGCATACACGGGAAGGACTTGTAATGGAAATAAAGTTGAAAAGTTCAGGTATCTCTGAAGTCAAGCTGCTTCCCGTCATAATTAGAGAATCCCAACCCCGGTTTGAACAGGAAGAATGGGCAAAAAAGCTGGCCGATAGCGTTTGTCAGTATTCTTCAGCCCTGGGAACCAGGTGTTTAATCAGCGAAAACCCGCTGGAGGTCATATTGATTACCGATGGGGAATACAAACAGCAGGATTGATTTCTTATGGAAATAATCTACCGATGAGGTGTTATTGATGGAGAAGTTTATGGTTTTAGACGGCAACAGTCTTATTCACAGGGCATTCCATGCACTTCCCCTTTTGAGCAATCGTCAGGGGGTATTTACTAATGGTGTCCTGGGATTTACAACAATGCTTTTTAAGCTGCTGAAGCAGGAAAAGCCGGACTACATAGCAGTTGCTTTTGATGAGGGGAAGACTTTCCGCCATGAAGAATTCGCAGGATATAAAGGTCATAGAAAGGCCACCCCCAATGAATTAGGGCCCCAGTTCCCTCTTGTAAAATCTATTCTCGAGGCTTTGAATATTAGAATTGTTTCCCTTCCAGGGTTTGAAGCCGATGATATTATTGGGGCTCTCACAAAAATGGCTGAGGAGGAAGGCTTGAGAAATATTGTCGTTACAGGTGACCGGGATTCTCTACAGCTGGTATCGGATACAACCCGTGTCTTCATTACTAAAAAAGGGATTTCTGAGATACAGGCCTATGACCTGGATTTAATTACAAAAGAATATGGAATAAAACCCCGCCAGCTTATTGATGTAAAGGCTCTGATGGGTGATAAATCAGATGACATTCCGGGTATACCTGGGGTTGGAGAAAAGACAGCGTTAAAGCTTATTAAACAGTTTGGCACCTTGGAAAAAGTAATGGAAAACCTGGAGTGTGTCTCACCGGCTAAACTGCAGGACAAACTGCGCCAGTACGAAGATCAAGTTTGGTTGAGCTATAGGCTGGCGGAAATAAAGAGAAATTTAAATCTGGAATTCAAAATAAAGGACTGCAGACTCTCAAATCCTGATCATAAGCAGTTATTGGAAATTTTTGAGAAACTGGAATTTCGCCGGTTAACAAAAGAAGTCCTGGAGGAACTGAAGAATAACGCTGAGGGAGAAGTAGAGAGCGAGGAAACCCCGGAATTCCGGGTGCCTAAAAACCCAGAGGAGTTTAAGGCTTTTGTTGAGGGATTAATGCTGGAAGGGGCAAGCCCTGCTTCTGTGTATATTTTGTTTGAAGGGCAGTCGTACAGAACGGAAAAAGTAAAGTATATGGCTATAGGCAATAGGAGCTCAATTTGCGTCCTGGACTTTGAAGCTGTATTGTTTTGGGAAGGTACCAAGGATATTTTGAAAGGCCTGTTCACCGGGGAATGCAGGTTAATCTTCCACGATGGAAAAAGAGCGATGTCTGCACTGGCGAAAAACGGAATTATAGTCAGCGCTGATTACGGTGACTCGATGCTGGCGGCATACCTTCTAAATTCTTCAGCACCTGAGTATTCACTGCAGCAGTTGTCTCTTGAATATCTCGGCAAGACAATTATTGAACCGGAAGACCCTTTTTCTGCTTGTGCCATTTACGCCCAGGCAATTCTAAGTCTTTATCCTGTCCTGACGGACAAGCTTAAAGACGTTGGGTTATATGAATTGTACAGTAATGTGGAATTGCCCCTGGAGCAGGTTCTTTTGGAAATGGAGTCTAACGGGATAAGTCTAAACCAGTCAATTCTAAATGAAATGTCCAATGAACTTTCTGAGGAGATTGAAAAAATAACTAATGAGATATTTAATCTTGCAGGGGAATCTTTTAATTTGAATTCTCCCCGGCAGTTAGGAGAAATATTGTTCTCCAAACTGGGACTTCCTTCCGGGAAAAAAACTAAAACAGGCTATTCTACCAGCGCTGCTGTCCTGGAGCAGCTTTCGGGTAAACACCCGATAATTGATAAAATATTACTTCACAGGCATTTGGTAAAGTTAAAATCCACTTATGTAGACGGTTTAGACAATCTTGTGGATAAAGATACGGGAAGAATCCACACCACATTTAACCAGACTACAACTGCTACAGGGCGCCTTAGCAGCACCGAACCCAATCTCCAGAATATCCCCATCCGAATGGAGATGGGGAGGAAAATAAGGAAAGTATTCGTTCCCGGGAAAAAGGACAATGTACTGCTGGCGGCGGATTATTCACAGATTGAACTCCGGGTATTGGCCCATTTATCAGGTGATAATAATCTAAAGCAGGCTTTTTTTGAGCATCAAGACATCCACAGCCGGACAGCTTCTGAAGTGTTTGGTGTTGACTTAAAAGATGTAGGTCCTGATATGCGCAGGATGGCCAAAGCGGTCAATTTTGGAATCGTTTATGGCATCAGCGACTTTGGTTTAAGCCGTGATTTAGGGATAACGAGAAAAGAAGCGGCAGCTTTCATTGACAAGTATTATGATCGGTACCCCGGAGTTAAGCAGTATATGGAAAAGACAATTGCCCAGGCAAGGGAACAAGGATATGTAACCACTATTCTTAACCGCAGGCGGTATCTTCCTGACCTGTTCAGCAGCAACCGGAATGTACGCAATTTTGGTGAAAGAACCGCTATGAATACACCTATACAGGGAAGTGCGGCGGATATTATCAAATTAGCCATGCTGGGTGTTGACAGGGAGATAAGGGCCCGGGGATTAAATGTTTCTATAGTTCTTCAAGTCCATGATGAATTAATTTTTGAGCTTCCAGAAGCGGAACTGGAGAAAGCAGCAGCCATGATTAAATTCTGTATGGAAAATGCTTACGAGCTTAATGTACCACTTGAAGTAGATATGAAGTATGGCCGCAACTGGTATGAGATGGAGTCCATTAACCTATAAACCCGGGGTGGTATTCTTTGCCGGAATTGCCTGAAGTAGAAACTATAAAAAGGACCCTTGAAGAGCGAATTGTAGGAAAGCGGATTAAGTGTATACAGGTCTTGCTGGAGAAGATGGTTCTGCCTTTGAATGTGGAGCAGTTTAAAATACGCGTGGAAGGCAGTATAATTACAGGCTTGGGCAGGAGGGGTAAGTACCTGTTGGTGCATTTGTCATTTGCCTCTGTGCTTATTATCAGCCTGCGCATGACCGGCCGCCTAATATTTGTTCCTTCTGGGAAAGATATACTAGTAAACAAACATACACACCTGGTGTTTGAATTTGATGATGGGAGTTTTTTATACTTTAATGACGTGCGTAAGTTTGGAACGATTCATTGTGTTCCTGTAGAAAAGCTGGATAACTGCCCGGAAATAGCAAAATTGGGTCCTGAACCCCTAGGACCTGAGTTTTCTGAAACACTTTTAAAGGAAATGCTCCATACAAGAAGGAAAAAAATTAAGCAGCTTCTTTTGGACCAGACGTTTATTGCCGGGATAGGAAATATTTATGCCGATGAAATCCTGTTCCAGGCGGGAATTCATCCAGAGACCTTATCCAAATCTCTTACTTCCAGGCAGGTTCACAGTTTGTTCCGGGCAATTGTTGGTGTCTTGAATGAAGGAGTAAAACATAGGGGTACTACAATTAAGGATTATGTAGATGGGGATGGAATTACCGGTAATTACCAGGACTACCTGAAGGTTTACGGAAGGAAAGGGAAGAAATGCTATAATTGTGGGAAACAGATAGAAACCATCAAACTGGGGGGCAGGACGGCTCATTTTTGCCCCGGCTGTCAGCGAGAAGGAATTTAACATGAAAATCATTGGATTAACCGGTGGAATCGCGTCGGGTAAAAGTCTTGTGGCAGGAATGTTAACCCGGCTTGGAGCGGAGGTAATCGATGCTGATGAAGTCGGTCACCAGGTAATTGAACCGGGGCTTCCTGCTTACTATGAAATTATAAATACATTTGGTGCCGCAATCCTGGACAGTAACGGTAAAGTTAACCGAAAAAAGTTGGGAGAGGTAGTGTTTTCCTGTCCTGATAAACTCCAAAAATTAAATCACATTACTCATCCTCGAATTCTTTCTAAGATACATGATTTAATAGAAGTTACGAAAAAACAGCGGCCCCAAGCTATAGTAGTTATTGAGGCTGCATTGCTTTTTGAGATTGGCCTTCATCTGCTTGTTGATGAAGTTTGGACGGTAGAGTCAGATATCGGGATACAGGTACAGAGAATTAAGCAGCGCAACAAGGTTACTGAGGAGCAGGCTTTAGCGCGCATTAAATCCCAACTGCCCTCTGACCGTAGAATAGCCCGTGCAGACAGGGTGATTTATAATAATGCCGGAGTGGATAAATTATTCGGAGACGTAATGGAAATATGGGGAAGCTTTTTGAATTAGGAATGCTTATATGTAAAAGTACATATCAATTTGATATCAAACACTGTTTCAGAGGTTGGATATGATAATCCGCGTTCTTCGTGTTAAACGGCTGCTGCTCTTACTTCTTATTCTTCTTGTCATCGTTATTTTAATAGTTGGTTATTCAAAACCTTTCTTGAAAATGCTTTATCCTATTCCTTATAAGGATGAGATTAATAAATTTGCACAGCAGTTCGGTCTTGATCCCTTGTTAGTAACCGCCGTAATCAGGACTGAAAGTAAATTTGACCCCGAAGCCCGGTCTTCCAAAGGGGCTGTAGGATTAATGCAGTTGATGCCAGAAACGGCACGGTGGGCGGCGGGCAAGATGGGAATTGAATATTCGAAGACTAATCTATTTGACCCTGAAGCAAATATTTTAATTGGCTGTTGGTATTTATCCTTATTAAAGCACCAGTTTAACGGTAATTTTGTTGCAGCTTTAGCTGCATATAACGGGGGAAGAACTTTCGTGAACCAGTGGCTCAATGAGAAGCAGTGGGATGGCAGTTACGAGGATATCGATAATATTCCCTTTCCCGAGACACGGGAATATGTGAAGAGAGTAATCAGGAACTACAAAATATACCAAAGAATTTACGAAGATCGAGGGGGAGGTCTATTTGGCGTTAAAACAGCTGAGGAATCTTGAGGAAGTGGCTGCTTATAAGCCCGCTTCTAACCGAAAATTCCTTTCCGCGGAACATGATGAGATTATGTCCGGGCTAACTACTGATATTTATTTTGTTCGGACAAGCCAGCTTTTGAATAGAGTTAAAAAGGCAGATACTCCTGTAGTAGCGGAGGTGTTTGCCAGGAGGCAAGGCATATTTGCCGGGACACAGGAAGTGATAAACCTGTTCCAGGGCAGGAAGGTGGAACTGTGGTCACTCCCCGAAGGTACCCAATTTGAGGGCAAAGAGGTTGTAATGCGTATTGAGGGGCCTTATGAGGAATTCGGAATTTATGAAACTGTTCTCCTGGGCATTCTCGCCAGTTCCAGTGGTTGGGCTACTGCAGCAAATGAGGCGAAGCGGGCAGCAGGGGACAAGCCTGTTCTATGTTTTGGGGCAAGGCACGTTCACCCGGCGGTTGCTCCGGTTATGGAGAGATGCGCCATTATTGGAGGGGCTGACGGAGCAAGCTGTATTCTCGGGGCAAAGCTGGCTGGAATGGAACCAGCTGGTACTGTTCCCCATGCCTTTTTCCTTATCATGGGTGATACTGTGGAGGGCGCAACACTATACAATGAGTTTATGCCTCCTGACGCTTCCCGTGTAATAATAGCCGATACTTTTAACGACGAGGCTATTGAAACTTTGCGACTGGCTGAGGCACTGGGTGATGATTTAGAAGGAGTCCGATTGGACACACCCAGTGAGCGGGGCGGTGTAACCCCAGAGCTTATTAAGGAAGTAAAATACAGGTTAGAAAAATCCGGTTTTAACCATGTTAAAATATTTGTTTCCGGAGGTCTTACTCCGGAAAGGATAGCTGTCCTGACTGAAGCGGGAGCAGACGCATTTGGAGTCGGTTCCTATATTTCCGGAGCAAAGCCCATAGACATGACAATGGACTTGAAAGTTGTAGATGGAAAACCTTTGGCCAAACGGGGGCGGCTTCCCGGTATTATAGAAAACCCAAAATTGGAAAAGGTGCTGTAGGCGGTCTCTGGGGGCGATTTGATGTCAAGGAAAATACGTGTGGCTGCTGCTGCAGCCATTATATTATTTGTTATTATGGCGGCAGTAGGGTACAGTTCTGAAAAAGAAACCGGCGATGTTCTATCCACATCCGGGGTGGAAAGTTCTAATGAAAATGTTTTCAAGGTGAATCTTACAACTAATCCTATTACCGTTGATCCGGCCAAGGCTGTTTCTGAGAGTGAACTGTTGTTAGTCCGTGCTCTTTATGATACTTTGGTTGACTATCAGGGAGGGGAAGTAAAACCAGCTATTGCAGAGAATTGGGTGTTTTCTGAAGACGGTAAAGAATTATATATCCAGCTACGCAGGGATGCGAAATTTAGCAATGGCAAACCTGTGACTGCTTCTGATGTCGAATTTTCTCTGGAAAGGGTCCTGGACCCGAATACAGCGTCGCCTTATGCTCCTCTTTTAGCAGCTTATTTGGGAGGAACCGCTGTTTCCACTGCTGTGGAGCCTATTGACGAAACATCCCTGGCTATCAGGTTTTCCAAGCCTCGTTGGGATTTTCTTGAACTTTTAGGGCATCCTGCATTCTCGATTGTAAGTATTGAGGGTGTAATAGATAGTAATTTCGGCCATGCAGGGACATTTATGGAGCCTGGGCCCCCTGTTATTGGCAGTGGGCCCCTAAAAATAGTTGAATGGGTGAATAAGAGGAATGTGGCTTTAGAACCCAATCAACATTATTACTCTGTTGTGCCAAAAGTAGACAGGGTTGAACTGGTGGTAAACGACTCGATGGCAACAACGATTTATGATTTCGGAGCCGAGTACCTGGATGCGGCTTACCTTCGGACTGCGGATATTAACAAAATGATTTTGGAGAACCCCCTTTTAAAGGATAGATTATTCACCGGCTCGTTAGTAGATACCTATTTTCTAAGTATAAATCCTCAAACCCAATTCTTTAAGGATATTGAAACAAGACAAGCGGTAATTGCTGCAATAGATGTAACCCAGTTAATTGAGTCAAGTGAGATATTTACAGTTTCTCAATCACCTTTGAAGGGATTATCGCGGAGTGATGGGATATATACCGGGGAACCCAAAAAGGTCTTAGAGAATATGGGTTACGGTCAGGACAAAAAGGTGCTCGAATTAATTTTTAGTTACCCATCTGGAGAGGTTGCAGCCTTCATTGCACGGAATATTAAAGACCAGTTGGAGAGTTCCCTGGGAATTTCGGTTCAGCTTAAAGAGGTGCCGTTTCAGGGGGCTGCAATGGTTGATGAATCTGCTCATCTTTCCCTGGTACAGTGGACGGTACCATATTCAGGAAATGGGGCATTTTTCCCTTATTTCTTGGGACAAGGTGTAAATCCTTTCATTTATGGTAATTCTTTGGGTGAGGCTGGTTTAGGATATTTCAATCAAATAGGGACATTAAAAGAACAGTCTCAAAGAGACCAATATTACACTCTTATTTCTAATGAAATATCTCAACAAATGGTCTTGTATCCTTTGGTTGATGTAAAAAATTTGTATGCTCTACAAGAAGGCAGGTATGTCCCTGGCAGCTTAAAGACTATTTTGGGTATTACTAATGAAAAAGAAGTTCCATAGGTTGTTTGGAGCTGGCTGGGCTGTTGAAATTTGTTTTTTAAGGGGGTTGCGTTTGTGCTTAACCTCAAATATCACATTGTTTCTCTTATTGCTGTGTTTTGTGCCTTGGGTATTGGAATCTTTGTTGGCAGCAACCTGGTAGGGAATGATTTTTTTGTGGATCAGCAGAAGCAATTGGTAAATAAGCTGGAGGAAGAATTCAATTTTTTACGTGAACAGAATAAGCTTACTCAGGATGAGCTGGCGGTCTTCAAGGATACTACAGATGATTATCGCTTATTCTGTGAGCAGGTTTTTCCACTGATTATTTCGGACAAATTGAACAACAAGACATTTGCAGTAATAGAACTTGCTCCTACCGGGGTAAATGAGAAGGTAATTAAAACATTAAATGAAGCGGGTGCAGAAGTTGCTTATTTGGCAGTTATTGACTGGGAGGTTGAACCTGACTGGAACCTATTAGTGTCTCCCGATGAAAAAGACCCCCTTTCTAAAAAGGAAAGGTTTGCAAGGCTTTCACAGGAGATCACAGGACTGCTGATATCCGGCCAGGATACTCCTACTTTACAGGAATTGCGTAAGAGCGGTTTTCTTACAATTGAAGGTTCACCGGGGAGGAATGTTGACGGAGTTGTAGTTCTAGAAGGAAGCGAAGAGGACCGGTCGGAAGTGTTCAACAATTTTGATTTGGCAGTGGCGAATGCTTATACTGAAAAGGGAATAAAGATTGTTGTGGGAGAGTGTCAGGATGTTCTTTATTCTACTCTTGATTCCTTTAAACTGCGTCCGGTGACTACCATAGATAATATTGACAGTACGATAGGTTTAACTTCTTTAGTTTTTTCCCTTCAGGGGAAGCAGGGGAACTATGGCACTGGAAATACAGCTGACAGGTTGATACCTGAGGTGAATGCCAATTAGTTATTATGAGAAAAGATACAATTCTTTGCAGGAATATTCATTGCTATAAAGAATAATAGTGAGGACAAAAATTTTTCCTGTTTGGTTCGTGTATAACAGGACATACCATAAGGGGGAGGAAGTTTGTGAAAAAGCTCAGTATCTTATTAATTGTTCTAATGGCTTTAGGCCTCTTGATTGGTATTACCGGGTGCGGAGGAGGAGAAGCCGAAGAAAACGGTGAAGAAGAAGCATTAGTTATTGACGCAGCTGCTGACGCTGTATTTGCTCCATTCGAGTTCAAGGGTGAAAGTGGGGAAGTTGAGGGCTTTGATGCTGATTTAATTAGAGCCATTGGTGAAGCCGAAGGCATCGAAACAACAATCAAGCACATTGACTGGGACGGCCTTTTCCCCGCACTTGAATCCGGAGATATAAATGTTATCATTTCCGGTATGACCATCACTGAAGAAAGAAAAGCAGAATACGATTTCAGTGATCCCTACTTTGAAGCAACCCAAATTATCTGTGTAAGAGAAGACTCCGATATTGATTCTCTTGATGACCTGGTAGGAAAGTCAGTTGGCGTACAGCAGAATACTACCGGACATTTCGCCGTACAGAAAATTGAAGGTATGAAGGATGAAGATATTAAGAAATTCCCTTATACTCCTGATGCCTTGATGAATTTAAGCAATGGGCTGGTAGAAGCTGTTGTAGGTGACGCTCCTGTTGTTTTAAACTACATTGCCACTAACCCGGATTGCGGATTTAAAACTATAGAATCAGATGAATTTGAAAAGGAATACTACGGTATTTGTGTTAAGAAAGGCAACACGGAACTGTTGGAAAGGATCAACTCTGGTTTGAAAAAGATTCAAGAGGATGGCACGTATGATGAAATTTACAAAAAGTACTTTGGAGAATAAAGGGTTATGCTAATAGACAAATTACTTCGGTAAATATATAATAAATGCGTCATGCGACAGCTGACGCATTTTTTCTGGGATTTTCAAAGAGCAGCTGTTGTTTTTGGGAGGGGAATTAAAGTTGCGATGGGATTTTATTCTTGAAATTTTTCCAAAACTTGCTAAAGCTTCAATCCTAACGGTAGAATTAACTGTTGCCGGGGTATCTATTGGAATTGTTTTGGGGTTAATTATCAGTCTGTTAAGGATTTCAGGAATTAAGTTTTTGGCAGTACCGGCAAAAATGTATGTGGACTTTTTCCGGGGCACGCCTCTTTTGGTTCAAATAATGATTATTCATTATGCCTTCCCCGTTGTTTTTGGCTATGTGCCCGTAGCTCTCATATCTGGAATAATCGCACTGGGTCTGAACAGTGCCGCCTACGTTGCCGAAATCTTTCGTGCAGGTATCCAGTCTATTGACAGGGGCCAAATGGAGGCGGGACGTTCCCTTGGTATGACATGGTGGCAGTCCATGAGGCTTATTATTCTACCCCAGGCTCTTAAAGTGAGTATTCCCCCTTTAGGTAATGAATTTATTGCTTTGTTGAAGGACTCCTCTCTGGTTTCCGTTATCTCTGTTGAAGAACTGTTGTGTACAGGTCGGCTGATAATGGGTGTGCGCCCAAGGGCTATGGAAATCTGGCTCAGCGTTGCAATTCTTTATCTATTTCTCACTACAACTATATCAATATTTGTAAATTATACAGAGAGGAGGCTGCAGACAGGTGATAATCGTCAAAAATTTATATAAACAGTTTGGGGACTTAGAAGTACTTAAAAATGTCAGTTGTAGCATTCATGAAAAAGAAGTTGTATGTGTTATTGGCCCCAGCGGTTCCGGCAAAAGCACCTTTTTAAGGTGTCTTACGCGCCTGGAGGAACCTACATCCGGCCAGGTCATTATTGACGGTACCGAAGTAACGGGAGCCAAAACCAACATTAACAAGGTTCGCCAGGAAGTTGGAATGGTCTTTCAGCGTTTCAACTTGTTTCCCCATCTTACGGCGCTGCAGAA
>LFTO01000130.1 GCA_001513335.1 Clostridiales bacterium DTU086 | reverse complement strand
ATACTGCAATTGTTGGTGGGGAAGAATTGTGCAGAGATTGCGTTACCCTGCGCAACATGAGGACAGGTGAACAAAAAGAAACAGCAGTAAAAGATTTAATATTAGATTTAAAAAGCTGGCAAGGGGGAAACGGGTGTGAGTAAAGGATTGGAATGCAGCCGTACAAATATGTGTGGTGAATTAAAAGAGACTCATATTGGCAGGGATGTTGTGCTTACAGGCTGGGTTCACCGCAGGAGGGACCATGGCGGACTGATTTTTATTGACTTGAGGGATAGAACAGGCTTAGTACAGATAGTATTTAATCCAGAAACAGACCTTANNGCATTTCAAAAAGCTGAGACGGTACGGAGCGAATATGTCTTGGCGGTTAAAGGCCGAGTATCCGCAAGACCTGAGGGGACGGTTAATGAAAATCTCCCCACCGGCAGGGTAGAAGTTTATGTTTCAGAAATAGAGATAGTTACTGCGGCAAAAACGCCGCCTTTTACCGTATTTGATGCGGATAAAGTAGATGAAAGCGTAAGATTGAAGTACCGTTACCTGGATCTTAGGAGACCCGACCTTCAGGAGGTTTTGTATCTCCGCCATAAGACAACTATGGAGATTCGCAAGTTCCTGGACCGGGCGGGATTCTGGGAAATAGAGACCCCCATGCTTACAAAGAGCACCCCTGAAGGGGCCAGGGAATACGTGGTTCCAAGCAGGATTCACACCGGGGAATTTTATGTTCTGCCCCAGTCGCCTCAGCTTCTAAAGCAGATTCTCATGGTTTCAGGAATAGACAAGTATTTTCAAATTGTCCGCTGTTTCAGGGATGAAGACCTCAGAGCCGACAGGCAGCCGGAATTTACCCAGTTGGATATGGAAATGTCATTCGTTGATGAAGGCCAGGTAATGTCCCTGATTGAAGGTTTAATGAGCCATTTGTTTTATGAACTCCTTGATATACCTTTGAAAACTCCCCTGAAGCGTATGACTTACGCCGAAGCTATGGAGCGATTTGGGACTGACAGGCCCGATACCCGGTTTGGCATGGAATTGGTTGATATTTCAGATATGGCAGAAAAAACTGATTTTAAGGTCTTTACCGGAGCCCTGTCTAAGGGCGGCCAGGTAAAAGGTATCAATGCTAAAGGTTGCGGTGGGTACTCCAGAAAAGAAATAGATGAACTGACTGGCTTTGTTGGTAATTTCGGGGCCAAAGGGCTCGCTTGGATGATTGTAACAGAGGAAGGCGTTAAATCACCGATTGGAAAATTCTTTAACCAGGAACAGATGTCGGAAATTATCAAAATTATGGGGGCAGAACCAGGTGATTTGCTGCTCTTTGTTGCAGACAAACCGAAAGTAACAGCTGACAGCTTGGGAAATCTGCGTTTGGAGTTGGCCAGGCGCTTGAACTTGATCAACGGTGGGCAGTTTAATTTTGTTTGGGTTACTGATTTTCCTCTTGTAAATTACAATGAGGAAGAAAAACGTTGGGAGGCCAATCACCACCCCTTTACTTCTCCTAAAGAAGAAGACTTGGAATTCCTGGAAACCGATCCCGGTAGTGTAAGAGCCAAAGCGTACGACCTGGTTTTAAACGGAATCGAAATTGGTGGTGGAAGTATCAGGATACACAGGAGAAATATCCAGGAAAAAGTTTTTAAAGTATTGGGCTATTCCCCCGAGGAGTATTATAGTAAATTCGGTTTTTTGCTGGAGGCTTTCGAATACGGTACTCCTCCCCACGGCGGTATAGCCTTTGGTCTTGACAGAATGGTGATGCTGATGGCTGGAAAAGATTCAATCAGGGATTGTATTGCCTTCCCCAAGACCCAAAGTGCTACATGTCTGATGACTGATGCACCTTCGAAAATTCCTGAACAGCAGCTGCGAGAGCTGGGAATCCGAACGGTAAAGAAAAAGGCAGGGAAATAAGGCGAAAATTTTACCTGGCAATTGACGGGAATACCAGTCCTGCCTTGCATCACAGCGGCCGATGTGGTAATATTGAAACCGTAAAAAAGAAGTAAATGAAACCCTACAATGTTCGTGTTATGCCGGATGTTTTGAGCCAACACCAACACATAGGGAGCTTCGGCTCTGGATGTGGCTTATATGCCCGGAAGGGACATAAAAAGCATCCAGGAGAGCACCCACCTGTCTGCGCACAGGTTCTCAAACTCCGGTTGACCCACGGCATTTGTGGGGCTTTGCAATAATATAAATATAAAAATTGTGCACTTAGTACAGAAAATCTAAGTGCCTTTTATTTTTTTGAAAACATGAGCAACGATTGTCGTAACAGCAGGGAGGAACCTTTTTATGCCCCCTTGGCTTTCGGGGGCAAGGCGGGGCATCTTGGGCGCCTGGAAAGGAATTTTGTTTTGGGGGAAAAATTTTTTAGAATGGCCGGTTGAGGCCGATTGTGTATACTTTTGTGGCTATTGGAGGAAAATTAAGGTATAGTAAGAATAACACTAAAAAACCAATTATCAAGGAGATGGTTACATTGGCCGAAATAGTCAAAATTTCGGATTCAACATTTGACTCTGAAGTAGCAGCATCAGATATTCCAGTATTGGTGGATTTTTGGGCGGAATGGTGCGGCCCGTGTAAAATGATTGCTCCCGTTTTGGAACAATTGTCAGGGGAGATGGATGGAAAACTAAAAATTTGTAAGCTCAATGTTGATGAAAATTCAGAAACTCCCGGAAAATATGGTGTAATGAGTATACCTACCCTGGTAATTTTTAAGGATGGACAGGAAAAGGACCGCATTATCGGGTATCATTCTCTGGAAGAGCTAAAAGGTGCTGTTGAGCCGTATCTATAATTTTAACCAAACAAAGAAATGTAATAGTGGCCGAAATTAGTCGGCCGCTATTTTTATGTGGAAACTATACTTTTCCGTCAGTAGCCCGAAGGGTATAATTTTTCTTTAGGAGGGATGCATATGGATTTATTTGATGGCAGAAGTGAAAAAATTATTAAAGAAAGTGCTCCCCTGGCGGCGAGGATGCGTCCCAAATCTCTTGATGAATTTCAAGGTCAGGCTCACATTTTGGGAAAAGGGAAAGTACTGCGCAGAGCCATTGAGGCTGACCGGATATCTTCCCTAATTCTCTA
>LFTO01000170.1:329-2926 GCA_001513335.1 Clostridiales bacterium DTU086 | reverse complement strand
GTCAAACCATTCGCTGATTGTCTCTTCTGCCCAGTGTCCTTGAATATCGGTAGGCTGAGCAGCAAAGACAGAAATAGGGAACAAAGTAAAAATGGCAACGAGCATTATTAAGAAAAATCGATTTCTATTAGACGGTTTAACCAAATTTCATTCCTCCTTTCGTTTGATTAAGTCTCAGCAAACTCTCCAAGCAAAAGATATTAGCTGAATCCCTCTAACACCCCCTTGATGGTTTTTGGTTCAAAAACGGCAATAGACAGCGAAAGGGATACCTTTCGGTATCCCCATAATGGCCTCTAAGGGCTTCAATTGGCATAAAGGAAAATAAAGCCGTTATTTAAATGTAACGTTTTTTATACCCTTCGTACTTATTACTGCAATCCTTTTACATTTTGGACATTTTATTTCAATGTCCTCCCCGTTAAGAATAAAAAGTAAACGATTGCATAAACATCTAAGTTCCTTTTTGTCGTTATCGATGGCATAGAACTCATTCAAAGTAAAAAACCTCCCCAAGTTCCCAGTTTTTGGACAATAAAAGGAGCTCTTTCCAGCTCCTTACTACTTGCCTCCTTTGGGCTTGCATAGACGCTGTATGCCCAGTATAAGACACACCCCCTGACACCCGGCAGTCACCGAACATAATTTCTTTTTATTTTTTATTTCGGTGATTTTGCGCGGATTTTCTAAAAACCACCTCCCAAATTCCAAATAGGATAATAATTTATTAATTGAAACCCCAAGTAACGGGCAGAGGGCTGTCAGCAAACATACGTTTTACTCCAGGTGTTTAATAATTTTCGCATCTGTTCACGGTACTTTTTTGGCTCCATTATCTCTGCTTCCGGTCCATACTGCAAAAGCCACCTCATAAATTCTTCCGGACTGCTCACAGTAGCCTGGAAAAGAAGAGAGCCATCCTGCTGGAGCCACATCTTGGGCTTGGAGTAAAATTCCTCTTCCTGGACATAAGGGCTGATCCTTGGGGAGAACCGGACCAAAAAAGTAGTTGCCCTGCTACCCCTTTCAATGGACCAGCTGTCCTTTAGGTAAGACTTTAACGAAAAATCCCCCATTTCGAAAGATTCCGATGTTAAATTAACCTCCACAAACCGGGAAAGCCTGAATGTTCTGATCTCTTTGCGCAAATGGCAGTACCCGATTAAATATAACCTGCTCTGCCTGAATATCAGGTAATAGGGGTCAATAAGACGCTCCTGTACCTGCTGGCTGCTGCGGGAATTATAAACAGCATTTACGGTAATCATGTTAAACATGGCGTTTATCAGTACCGATAAACAGTCTTTGTTTTGATTCTGAGTAATTGCTTTAGGCAGGACAAATTTGCTGGAAATCTGCTCAATAAGTGCACTGTTCAGTTTCTTGTCTTTTACCAAGGATGCTGATAATTTCTCATAAGCAACATGAAATTCAGGTGATAAGATATTAAAAGCCTCCCCCAGAACCCTTGGAAGAGCCAGGAAAGCCAGAGTCTCTTCTTCATTCAGATCAGGAGGATAAATGGCAAATTGACCGTTAAAGTAGTAACCGGTTTTGTCACTGTAAATGGGGACTACAGAGGATAAATCAGCAATATCCCGGTAAATCTGTCTTTTGGTCACTCCGAGGTTGTATGAAAGCTCGGAGGCCTGGACGCCGGGTTTGTTCTGGATAGTAACCAGAATGTTTAGCATTCGAAGCAGTTTGTCTTTTGCTGACACTATATAATCACCATATTTTTTCTTCTACACCAAATTGCATAATCCTGTTAATTGTTGAGAGTTATTTTGAAAATTTTGTAGGAGCAAGGATAATTTGGGAATCTAAAGTAAAAGCCTGTCCAAGGGAGGAAGGTGCCGGAAAAGCACCTTCAACGGCTTAATGGCCGGTGGGATCTTCAATTAGAGAGGCAACGATAAATTTATGGTCATGCCCGTCGTCGAATGTAGTTTCTCCTTCAGCGAAGTGTACATGTCTCCCCTCTCCCACCGGGATTGCCGGTCCGCTTTTGCCTCGAATCTCGTGATAGTGGTCTTCATAAAAGTCGGTCCTGGCTCTAATTTTATGGATGTGGCTCCTGCCATAAGGAATAGCTTCTCCGGAAACCCCTGCAAAACGGTGGGTATGAGGGTCTTTTCCAGCCAGCATGACACTGCCTAAAAATTCATGAACGTGGGTCTGGCGGTCATAATTGTAATCCTTTTCATATTCAGCTTCTTCTTCCTCTTCTCCGTAGTCTTTCTTGTGATCTTTTTTGTATTTGTCTTCGTATTCTTCTTCGTATTCCTCCTCGAAATCTTCCTCGTAATCGTGGTGGTGTTTCTTTTTGTGGTCTTTTTTGAAATTCTTTTTAATTTCTTCTTTGAAATCCTTCTTTGCCATTATACAGCCTCCTTTCTGGTTTTGTTTCTGCTCTATTATATTTTTGTTGAATAAATACTGTTCCATATTTAGGAATTTTTGGTTAGTAAAACCTGCTGTGACACAGTAGAGCGCCGGTGTAAGATCCTTCTCTTACCTTCCGATAACACCCTGGCTAAGATGTCAATCTGAGAAGGCGCAGCCGACGAAGAGTCTAGTCTTAGGATCCTTCGCTT
>LFTO01000170.1:0-283 GCA_001513335.1 Clostridiales bacterium DTU086 | reverse complement strand
TGACAAAAAAGGGATGAGCTCAGGATGATAGGAGAGAGTATAGAGAATGACAGGGGGAAAAAAGCTCAGGAACATGTGAAGAGTGTAGATCTTTACAGGGGGAGGTGCGCTAAGGTTAAGACAAGGACGGATGAGCTCAGGATGACTGGGAAAGACACACTAGGATAACAGGGAGAGAGTGCTCAGGATAACATGGAGATATTAGTACGAAATGACACCGCGTCAAGATGACAGGGGAATGTAACCCCTTAAATTTCCCTGGGAGTCAAAGTCCATAACCCTG
>LFTO01000007.1 GCA_001513335.1 Clostridiales bacterium DTU086 | reverse complement strand
GATTCTGCGATTGCCACTGTAATACCCTCGGAAGTCAATATCCAGGCAAATACAGAAGCTGCGCTAAGGACAATCATAACTTGCGACGTAGTAACGGCTGAATCCGTTAGAGTAGCATAAAGGTCTTTTAAACTCATTTGACGGTAAATAAATATAGATACAAACAGTGCATAAACGACTGCGACTGCGGCGGATTCCGTGGGAGTAAAAACCCCTCCGTAAATTCCACCGATGATGATTACGGGAACACCGATTCCCCAGGCAGAATCTTTAAAAGCTTGAAGAACTTCTTTTGTTGTCGGTTTTGGCTGAAGAGTAATGTCCGGTTTCTTTTTGGCAAAGAAATAGGTATAAACCATAAAAACAAGTCCGAACAATAGCCCAGCGCCAAAACCTGCTATAAACAGGGTGCCCACCGAGGCACCTGTTACGGCACCGTATACGATCATTGTCACACTGGGAGGAATAATTACGCCCAACGCCCCTGAGGCGGTAATGACACCGGCAGAATATTCCTTGCCGTAGTTTTCCTTCAACAGCGCAGGAAACAACAGTGCCCCTACTGCCACAACAGTAGCCGGAGCTGAACCGGAGATGGCACCGAAGAACATACTGGCAGCAATTACGGTGAGTCCCAATCCCCCTGGGAACCACCCCACGATGACGTTGGCCAGTTTAATAATTCTTTCTGACATCCCTCCCCTGCTCATCAGGTTCGCTGCCAATACGAAAAAGGGAATAGCCATTAATGCCCATTTATCAACGCCGGAAAACATTCTTTGAATAATGATTGTTAGGGGAACATCGCTAAACAGTGCAAATGTTACCAGAACGGCTCCTGACAGAGAAGCAAAAAGGGGTACGTTGAAAAACATCAGAATAAGCAGTAAAACAAAAAGGGTAACAGTCGTCATTGTTTATTTCACCTCCTCAATTGAAGGAGATTCATCATTTTCCGGATCTTTCAAGCCGGAAACTATATCCTGAATAAGTCTTAAAGTCATTAAGGCCCCTCCAATGGGTATAGCCAGGTAAATAAAGTAATAAGGAGCTTGTAGAGCGGGTGTAACCTGCCCGTTTACAAATGCCTGACTTACTAATTCAAATCCATAAATGGTCAGAAACAGAGTAAATAATATTGTGAGCAGGTGGGCTCCGATAATGATTGCTTTTCTTTTTGCCCCCTTGACAAATTCCAGAAGAATCGACACAGTAAGGTGAGACCCGCGGCGGACACAGATGGCACCACCCACAAAGGTAACCCACACAATGATATAACGGGTCAGTTCTTCAGCCCAGACAATCCCATATTTGAAAATATATCTTAAAACAACATTTACAAACAGTAGTAGTGCTGCAAAGAGGATGCCGCTGGAGACTAATATTTCTTCAGTATGGTTGAGTATCTTGTTTAGGACCTTCACTGTATTTCACCCCTTTTTTGAAAAGGGTGGCGGCGAATGAACCGCCACCCCCAACCATTACTCCATTTCTTCAATCATTTTGTATGTCTTTTCCAAAATCTCTTTACCGATTTCATTTTCAAATTTCTTGTGAACTGCTTTTGTTGCTTCGGCAAAAACTTCTTTATCAGCATCTGTCAGCGTGTAAACTTCTGTTCCGCTGTCCTTAATAGTTTGAATCAGTTCTTCTTCTTTGTCAGCGGTCAGCTGTCTT
>LFTO01000070.1:359-11799 GCA_001513335.1 Clostridiales bacterium DTU086 | reverse complement strand
TCAGGATTTTGTTCCAGTGCAACCAGCTGGGGAATGATATGTTCATATTTGGTGGTTTTTGTTTTGGGGTCCATAATCATGTGCCCTTCTATCTGGCCGATAATCGGAAGACAGTGGATACTGCTCTTTACCACAGGCACACTTGATTGGCCTAGTTCTTTTATATTGGCTACTTCCTCGTTCAGATGCTGTTTGCCGGAACGCCCGTTTCTTCTGGTCCTGGAGCTGGGAGGCGTTAATGTTTTGGCTCTCAAATGGTTCCCTCCTAAGAAATAAAATTAACTCTGGATTTAGTATTCGAATTCAGGATAAAAAAATGCACTTCCCTGAATTTTGGATGAGTTAACATTTCAGGAAGTTTTTGAATATTTCCGAATTTCCAGGGGAATGTTAGTACCGAAAGGAGGGATGAAAGATGAACCAGTGGGATAGAGTTGCACTTACATTAATTATCCTTGGAGCATTAAACTGGTTATTGGTAGGTCTTGCAAATATGGATGTTGTTGCAACAATTTTTGGTGGTACAACGTCCGTCATCAGCCGCATTATTTACATTATTATTGGCCTTGCCGGACTGTGGGCAATGAGATTATATGCAAAACCCCGTGCCGAGGAAAAACATTCCTAGTATAAAACAAATGACCGCCTCGAAAGCGGTCATTTATTTTTATACTTCCATAATTATTGGCAGTATCATGGGGCGTCTTCTTGTCTGTTCAAAAAGGAACTTGCTCAAGGTATCTTTGATATTGTTTTTAATACCCTGCCAGTCCTTAACACCGCTGTCATGGCACCAGGACAAAACTGAGTCGATTCTTTGTTTCGTCTCTTCCAAAAGTTCTTCAGATTCCCTTACATAGACGAATCCCCTGGTAATAATGTCCGGACCGGCAATAACCTTACCTTCCGCCCTGTCAAGGGTCAACACAACGATTACGATACCGTCTTGGGATAACTGTTTGCGGTCGCGCAGGACAACACTTCCAACGTCTCCTACTCCTAATCCGTCCACCATGATTTGACCGGAGGCAACTTTTCCGTTCAAATGGGCTCCGAGTTTATCGAAATCTACTACTTGTCCGTTTTCCAAAAGAAAAATGTTCTCTGAACGGATACCGATTTCTTCGGCAATCTGTGCGTGTTTGATCATCATCCGGTATTCACCGTGGACAGGAATAAAGTACTTGGGCTTTACAAGGTTTAACATCATTTTTAGTTCTTCCTGACTGGCGTGACCAGAGACGTGAATACCTGAAACTTTCTCATAGATAACTTCCGCTCCCTGTCTCAAGAGGGCGTCAACGGTCCGGCCAACCAGCTTTTCGTTGCCTGGAATAGGCATAGCGGAAATTACAATGGTATCCCCTGGGACTATCTGAACTTTTCTGTGCTCGGACATGGCCATTCTCGATAAAGCCGACATTGGCTCACCCTGACTACCCGTACTAATTATAACTACCTTATCCTTGGGCAGGCTGTCGATAATATCCAGTTCTACAAGAGTTCCCGGAGGAATTTTCAAATAGCCCAATTCCGAGGCTACATCCACAACGTTTACCATGCTCCTGCCGCAAACGGCTACCTTCCGCTGGTACCTTTCGGCAGTGGTAAAAACCTGCTGCAGCCGGTGGACATTTGAGGCAAAGCTGGCAACGATAATCCGGCCCCTGGCACTGCTGAATATTTCATCAAAAGTCCTGCCCACCATTTTCTCCGACATTGTAAAGCCTTCTCTTTCAGCATTGGTGCTGTCTGAAAGAAGGGCCAGGACGCCCTTTTCTCCGTATTCGGCCAGTTTGAAAAAATCCGTAACTTCGCCGTCAATAGGTGTCTGGTCCAGCTTAAAGTCCGAGGTATAGACAATAGTGCCGGCAGGTGTTTTAATGGCGGTGCCTAGAACGTCTGGGATACTGTGGCTGACCCGGAAAAATTCAACGGAAAAGGGTCCCAGCTTAACAGTTTCTCTCGGTTTGACCTGAATAAATTTAACCTCCGCAGCCTGCTTTTCATTTATCTTGTCCTTCAACAGCCCCAGAGTTAACGGGGAACCGTAAACAGGTGCATTGATCTCATCAAGGACAAAGGGCAGGGCACCGATATGGTCTTCATGTCCGTGGGTCAGGAGAATACCCCGAATCAAATGTTTGTTTTCAATCAGGTAAGAAATATCCGGGATAACGATATCTACACCGAGCATTTCAT
Organism: Clostridiales bacterium DTU086; assembly: GCA_001513335.1. Classification (GTDB taxonomy): domain Bacteria; phylum Bacillota; class DTU086; order DTU086; family DTU086; genus DTU086. The sequence continues at coordinate 9,597 of LFTO01000070.1, read as the reverse complement.
CTTCCGGAAATGTCAAGCCTGCGTCAATTACAATAATATTAGCTCCGTATTTAATTACCAGCATGTTTTTCCCTATTTCCCCCATTCCCCCCAAGGGAATGATTGAAAGCTTATTTTCTGCTGCCATAGATTCACCTCCTCATTCCTGGATTTTTATATTACGCGGTCCGCTTTACAGCCTGTTTAATGCTGCCCCTGCAGGACAGCCAAAAACTTTTTTCATTATACATACAGCCATTTTGAAAGCTGTTTTTCCCCAAAAGGTATTCAAAACAAAGAGAGCGCCTACACATTGCAGGCACTGCGTCCAGTCAACATAAACATTATAGTTTAACTCTCGACGTAACACAAGCTACATTCAAAGTATTCCCTTTTTCCGCAAAAACAATCTGTTTTATCCAACGATACGGGATTCTCTAAAGGACAATTGCTGTTGATTATGGTAACATATACTATGGCAAGCAGGAAATCAAATGCTGAACCTGAAAAACATGCCTTAAAGGAGAGAAAAACATGGTTAAGGTTGTCTTATTTGACCTTGACGGAACTCTGCTTCCTATTGAAGTGGAGACTTTTCTTAAGGGTTATACTAAAGCCCTAGGAATCAAGATAGCCCACCTTATGGACCCGAAAACCTTTATCAAGCACCTTCTTGATGCTACAAATAAAATGATTGAAGATAAAAATGCCGAGACTACCAACGAGCAGGTATTCTGGAAGTACTTTTCAGGTAAAATTTCTGTTCCGGAAGACATTATCGTTCCCGTGCTGAATGAGTTTTATGAAAAAGACTTTCCGCTAATTGGGAGCACAATTGATACCAACCGGAGGGGGGCAGTCCTGATAAAGAAATTGAGGGAGAATGGTTTCCGTTTGGTACTGGCTACCAATCCTCTCTTCCCTAAAGGGGCGGTCATTGAACGAATGCGCTGGGCTTTTTTGGACCCGGCGGATTTTGAGTTGATTACAACATATGAAAATATGCACTTTTGTAAACCCCATACGGAATACTACCAGGAAATCCTGGAGTACCTGGAGGAGGACCCTGCCCACTGTATGATGGTGGGAAACGATGTTGAGGAAGACATGGTTGCCGGAAAGCTGGGGATGAAAACCTTTCTCCTGAATCACTTCGTAATTGACAGGGGCAGCGGTATCCCCTACGAATACTCAGGAGACTTTAACAAGTTATCCCAGGTCCTTGGTATAAAATAGGATTTCCGTTTTTTTTCCGGCTGGGTCTTAACCTAGACTCCTTTCCGCTCTTTACAATTAGCCGAGGGAGAGAACGGAAACGGTATCAAAAGGTCGGGACTTTTATCCCTGCACAACTGGAAAAACTCAATTGTGGGGGCACGGAAGCCGCAAGGAAAAAGGGCTTCAAATAAAATTTGCTCAATCAGTCCTGAGCAAAATACCTGCTTAAAAGAGGTACAACCTGTTTCTTCCGGGATAGTACCCCTTCAAGAAACAGTGTGCCTTCCGGCCTGTAACTGCCGAAGATACTGGAAACAGGGTTTTTCTGCTCAGGATTATATATCATCAGGGTGCCTCCCTTAATAATGTCAGTTACCATCAACAGGAATAAATCGTACCCTTCCCTTTCCTCTGCTTCCTGAATCCCCTGGATAATAGTCGGCAGGTCATCTCTTACATCATTGCTGTTCAGCAGTTCTACCTGAGCTACCCCGATGGTCTTTTTCCCAAAAAGGTATTTCTTCAGGTCTTTTTTCAAAAATGCCCGGGGTTCTATCTCGTGCCATTTAGTCCTCTTTTCTAAAAGCCTAAGTCCCCACTGATAAAGCTCCTCTCCGCAGATCTCAGCCAGGGCAGGTGCCAATTCCTTATCTTCCCTGGCAGCAGTAGGGGACTTTAAAATAAGGGTGTCGGAAAGAATGGAGGACAGCAGCAGACCTGCCTCCTGCCTGTTGGGAGTCCTGCCTCTTTCCCGGAAAATCTTTGCAATAACCGTACCTGTGCTTCCCAGGGGTTCATTTCGCATGTATATGGGAGAGAGAGTCTGCACATCCCCAATCCGGTGGTGGTCTATTATTTCAAGTATTTCTGCGGTCTCTATTCCCACGGCTGCCTGGCTTCTTTCATTGTGGTCCACCAGGATTACCTGCTGGGAAGTAATATTTAAAAGGTCAGAATAACTGACAACACCTTCAAATCTTCCATCCCTGCCTATTACAGGGTAAGCCCGGTGGGGGGCGGCTGTTATTTCGTCCTTTATCTCCCGGATGGTATCATCAGTATAGAAATATCTGGTATCCCTAACCATAACATCTTTTATGGTAACACTTAAGCTTACCAGCCTGGCCGCAGTATAAGTATCATAGGGTGTACTTATTAAAATACAGCCTGTTTTGTCTGCCATCTCCAGGACCGGTCTCTCAACAGGGAGACTGCCCGTAACAATCAGTACCGATGCCCCGTGTTCCAACGCAGCAAGCTGTGCCTGTGTCCTGTTGCCCACAATAGCAATAGAGTCTTTCCCCACGTACCTGCCCAGAATATCAGTAGCCATGGCGCAGACCACAACATTTCCTGTTACGTGCTGCCTTCCGGTGCTGTTGATTAAAACACTCCCCTCAAGGCACAGGAGAAGGTTTCTTACCGAACAGGAAATGCGCGCAAAGGATGAGCCTGCCATGTCCTGTATGTACGTTTTAGCTAAATCAGTTACAGTAATGACTCCTGTTAAAACCGAGTCCCTGACTACCGGGAAGAAGCGGGTGTTGTCCCGGTGAAAACTCCTGCCTGCTTCCAGAATCGTCTGTTCCGGGTCGATAGTTCTTACGTTCCTGTCCATTATATGTTCAAGGCGGACATATACGTCTTCAACTAAACGCGGAGGCTGTACCTGAAAGTAGTCCAGGACAAATTGGCTTTCCTCGTTCATGGCCCCGCACCTGGCGGCAACTGCCTCAAGCCCGTCACAGGTTCGCTTGAAACCCGCATACACTGTAGCCGAACAAATGGAATCTGTGTCCGGATTGCGGTGCCCCAGGACATAAATCGGGCGTGCCGGATTCAAGGTTTATCCCTCCTTGAGAAAAATTTTCCTAATATTATCTATTAAAAATTTGTCCGGGTAAACCTTTTTTATGAACCAGGAATTTTAATAAAATAGTGTCCAGGCACCAGGGGCATTTTTTTAGTACCCCTTTTTATGTATTTATAATAACCCATGACATCATCAGCCAGGAGCCCATTATTAATAACCAGACCTCTATTTCTACATAAGGAGAGCCTCCCAGACAAAAGCGGCAGTCATCAGGAGCCCTACCCCAAAGGAGACGGCAACAGTGTAAGCATTTGCAGGCAGTATCTTTGCAGGCTTATCATACCATTTAGCAGCCGTATAAGCTGCTGCTCCTGCCAGGGGAATAGTAAGGAATACTGCCAAAGCAGCCGTGGGGAGGACCTGGAAGCGAATCCCGGCAACGACCACCAGATAAGCAGTTCCCAGCAATAAATAATATAGTGGCAGTGCGCGCCTAAGCCCTAAGCGTACCACCAGGTTGTCTTTCTTTACCGCACGGTCCGCCTCAAAATCGGGAAACTGGTTGATGTACAAGACCGCTGCTACAAGGAGTCCGATAGGAATGGAAACGATAACAGGCAAAAGGGAAATTCTCCCTGTCTGTACAAAATAGGCGCTCAAAACAATAAGGGGCCCGAAATTGAAGCCTACCATCAACTCCCCCCAGCCTAAATAACTTAAGCCCGGAAATTTGCTGTAACAAAAACCTGAACCTAACCCGGTTAGAACAAAGAGCAAACCCCAGGGATTGGCGGGGACGAACAGGAGGATACCCAAGGCCAAGGACACAGCGTAGCATACTATTCCCCCATTTCTAACAGGGGCAGCGCCCATTATTCCCTCCTGAATACTCCCGCTCCCACCGTTAAAAGGGGAACGGCAGGTATTGATATCGTCATTGGTGCTTAAATGGTCATAATAATCATTGAAGAGGTTGCTTCCTGCGTGACAGGACAAAACTACCCCAATTGACAAAAGAAAGCCGGTCCAGTTGATTTTTTCTACTTCCGACAGGGTAATTGACGTACCCAGCAGTACCGGCATTAAACTCATGATAAAAAAGGGTCCTCTTGCGGTTTTCCACCATTTACTAGCCCATTTCATTAGTATCTCTCCCTTCGGCGATATGCAGAAAAAATAATGCATTAGTATTTAAGCTTTCCCAATTTAAATTGTGCTATGCCAGTGAAAAGAAAAAGAGAAGGCGCAAAGTAAGGTAAGATCCAGGACAGAATAAATTTATAGAGGAATTATCGATAATACTGTCAAAAATAATGCTAACTTTGTAAGGGAGATTGTTTTAATGGCCCCTAACAGCAAACATAAAAACTACAGCAAATGGTTTCTCACAAAGGTAAAACATGCAGTTATTGATTTTGGCATGCTGGAAAAAGGCGATAAAGTAGCGGTAGGGGTTTCCGGAGGGAAAGACAGCATGGCCCTGCTGTGCATCATGCTGCTGCTGAAAAAGTGGTCCAATTTCCAGTTTGATATCTACCCAATTACTGTAGACATGGGCTTGAATATGGACTATTCACCCATAAAAGAATTTTGTGATAAGGAAGGCATTCCCTACCACATTGAACCCACACAAATTGGAGAAATAATTTTTGACGTACGCCAGGAGTCTAACCCCTGTGCCCTGTGTGCAAATTTACGACGGGGTGCCCTGCACGGAGCGGCGTTGGAGTTAGGCTGCAACAAGGTTGCCCTGGGACACCATGTTGATGACCTAATAGAGACTTTTTTCCTTAATCTCTGTTATACGGGGCGTTTTGCAACTTTTAAGCCCAAGACCTACCTTGACAGGACAAATTTGTGGGTAATTAGACCCCTGATTTACTTACATGAACAGACTCTTTCTTCCCTGGCCGTATTGGAAAAACTTCCAACTGTGGAAAACCTTTGTCCTGCGAGCGGGAATACAAAGCGTGAAGATATGAAAGAAATAGTGGCATTTTTGGAAGGACGTTTCCCAGAAATTAAAGAGCGCTTTTTGACTGCGCTCCTGAAAAAGGAAAACAACGAATTATGGTGAATTTTACCCGTACCTTGGATTAAGAATAGATTTGCTGAAAATTAACACGGAAACTTGTTGCCCTGCTTCATCTTATTTATATGCTGCCTGTAACGCTCGTGGTATTTCTTGTCTCCCAGCCGGGTGACCATATATCTGACAGACGGGGCTATCGGATCCACTACTTTGCGCAGTTCAACCAATTCCATGTATCCCTCTTCGGTAATATCAATCCTGTCTCCTTCTACGAAGGCAAACTTCCCTTCTTGAACCAGTTTAAAAACCAGCATTTCCAGGTCATGGCAAAAGGGTTCATTCTCAAATACTATCGTTCCCTTTTTTCCGTTAACTAATTCGAAAATTAAATTCATTTGGGAGCCGAATTCATCTTTCATGATCATATTGAAGAAGAAAAAATCCTTGTGCAGTTCCTTGTCATAACTGGTTATTTGCCTGCAGTTATTGACATAAGCCAGTAAGAGCTTCCTTTCAACCTTCCCCATTTCACTCCCTCCCTTTTACTGGGTCCATTACAGTCTACCTCTATTATATTTATTCGGCTTAAACCAATTTATTGTTTAGTCAGAAAATTCAAAATCATTTTTCACCTGGCTGTGAAAAACTGCTGCATCATCGCTTTCGCTGGTCAGCTGGTTCCTGTCTTCCTCGTAATCAAGAGCTTTCTCCTTGGGTTCCAGATTGCTGACCTGAGAATTTACAGCTACGCCAAGATCCAGCTGCCTTACACCTTCAATATTGAGCAGCTGTCTCAGCCTTTCCCTTTCTTCTTCAACGTCTACTACCCCCGTAACATGGACTACACCGTTTGACACTTCTGCATGTAAGTCATAGTTCCATAAATCCGAGTCGCTGTCCAGGAGCATCTGAACTCTTTCTTCAATATCCCTGTCACTGTCGCTGTTATTCCACTCCCCCCAAATTTCCTGTTCAGCACGGCCATCCTTAAATTCCATGCCCCGTTTAACGTCTTTCTTCGTACCGTGCCCGTGGGCACTTTCCAGCTGTGCCTCCTGTGACATGGCTTCTCTTAGCTGGGGGGAACCCTTCGGCCTGTGCGTGTCCAATTGGGTTTCCGGGCGTCCCAGACCTTTTCTTCCTTTGCCGCCAGAATAGTAAAATCTTGCCATAAAAAATCAGCTCCTACCTTTTTGAATTAGTTTTGCCCGGACTAAAAAAAATATTTCCCTGCTTTTATGGACAAAAAGACTTTCACAACTGCACCAGACAAGATATAATATTCTTTGGTACCTGGCATACGGGATACATTTTTGGTGGAACAGTAAGGGTTAAAATTCTGCCCCAGGATTACTTGACAGGCTGTTTAACGGTCCATATGATAATACTGTTGGTTAATTTTGAGCATTTGCATACTGGTTTCCCGTTTTTGGAAGCAGTTCATAAATCAGGGGGGATTTTATTTTTATTGCCGCCTCTTTTTTGAACTGCAAATATTGTTTATTCAGAATGGATTTGAGCCTGAAGGCGGGGTGATTGAATTCATTTCAAATGTGCATGATTTACTTGGTGTAGTATTTTCTGCACTAAGTTTATCAGGTGATTTATAATATTTACTATTAGCTGAAAAACAAAAATCAGAAGGAGTGATGAACGAAGTGAATGTATCCTCAGCCGTTTTTCAGGAAAGAGAAAAAACCCTGGGCAAAGTATTGCTTATTTTGCTTGTCAATGCACTTATTCTATTACTTTTGCCCCAAACAGCGCTTGCCAGTGAAGCGGACCTTGTGCTTCCGGAACTGGCATCTGACCACCACAGTATTTTAATGGGTGGTATTGTTGTTTGTGTTTTAGGGATGTTGTTTGGTTTTTATCAATTTAAAAGGGTTAGCGGCCTAAAAGCACATACATCAATGCTTGAGGTTGCCGAAGTAATTTATGAAACCTGCAAGACTTACCTTATTCAACAAGGAAGATTTCTCATTACATTATTCATATTTATCGGTGCCTGTATAGCCTTCTATTTTGGTTTCCTGGAAGGAAAACCTTTCGGAAACGTTTTCTTCATTTTATTATGTACCGTTATCGGTATCCTCGGTTCTTACACCGTGGCCTGGTACGGCATTCGTATGAACACCCTTGCCAACAGCCGTATGGCCTTCGAGTCTTTGAAGAGAGACCCTATTCGTGTCCTGAACGTTCCCCTTGATGCCGGGATGAGCATCGGGGTTGTTTTGATCTGTGTGGAACTCATCCTTATGCTTTCCATACTGCTCTTTGTTCCCCGCACCTTGGCCGGTGCAAGCTTTATCGGTTTTGCTATCGGCGAGTCCTTAGGAGCCAGTGCACTGCGTATTGCAGGGGGTATTTTCACAAAGATCGCTGACATAGGTTCCGACCTGATGAAAATCGCTTTCAAAATTAAAGAAGACGACCCACGTAACCCCGGTGTTATTGCTGACTGCACCGGTGACAATGCCGGCGACAGTGTTGGACCTACTGCAGACGGTTTTGAGACATACGGTGTTACTTGTGTTGCTGTTATTTCTTTTATTGTCCTTGCGGTTGATACAGCTCTACAAGCAACCCTTCTTACATGGATATTTGTAATTCGTATTTTGATGATTATTACCTCAATTGGAGCTTACTATATAAACGGGATGGTCAGCAAGGCATTGTATAGTGGTAAAGATGACCTGGATTTTGAAAAGCCCCTTACTAACCTGGTGTGGATTACATCCATCCTGTCTATTACCCTTACTTTCATTGTTACCCGCTTTATGTTGGGTCCTGGAACTATGGTTGGAGATTACGCACCCGGTTTGTGGCTGGTTCTATCAATTATCATCAGCTGCGGAACCCTAGGAGCCGCTTTAATCCCAGAAATTACCAAAGTCTTTACCAGCCCCAATTCCAAACATGCTATGGAAGTTGTTAACGCATCCAGAGAGGGCGGAGCTTCTTTGAACATTCTGGCTGGTTTCGTTGCTGGTAACTTCAGCGCTTTCTGGACTGGATTAGGTTTCCTTTTTCTCATGTTCATAGCATACCTTGCCAGCGGTATGGGGCTTAGCGAAATAATGTCTTATCCCTCTATATTTGCCTTTGGCCTGGTGGCTTTCGGTTTCCTGGGTATGGGACCTGTTACCATTGCTGTTGACAGCTATGGTCCTGTTACCGACAACGCCCAGTCAATTTATGAGCTGTCGCTGATTGAAGCTATTCCTGATATTGAAAATGAAATTGAAAAAGACTATGGTTTCAAACCTGACTTTGACAAAGCAAAATACTATCTGGAGTCTAACGACGGTGCAGGAAACACCTTTAAAGCTACAGCTAAACCGGTTCTTATCGGTACAGCTGTTGTTGGTGCAACCACAATGATTTTCTCCCTCATTCTTGTTATCAAGAATGTGCTGCATGTGGAGCCTGAGGCAATTCTGAGCATTCTCAACCCTTACACTATCCTTGGTTTCCTGGCCGGAGGTGCTGTAATTTACTGGTTCACAGGTGCTTCTACCCAGGCTGTGTCTGCAGGTGCCTATAAAGCGGTCCAGTATATCAAGGACCATATTAAACTGGAGGGCGAGAGAGCTTCCACAGAGACTTCCAAAGAAGTTGTTAAAATTTGTACTCAGTATGCCCAGGCAGGCATGTTCAACATCTTTATTGGGATATTCTCCTTTGCCCTTGCATTTGCTTTCCTGTCTGCTCCGGCACGGGGAAATGAAGCTGTGGCATTTTTCGTATCTTACCTGATTTCTATCGCTGTATTCGGCTTGTTCCAGGCGATATTTATGGCTAACGCAGGCGGCTGCTGGGACAACGCCAAGAAAATCGTTGAGGTTGACTTGGATGAAAAAGGTACAGAACTCCATGATGCTACCGTTGTTGGAGATACGGTGGGTGACCCCTTTAAGGATACTTCTTCTGTTTCCCTAAACCCGATTATCAAGTTTACAACCTTGTTTGGTATGCTGGCCATGGAAATTTCCATCGCCGCACAGTTTAGGAGCATAGCTCCTATGATCGGAATTGTATTTTTGGTTGTCGCTATGTATTTTGTCTACCGTTCCTTCTACAACATGAGGATTGAAACCGGGCTGGGAGCGGAAGATGAAACAACCGATGCAAATGTTACTGCATAGGCAGTAATTGAAAAAAGCGAGTGTCATCCTGAGCCTGCTCCTTTTCCG
>LFTO01000070.1:0-245 GCA_001513335.1 Clostridiales bacterium DTU086 | reverse complement strand
TTGCTGGCCCAAGCTAAAGCCGGTGATGCTCAGGCTCGGAACGACCTTATTGAAAGCTTCAAACCTTTCATTCTCAGGACAGCCGCCAGGTTCTGCAGCCGACGACTGGATTGGCAAAACGATGAAGAATTAAGCGTTTCCTTGATGGCATTTAATGAAGCTATAGATGCATTTAATCCTGACCAGGGAGCTGCTTTTTCCAGCTACGCATATCTAGTTATTAACCGCCGTCTTACCGATTATAT
>LFTO01000078.1 GCA_001513335.1 Clostridiales bacterium DTU086 | reverse complement strand
ACAAAAACCACCAAATATGAACATATCATTCCCCAGCTGGTTGCACTGGAACAAAATCCTGATATCAAAGGAATAGTGTTTATTTTGAACACAATGGGTGGTGACGTTGAGGCAGGACTGGCCATTGCCGAAATCATTGCCAGCGTATCCAAGCCAACGGTTTCACTGGTGCTGGGCGGGGGCCATTCCATCGGTGTCCCCATTGCTGTTTCCACAGATTACAGTTTCATCACAGAAACAGCCACCATGACAGTTCACCCCATAAGATTAACCGGCCTTGTACTTGGCGTGCCTCAGAGCTACGAGTACCTAGATAAGATGCAGGAGAGGGTAGTAAGGTTTGTCGCCCGGCATTCAAAGATAACAGAAGAAAGATTCCGGAAATTGATGCTAAAAACAGGGGAATTGGCCAGCGATATAGGGACAGTGCTTGTGGGAAGGGACGCCGTCAATGTAAATTTAATCGACGAGGTTGGAGGACTTGCCCAGGCTGTTGCAAAAGTAGAGGAACTGGCCGGCCAACAAGGGAATAGGGACCAATTGTCCAGACAGGT
>LFTO01000202.1 GCA_001513335.1 Clostridiales bacterium DTU086 | reverse complement strand
TCAGGAGCCTTGAGGCGAAGTGTAAGGAGGACGTACAAGATCCCGCTGGCCCCCAGGCTGACAAATGTGCGCAGCCACAGGTCAGGGCCCACAGGCTCCGTCCAGACAAGCATCAGTGCCCGGTACAAAAGCCAGGCGCCGGCAGAAAATACTGCAGTATTCCCCAGGATGGCAAGCCAGATATTCTGCGCCTTTGTTTCCACCACGCCTATCTTTTTTACCAGCTTGTGCCGCAGGCGCAAAAAGGCAAAAGTTGTGGAAATTGCCACAGAAGCTGTGATCCCTACCATACCCAGCCTGGGAACAAGGAGTGCCATCAGCGTAATATTCAGCAGCACCATAATGACACTGTTGATTACCGGCGTCCAGGTATCCTTCATGGAATACATAACCCTGGTAATCACATCCCGCATGGCATAAGGAAGGATCATCAAAGAATAAGTTGCCAGGGCAAGGCCTGTCAGCTCCACTGCCCGGGAACCAAATTCGCCCCTCTGGAAAAGCACGGCAATCAGCGGCTCCGGAAGGACAATGAATATTGCAACTACAGGCAGGAGGAGTATGCCTAAAATATGATAACTCCTGGCCAGCAAATCCTTTAAACCTTCCATGTCCGATGCGGAAACCTTTTTGGAAAACATCGGAAAAAGGGGCACCACCATGGAACCCACAAACAAGCTTAAAGGAAGCTGTGTCACCCTGTATGCATAATTCAAGGCAGCAAGGCTCCCTTCCTGCAGAGTCGAGGCAAACATCCTGTCCACCAGGGTATTTACCTGAAAAACACCCAGGCTGATGAGAATAGGAACAATAAGGTAGCCCACTTCTTTCAGGTCACTGTTCCACCATATTCGCGGGGCAAAACGGATTCCCCTTTTTAAGGCGATGGTGAGGCCAAGAAGGACCTCCAGGATTACACCGGCAGTCATGCCCACAGCCAGGCTTTTTACCCCAAAGGTTTTGGCGAAAAATGCCGCCGCAATGATTATCCCCGTGCTGTAGAAGATGGGACCGATGCTGGGAACAAAAAAATGCTCGTAGGCATTCAGCACCGCTGCAAAGAAACTCACCAGGCCGATGCCCACCAGAGCAGGGAGAATTATCTTGAACATTTCAATTGTAAGCATTCTCGCCTCAGGAGAAAAACCTACCACGTAATAGTCGGCAATCTCCTCGATAAATATGTAGAGGAGGAGGGCAAAGCCGGTCATTAACAGTCCGGTGAGGGAAAATACGCTCCCCATCAGCTGTTTGAGGCGCAGGTCCTCTTTCTGGGTCCGCAGGCGGATAATTATCGGTATCAGTGCTGCTGACAGTGCTCCTCCCGTCAGGTTGAGAAGCAGGTTGGGTACTGTGGAAACGGCAACAAAAATGTCTGCACTGATGCTGGTGCCGAATTGAGCCGCCACAAACATCTCCCGCACAAAACCGACAGTTTTGCTGACCACGTTTACCACTATCAAAAGAAGAGCAGCGTTAAGCACTTTATTGTTTTTAGACATGTGATACTCGCTCTCCCATCCTGGTGTGCCCCTTGAGCAGGCGCCTCTTTCACACCCCGTCCTCCGCGTAAGAGGTGATGCAGTATCCTGGGATAACCGTTCTCTCAAATAATAACCGGTCCCAGCCTGTCCCCCTACTATTCACATAAAAGACGGCGCTGGCACCAAAGGGCGTGTTCCGGGGCTTTGCCTGCAATTACTCCTTTTTCTCCCGGCACATTACTATCAACTCCGCAGCCGTCTGCCACCGGGCATCCCAGGAATTTTCCCTGGCCACCTGCTGCCTCCACCGGACCATTTCTTCTGAACGGGCATAAGGCTCCAGTGCCTTTCTAATGGCGGCAGCCGTTTCCTGCCCTCCCTGGGCAATCATGACTAC
>LFTO01000030.1 GCA_001513335.1 Clostridiales bacterium DTU086 | reverse complement strand
GTGTTACTTTTGTCTGCCGAATGGGGGACAGAATTGTTGGTGTATTGGAAATCCAGGGGTGGAAGCACATACTGCTGCTTTTTGTTGATGATGCCTATCACAGGCGGGGCATTTCAAGGGAATTAATAAGCCGAGCCGCTCAAGTGTGCAGGAAAGAAGGTCAGGAGAAAGTTACTGTTAATGCATCACCTTATGGGGAACCAATATATAAGAAGTTGGGTTTTATTCCTACTGATAGCCAGCAGGAAAGAGACGGAATAAAATTTACTCCAATGGAATTGGTTCTTTAGTTCAATTTTACCGTTTGTCCACAGTCCGATAGTTTTATATTTTTGTGTCCAACCGGGAATTTATGCGCAGTTAACCAATGCAATTAGTTTAGCAACCGAGGTGTTTTAGTTATTGTGAAAGAACATAAACCAGAAATAATAAATGATGCTTTACAAAGAAAAAATACTTTGATAGCGGCAACATCAGCTGCTTTTATAACACCCTTTATGGCCAGTTCAATTAATCTTGCGATACCTTCAATTGGGAAACAATTTGGAGCCGGGGCTTTTCAGTTAGGCTGGGTAGTAACGGGCTATTTGTTGACATCTGCTGCTTTTCTCCTTCCTTTTGGAAAACTTGCCGACATCATTGGAAGGCGCAGGGTATTCATTACAGGTATTATGCTTTTTTCTACTCTTTCTTTTATTTGCGGATTTTCCCGGACTATAGAAATGCTAATCGCCGTCCGGTTACTCCAGGGCGTTGCTGCTGCGATGATTTTTGGAACCAGCATTGCTATTTTAACGTCTGTTTTCCCCGCCAGTGAAAGGGGACGGGTTCTGGGTATAAATTCCGCATCTGTTTACGTGGGCTTGTCCCTTGGTCCTGTGTTGGGAGGTGCCTTAAACCACCAGTTCGGCTGGCAGTCAATTTTTTTTGCCAATACAATTATAGGTATTATCGCACTTTTTTTTGTGCGCAGGCTTAAAGGAGAATGGGTCGGGACTCCCGGGGAAAAGTATGATTTTATTGGATCACTGCTCTACTCGGCAGGGTTGGTATCTTTGATGTACGGTATATCTTCCATTACTAATTCTGTATGGGCAAAGATGTTTATTTTTATGGGAGGAGTTTTACTGGGAATTTTTGTTGTTTACGACATGAGGACCGAATTCCCACTGTTCAACATTAGACTTTTTATCTCTAATGCAACCTTTACGTTTTCTAATTTAGCGGCACTGATCAATTTTAGCGCTACTTTTGCTGTCGGATATTTGTTGTCTATTTATCTCCAGACGGTTCAGGGATATGATTCCCAGTTTTCAGGAATCGTTCTTCTTGCCCAGCCGCTAATTATGGCTGTGGTATCCCCTGTAGCCGGTCGGATGTCTGACAGGGTGCAGCCCCGAAAAATTGCCTCTGCGGGGATGGCTCTTACCATGGTTGCACTGTTGGTTTTTTCCCAAATTAGCAGGCAAACTTCCCTATACGTGCTCGTATTGTCCCTGCTGCTTTTTGGAACAGGCCTGGCACTTTTTTCTTCCCCCAACACCAATGCGGTAATGGGAGCCGTTGAACGGATGTATTACGGTGTTGCATCTTCTACCTTGGGTACCATGAGATTAGTCGGCCAAGCTGTTAGTATGGCTGTTGTAACGTTACTGATGGCTGTTTATCTGGGCGATATTGAGCTGACTGCGGCTCCTTTAGACAGCCTGCTGACAAGCATGCGTATACTATTCTACATTTTTGCTGCCTTATGTTTTGCAGGTATATTTGCTTCTCTTGCCAGGGGCAATGTAACCCGTCTTGAGAGGAAGAAAAAAAAGAATTAGTCCCATTATGCAGTTCAAAAAACTATATTACAGTCAATTACCTTGTTTTAGTAGTTGTTCTGGGCTAAAATAAAAGCAGTAAGAATTTAGAAAAAAAGAATTTTCTTTTAATTTTTTGTATTGCTTGTCAGGAGGGCATTTTGTTGGAGATTAAAAAAGTAAAGCGTAAACGTATTTATGAGGATATTGCCGAACAGCTTGAAGAGGCAATTTTGACCGGAGAGTTAAATCCTGGAGAAAAACTTCCTTCAGAAAAAGAACTTGCTAAAATGTTCGGTGTGAGCAAAGCTTCAATCCGCCAGGCATTAACGGTTCTTGAAATAAAGGGGATTATCGAGCGAAAACAGGGGGTTGCTACTTACCGGACAGTGGATAACCAGCCTCCTGTAAACAGTAATGAAAGTGATAATGATAATTTTATGGTTACTGATGTGGTCCAAATCGTTCTAAACGTACCTAAAGGGTTGCTGTCCGAACCCCTTGAGTCAAGGAGAATTATTGAACCTAATCTGGCTAAACTGGCAGCCAAAAGAGCCGATGAAGAGGATTTGGCTGAAATTGAAAGAGTTCTTCAGATACAGGCTGAGGCAATTGAAGAAGGCCGATATTCAACAGATGAAGACAGCCAGTTTCATTTTGCGGTAGCGAAAGCCGCCAAGAACAGCATGATG
>LFTO01000120.1 GCA_001513335.1 Clostridiales bacterium DTU086 | reverse complement strand
GCATTAATCATGGTGCATCCTACCTACCATGGTGTGGGGTGTGACTTGAGTATTATTAACGAAGCCGCCAGGAACGGTGTAATAACCATTGTGGATGAAGCCCATGGCTCCCATTTTTGTTTTGATGACAGGCTTCCCATGTCTGCTTTGGAAGCAGGGGCAGACATAGTTGTTCACAGCACTCATAAAACACTTGGTTCCATGACTCAGACCGGTCTGCTCCATCTTGGGACGGACAGGTTAGACCCCGGGCACCTGGCAAATGTACTGTCACTGCTTCAAAGTACAAGCCCTTCCTATGTGCTGATGGCATCTCTTGATGCCATGCGGGCGGATTTGGCCGAAGGCGGAAGGAAGGCTGTGGGAAGAACAGTGGATTTGGCCCTGGAACTCCGGGAGAGAATCGGGGAAATAAAAGGGTTTTCTGCTGCTAACCCGGGCGGCAGTTGGGGATATGATCTTACAAAGATAATGCTCCGGTCTTCTTTTATGGATGGTTTTACCCTGGGGCAGAACCTGCGCAGGGAGTATGGTATCTATCCTGAAATGGAGACCCATTCTTTCGTCTTGTTGATGGTAACGGTGGGAGACTCCCCATACAGCATCCAAAGGCTTTTAGCTGCGTTGGAAGACATTAGCTCCAAAAGTTCTGTAGAAATGCCTCATAACAGTACGCCTGTGTATAACGGGCTGCCTGAAGTTGTTCTTACTCCCAGGCAGGCATTCTATTTTCCAAAACAGAAGTGTAACCTGTGGGAAAGTATTGGCAAAATCAGCGGTTCCCTTGTAGTTCCTTATCCGCCGGGGGTACCCCTGCTGTGTCCGGGGGAGAGGATTTCAAGGGAAATTGTGGAATACCTAAGTTTTATTAAAGGGAACCATATTCATGTTCACGGGCTTGGCAGGGATTGCCAATTAACTGTATTGGAGTGTTAGTTTTTGAACAATTGCGGTATAGGAAAACTGATTACCCTGGAAGGGCCGGAAGGAGCGGGTAAAACTACACAGAGTGAAGCTCTGCTCCAGTGGTTGGTTAAAGCCGGGTATAACCCTGTGGTAACCAGGGAACCAGGGGGAACGGACTTGGGCAGGCGCATACGCCACATGCTCCTGGATGCCGGGTCAGATATAACAGACAAGGCGGAAATACTCCTTTATGCCGCTGACAGGGCCCAGCATGTGGAAAAGGTGATTATTCCAGCCCTGCGGCAGGGACGTATTGTCCTCTGCGACAGATATATTGACTCTACTACTGCCTATCAGGGGTATGCCAGGGGGCTGGGGACGGAATTTGTGGAGCAGGTGAATCGGATTGCTACCGGCGGACTTGTTCCCGATTTGACTTTAATTTACGATATTCCCCCGGATAAAGGTATTGCAAGAAAAAAAAGTTCTTTGGACCGGTTGGAGCAGGAGGATTTGGAGTTCCACCGGCTGGTGAGGGAAGGGTATCTCATGATTGCCAGGAGAGAGCCCTCTAGAGTAAAAGTTATCAATGCCCTGAATGATATTGAAACTGTGACCAGGGAGTCAGTCGAGGCTGTAAAAACACTTCTGAGAGGCTGATACAAGTGCCGGAACATTACCTGACACAAATTAAGGGACAAACTAATGCCCTCCGCTTTTTGGAAGCTGCTCTAAAAAGCGGTCGTACAAGCCATTCGTATATTTTTAACGGCTCTCCCGGAGTGGGAAAGATGACTGCTGCTAACTGGT
>LFTO01000125.1 GCA_001513335.1 Clostridiales bacterium DTU086 | reverse complement strand
AATCCAGTCCTCCCCTATTGACTGGCATTTTTCAATTAGGGAAATCATGCTTTCAAGATTCACAGGCGAACGCACCCTGCCCATGGTAACGTGGGGGGTAAATTTCTTCTTTTCCTCAAATCCCAGGGACCGGATTACAGGTAATACCTTTCTATGTACCTCAATAATTTCCCTTTTCCCCTTTTTCACTCCTGCCCAAATCACTCTCGGCTTCCTTAAGTTTGGGAAAGCGCCCATACCATAAAGGCTAACCGGGAAAGGTTTCAATCCTGAAGTCATTTGGGGCATTTTATTAATAATGAAATCACAGGTATTCGGGGATATATCACCGAAGAAACTAAGGGTAATGTGAAAGTTTTCTTCTTCAACCCATTTTACGTCTGCGCCTGTTGACTTTAATTCTACACTGCATTCTGCCAGCAAAGCCCTTGTTTTTTCCGAGAGTAGGATAGCCAAAAATGTACGCATGAAATCACCATCCCGGTTATTCTTGCCCGGATATATTTTCCACAGCTATAGCCAAAGCAGTCTTCACCGTGGCCATGCGGATTTCCTGCCTCGTTCCTTGTAACCGTAATTCCTCCCAGGTGCATCCATTTGAAGAACTGAAACCTATGTAAACCAGTCCTACGGGTTTAGTCTCAGTAGCGCCTCCGGGGCCAGCAATGCCGGTTACGGAAAGCCCATAATCAGAGCAGGAGAGCATCCGGATGCCTTCTGCCATTTCCACTGCCGTCTGAGGGCTTACTGCGCCGTACTTTTTCAGAGTTTCTTCTGATACTTTTAAGAGTTTTGTTTTAGCTTCGTTGCTGTAGGACACAACCCCATAGCCGAAATACCCGGAACTGCCGGGTATTTCAGTCAGCGCTGCTGAAATCAGACCTCCGGTACAAGATTCCGCAATGGCCAGGCTCTGTTTTTTCCTGTCCAGCAGTTTTCCAAGATCTTCACTGATTGTTTTTATTGTATTCACCTGCAGCAGCTCCTTCAAAATGGTAATAAAGAAAAGAAACCCCTAATTTCCAAGGGGTGATGAAGGATCCAAAGGCAGGATCACCTGCCCCTGGAACAAAAACACAACGATACTTTAACAATGGAACAAAAAAGAAGGTTATAGAGAGTTTCTAATATCAAGCGCATTGAAGCCCTTCCTGGATTAGGCTTCGGATATCTTCTGCCATGAGGCTTTCATTTTTCTGCAGCATTTCTACCATACGTTTCAAAATATCTATATTCTCATTTAACAAGGCAACGACTTTTTCCTCTTCATTCCGGATAATCTCGGAGATTGTTTCATGAATCAGAGTTTTCTCCAAATCCTCTACGCTGACTACACCCAGGCTGGAGAGCCCTGAAACGATAATCTGTTTGGCAATTTTTACAGCTTCTTTAAAGTCATTATAGGCACCTGTACTCTTATTTCCTATCAGCACCTGCTCTGCCGCAGAACCTGCAAGGAGAATCTGGATTTGGTGTTCCAGAAATTCTTTTGTATACAGGTACGGGTCATCAGTAGGGTTATGCCTTGTGTAACCCAGTGCATTGCCTCTTGATGTTATGGTAACATGGGAAACTGAATCGGGAATCAACGTTTCACTTACAAAAGCGTGTCCCGATTCGTGTACGGCTATTCTGAAAATTTCGTCAGCAGTAGGCTTATTATTGAGTTTTTCACCCAGCATTACTTTATCTACTGCTTCCCTGAAATGAGCCATAGTAATTTTTGGGCTGTTCTCCCGCAAGGCCAGAATTGCAGCTTCATTAGCAGCACTTTCCAGGTGGGCACCGGAAAAACCAAAAGTCTCCCGTGCAATTTCTTCAAGCTCTACATCTTCCCCGAGGGGTTTGTTATTAACGTGAATTTTTAGTATTTCCAGCCTGCCCTTTTTGTCCGGCAGGTCTACTTTAACCTGGCGGTCAAAACGCCCCGGGCGCAACAGTGCAGGATCGAGCATATCTGCCCTGTTTGTTGCCCCAATAACCAGGACCCGCACACTGTCATCGGAACGGATACCGTCCATTTCCACGAGGAGCTGGTTTAGTGTCTGGTCGTATTCCATGTGGGTGCTCCCGGAACTTCCTCTCTTTCCGGCAATAACTTCAATTTCGTCAATAAAAACTATCGCATTGTTTTTCTTTTCCTGCTGTGCAGTGTCCCGTGCCCTTTTAAACAGACTGCGGACTCTTTGAGCACCCACACCGGCATACATCTCAATAAATTCACTACCTGTGGTAGCAATAAAAACAGCATCGGTGTAAGTTGCAGCAGCCTTGGCTAGGAGGGTCTTCCCTGTCCCCGGGGGGCCGGTAAGCAGGATGCCTTTTAGCGGCCGGATGCCCATTTTGCTGATTTTGTCAGCTTTAATAATGAACTCCAGGGCTTCCTTAACTTCGTTCTTGGCAGGTTCTTGCCCTCCTACATCAGCAAAAGAAATCCTCTGGGCGGGGCAATAGCGCCTGGCATGTGTTGCCCCAAGCAGTCCCCTTTGTGTTATGGCAAGGTAGCACAGTATTCCTACCCCCGCCAACAAAAAGATAGGCAATATATTATAGCCTATCCATACCAAAAATATCAGTATTCCAAGGGTCATTCCCACGATTACTTCCTTAATCACAGTTCCTCACTCCCGTCCTGCGGGGCTAAACTATTTTTCCCCGGTATCTCCCGACTTATAACTTCATACAGGTTATGTCCGTCTTTGTGAAACTCAATATAAACCCTGTCTGAATCAATAAAGACTGCGTATCTGTCAAGTTCATAATCCGAGGCGATACCCTGAATGGAATCATACATGGATATAAAGCTGCCCTGCATAATTGCCTCATGTACTGCAAATTGACTCTGATAAAACGCTTCTTCCAACAAAGGGCTGCGGTTGTCTGTAATAACAATTTTCAAATCGCCCGTATTTCTATTTGCCTTTTTGTTCTGCAACCTGGTTCGGATATCCAGATAAGTTTCCTGGAGGTTTTCCACTTCTTTAAGCTTTACAATTACGGTATTGGTATCCTCAACGAATTCCGTACTTTCGACTTCAGGAAGGTCAAGAGCATCGACTACCGGCCTTTCCAGAACGTATTTTGTATAGATCCACTGTCCGGCAAACAGAAGCCCAAGAACAGAAAGGATAACTGCAACTACTACCGGGTAACGTAGATTGCCCACAACTTCAACTCCTCAAGGATACTCTAGATTATTATAGCATACCCTTTCTGTGGCTAGCTTTATGAAAGTGTTGGAAGACTTGTTCCATTTTTTTTAGTCGGAAGAAAAAACTCCCTTGGCTTTTGCAAAATAATCTATACCGGAAATAACAGTTAAGATCGCTGCAGTGTATATGGCTACCTGCCCGAGAGGAAAAACTGTCAGAGCCTCAAAAAAATCGTGTAGGAGGAGGATTACTACTGCAATAACCTGGGATACAGTCTTAATTTTCCCCCAACTGCTGGCAGCAATAACAACGCCTCTGTCAACGGCTATAGTCCGCAATCCAGTAACAGCAAACTCCCGGGCAACGATTATAATTGCAATCCATGCCGGTATCTGGCTGATTTCCACGAGGTAGATAAGAGCCGAGGTAATGAGCAGTTTATCTGCAAGAGGATCCAGGAATTTTCCCAGATTAGTTACTTCTTTTCTGGACCGGGCAAGGTACCCGTCAATCCCATCAGTTCCCGCAGCTACGGCGAATATAGCAGCACCGATTGTATTGCCATAAGGAATATCCAGCAGCAGGATACCAAGGAAAATAGGAATCATACTAATTCGTGTCAGAGTTATTCTATTGGCTATATTCACCGAGCGACCTCCCCAAACAAATCATATTCTTCTACATGGGTAATCCGTACATTAAGGAACTCTCCAATATCTTGTTCTCCTGCACCTTTTATCAGGACCATTCCGTCTACCTCAGGGGCTTGTCCCTGTGTTCTTCCTGTATACAATTCTTGGCTGTCTTCAGATTTTCCTTCCACTAATACGGGGAGTGTCCGGTTCAGCCAACGCATGTTTCTTTTATGGGTAATGCTCCGCTGTAGTTCTATCAATTCATCTGCTCTCCTGCAGGCTTCTTTCCTGGAAACAGCAGGCTGCAGGTTATATGCGGGCGTCCCTTCCTGGGGCGAAAAAGGGAAAACCCCTACCCAGTCAAACTGTACTTTTTCCATAAAAGCCAAAAGTTCCTGGAATTCCCGTTCTGTTTCTCCGGGGAAACCAACAATGAAAGTGGTCCTCAAAGTTACATCGGGAATAGTATTTCTAATGCTGTCAACTAACCTGCATAGGCTTTCCCTACTACCTTTACGGTTCATGTTTCCAAGGATTCTTTCATTAACGTGCTGGAGAGGCAAGTCAATGTACCTGCATATTGATTCATGTGACTTAACTACTTCCAGGAGTTCCTGGGTTATTTTTGCGGGGTAAGTGTACAAAAACCTTATCCACCCTATACCATCAATAGCAGAAATGTCTTCCAGGAGACGAGCCAGGTTGGTTTCATCTGAAATGTCCAGGCCATATGCAGAAGTATCCTGGGCAATAAGATTTAGTTCCTTGACACCTTCCCTTACCAGCATATCAGCTTCTGCAAAAACCGTTTCTCTGGGCCGGCTCCTCAACCTGCCCCTGACAGAAGGAATCACACAGTAAGAACAGCAGTTGCTGCACCCTTCAGCAATCTTCAGATAAGCAGAATAGCGGGGCGTAAGGAGTGTCCTTTTCCCCGGTTCAGGGTAACAAAAATCAGGATTGCCCACCTGGCAGAACCTTTGAGATGCTGTTTTGTTATTGCGCAACAAATCGGGCAACTGTAGAAAATTGCCCGTCCCAAGGAGAATATTAATTTCCGGGAGGCTGTCAAACAATTCCTTCCCAAACTTCTGAGAGAGACACCCGGTTACAACTAGGCAGCGGCACCGCCCATTTTTCTTGTAGTTTTCCCCTTCCAAAATTGCATTGATTGATTCCTGTTGAGCGGCTTCAATAAAACCGCAGGTGTTGACAATAATTATTTCTGCTTCCCTAGGGTCATTGATCCTTTGCAGGCCTTGTTTGTCAAGGGCATAAACAAGCATCTCCGAGTCAACTAGGTTTTTGCTGCAGCCAAGAGTAGTAATAAAATAACTTTGATTAAGTTTATTTATTTTTTCCTGCATGGCTATGTCTGGGGTTGGCCGACGGCCAGGAAAGGCGGAGGTGTTACAACTTCACCGTCTCCTCCCAAGGGAGGCAGTACCTCGCCGTTATGGGTAATCCTGGCTGCACCTGCATTACCTAAAGTGATTTCTATCTGAGAATCTCCTTCAAAGACCCTTTTGTCCCCTTGGCTTAGTGTACCTGAAAACACCTTTGTGCCGTCACTTCGGACACTGATCCAGCACTGGTCTTTAATAATTTCAATTTCAAGTTTTACTCCCGTTATTACTTCTTCCTGTCTTTCTTCCTCCTGAGGCTCATTTTCCTGAGGTTCTCCAGAGGGATTGGAAGACGGTGGTTGCTGTTGTTCGGAATGCCCGTTGACAGCAGTCCCCGGCGGATTTTCCGGTCCAGGGTTATCAGAAGTATTGTTAAACAGGTTATTACCAATGAATAAAAGGAGTACCGCTATTACAACCAAACCTAATCTAAACAGCTTCCCCTCTTTCTTTGAAGAACGGGGAGAGTTGGTCGCAGGAGTATATTCCTTTTCTTTAAAGGAGTTGGAGCTGTATATGATTTCGTCAAACTCTTCCAGTAGTGCTTTTGTGTCCAGATTCAAAAAATTGGAGTAATTCTTCACAAATCCTTTGGCGTAAGTTTTTCCCGGAATTACCTCAAAGGTTTCATTTTCCAGAGCTTGAAGATATTTCTTGCGGATTTTTGTAGCTTCTTCAACATCTCGCAAAGAGAGTCCCTTTGCCTCTCTTGCTTCCTTAAGTTTTTGTCCAAGCTCGCCCAATACAGCACCCCCTTTTCTCTTGTACTCGTTTGCAATTTTGCATCGAAAATAACCATCCAACAGATTCCAGAATTCAACCTAATGTATACCAGCAGGATAATTATTGCAAGGACAATGGAAATGTTTAACATGTATTTCAATTTCTTAGAAAAGAGTATTCAACTTTATTATGTGTTTTTCCTTTTTCTATTAGGGTTTGGGAAGTACCACTTTTTTCAGTCGTTTTCTCCTTCCTTATGTCTGTATTCCTCCCATCCCGAAAGTATTGCCCGGGGCTTGCTTCCTTCATAAGGGCCTACATAACCTTTCCTTTCCATAATGTCGATGAGTCTGGCGGCACGGGTGTAGCCGATGTGCAACCTCCTCTGAAGCAGTGAAATGGACGCATGTCCCTGTTCAAGACACAGGTTTAAGGCCTTGGGGAGCAGTTCATCTTCAAGCTCCTCTTCTTCGTCTGGAGTATCCTTCATGGGGCCCAGAAGATCTTCTTCATATACCGGTGCTGCCTGGCTCTTGAGAAAACGCACCAGAGATTCCACTTCCCGGTCAGAAATGAAGGCTCCCTGTACCCTAATAGGCTTCGACGCCCCAACGGGGTGGAAGAGCATATCTCCTTTCCCTAAAAGCTTTTCGGCTCCCCCTGTATCCAGAATAGTCCTTGAGTCCGTTTGGGACGATGTTGCAAAGGCAATTCTTGACGGAATATTAGCTTTGATCAAGCCGGTAATAACATCTACCGAAGGCCTCTGGGTGGCTACTACCAGGTGGATTCCCGCTGCTCTGGCCATTTGGGCCAGACGGCAGATGCAGTCCTCTACATCTGTAGGGGCAACCATCATCAGGTCAGCTAGTTCATCAATTAAAATTATAATAAATGGAAGCCGATCCAGGTCATCTCGGGTAGAGGCCAATTCATTAAACCTCTGAATGTCTCGAACCCCGTTTTTGGCGAAGTTCTCATACCTTTTTTCCATTTCCCGGACCATCCACCTTAAAGCTGTGGCTGCCCTTTTCGGTTCAGTTACAACCGGGCATATAAGGTGGGGAATACCGTTATAGTCTGTAAGCTCAACCATTTTGGGGTCAATGAGCATCAGTTTCATTTCATCAGGCGTATTTCTAAACAGCAGGCTGGCAATCAGGGTATTCATGCACACACTTTTTCCGGAACCAGTAGCGCCGGCAACCAAAAGGTGCGGCATATCCCTGAGATTGGCAACGACAGTGGTTCCCGCTATGTCTTTACCCAAAGCTACCAACAGAGACTCCTTTGAACCGGAAAATTCTTTGCTTTCAAGGACATCCCGAAAATAAACCAAAGATATTTCCTTGTTAGGCACCTCGATTCCCAGGGCTGCTTTTCCCGGTATTGGAGCTTCAATTCTTACGTCAGGAGCGGCAAGGCTCAGGGCTATATCATCGGCTAGGCTGACAATACGGCTTACCTTAACGCCTTTAGCCGGCTGAAGTTCATAGCGGGTTATGGCAGGACCACAGCTTACCTGTGTTACCTTGATATCAATTCCAAAACTGGCCAAAGTCTGTTCCAACAGCTTAACCCTGTCGGTAATATTCTTATCTATTCTGGATTTTTTAAGCTGAAGAGGTTTCTGGAGCAGGTCCAGGGACGGAAGCTGGAATTTTCCGCTTTCTCCTGCTGTTATGTCTGGTTCCGGTTCAAATACTTCTTCCTCAGCTATGAACTCCTGAGGAGGATTTGTATCCTGAACGTGATCTATGATTACCGGTTGGTGCTTTGATTTCTCTTTTGCTGTGACCTCTACTTCCTCATCATCAACTTCCACTTCATAAAACAGGAAATCAGTAAGCTTTTGTTTTGACACCGCAAAAAAGGATAAAATTTTGTTCTTAACACTTTGTAATGCGCTGCTGAAGGAAAAATTTCCGAGGAGGATAAGAGATACCAATGCGGCAGCGGCTAACACCACGTAACTGCCTACTCTACCGAAGAAAAAGAAGAGCACATAAGCAATGACGGCGCCAATTAAACCACCGCCTTTACCAAAAAGGCTTTCCGACATCAGTTCAGTGAATCCAACGGAATCCCTAACGATTGGCAAGTGCAGTAAAGTGAGAAAAATCAAGAAAAATATTGATGTCCCCGCTATGAGCCGTTTCATTTTATCCTGGGGAAGTTTCTGCATCATTTTTATCCCCCAAAAACCAATTAAAATGGCGAAAACAAACCTGCCCTGTCCCCATAATCCCAGCATACAGCGGACAAGGAACCTTCCTGCGGCACCTATTGCCTCGTCGGAAAAGTACTGACTGTTCATCTTGGTAACCACAAGGCTTATCAAGGTCAACAGGGCAAAGGTGACCATACCAAGGCCTGTCAGGTCGGTCTTTAGTTCCCTTTTGTTTTTTTCCTTGGGCACCAAGCCTCCACTCCTGTCAATAAATACTTACAACGGAAAGAATAAATTCCAAAATTACCAAAGGTGTTAGGCTAAGAAAATTACGGCGGCTCCCAGCAACCAGCAGTAGATTGAGAAGTAGTAAAGTTTTCCCCGGTTTAATACCCCCAGGAGCAATTTAATGGCCGCATATCCTGATATCAGGGCGGCAAGTGCACCAACGGCATAAGGAAGTGCCAGACTTGAGCTTATGTGCTCGGCAAAAACAATGTCTTTTGCTTCAACTACAGAGGCGCCAAAAATTGCCGGTATGGAGAGTAGAAAAGAAAACCTGGCGGCTTCTTCCCGTTCAAGACCCACCAAAAGACCAACAGCAATTGTTGTTCCCGAACGGGATATGCCGGGAGTTATGGCTAGTCCCTGACCTAACCCAATGAGTACTGACTGCCAGTAGGTAAATTTTGTTGAATTAAGGATTGTACGGGATATAAATTCTGCAAGAAGGAGAATAAAACCTGTTATCAACAGGGTATATCCCACGATATTTATGGAAGTGAACATTGCTTCAAAGGAATCTTTGAAAGCAAGACCTATAATGCCTGTTGGGATAGTTCCCGCAATGAGCAGGTAAGTATATTTTTGGAATGGTTTCTTTATCAGTTCAACAATGTCATGCCAGTATACTGCTAAAACTGCTGCCAGAGTTGCACAATGGACAAGTACTTCAAAAAAAAGCCCACCATCATCGATGCCTAAAAAGTGTTGGGCAATTACGAGGTGGCCGGAACTGCTTATAGGCAGGAATTCTGTGAGACCCTGCAGCAGTCCCAGTGCGGCTGCTTCAAGAATTGTCATAGGATAGCCCCCTAAATTTGCATACTCATCAAATTA
This sequence comes from Clostridiales bacterium DTU086, assembly GCA_001513335.1. Taxonomy (GTDB): domain Bacteria; phylum Bacillota; class DTU086; order DTU086; family DTU086; genus DTU086. The sequence goes on along the minus strand of LFTO01000125.1, from coordinate 1,110 downwards.
TTATATCATATCATGCGAATATGCAGACCTTCTTTCGGGGATTAATCCGAAGAACCCTGTTTGTAAAAGATCCTTCGCTTCGCTCAGGATGACGTAAATTGTTGTCATACTTAGGAAGCGCAGCCTTTCCCTGTCACTTTGAGGAGACGCAGTCGACGAAGAGTCTTGAACCCTGCTGTATAAGATCCTTCGCTTCGCTCAGGATTGACAAGGTAAAAACGCCCAGGATTGACAGGGAAGAAACGCTCGGGATGGCAATGGAGTAATGCCAGATTGTTATGTTTGGTTGTCATACAAGGACGCACAGTTTTTTCCATGTCACTCTGAGGAAACGCAGTCGACAAAGAGTCTTGAACCCTGCTTGGAAAGACCCTTCGCTATCGCTCAGGGTGACAAGGGAAAAGGGCTCAGGGTGACAGGGAAAAAGGCTCAGGATAACAATACAGAAAGGTAAGATGACATACTGTTCAGGATACAGGGGGGCGGGGTGCGCCGCTCAGATAGATACAGCAGACAAAAAATTTGAAGCCCGTATGTATTATTCGGAACTTGTTTCCCAAAGGTCAGCTGTGCCGCCGCTAACGGCGTGGGAGCTTGTCCCCGCCAATAATACATACGGGCTATTAGAATTCCTTCAAATCCGCACCAGGTGCATCAACATTGACGCGTAGGTTTGCCTTAGAGAAGTCTTGTGCAATTCCGGGAGTAAGCAAAAGCAGTGGAAGCAGTTTTGTCACCAAACTGAAAGGTTATTCCTGGCCTTGAAAGACCGGCTTGAAGGTGATTTGGCACCCTGGCTGCAGCTCCGGGTTCATGTAATCATCAGGGTTGCTGCTTATTACCCGTACTACCTGATAGGTGCCTTCTTCCATTACTTCCGCAACAATCGTGGCGTCCCCATAAGGGATTTCTTTGAAATTTCTTTCCTTGCCGGAAAGGGACAGCAAATAATCCACAGGAACAGGAGTATATAAAATCATCTCAGTGACTCCTGGTCTCAGGGTAAACTTGATTGCCGGGCAGTTGGTTTTCAACCACCTGGCCGGGCACCTGTCTGGACAATTGGTCCCTATTCCCTTGTTGGCCGGCCAGTTCCTCTACTTTTGCAAC
>LFTO01000013.1 GCA_001513335.1 Clostridiales bacterium DTU086 | reverse complement strand
CTTTCCGGGGGAATGCGCCAAAGGGTGATGATCGCTATGGCAATGTCTTGCAACCCAAGCCTTCTCATTGCCGATGAGCCAACAACCGCTCTCGATGTTACCATCCAGGCGCAAATCCTGGATTTGATGCGCGAACTCCGCAGTACACAGCAGATGTCCATCCTCTTGATTACCCATGATCTGGGAGTCATCGCCGAGATGTGTGACAGGGTTTATGTAATGTATGCCGGGCAGGTAATGGAAGAGGCACATGTTTATTCCCTTTTTGAAAATCCTTCCCATCCTTATACTCGGGGGCTTTTGCAATCAATTCCCCATGCGGATAAAGATGTGGACAGGCTAATTTGCATACCGGGCAATGTCCCTCTTCCCGGAACGATTAAACAAGGATGTCGTTTTGCTTCCCGGTGTCCCCACGCTTTTGATCGCTGTCGACAGGAAGCTCCTCCTTTGGTTCAAGTTGGTTCTCAGCAAAAAAGCCGCTGCTGGCTCTGCTTAGAAGAGGTGAGTTAAAATGGGCACGCTCTTAGAAATCAAGGGGCTAAAAAAATACTTTCCCATACGTTCCAAAAAACTTTTTAATCGCACTGTGGAATACGTCAAAGCAGTGGATGATGTTTCCTTTACTATCGAGGAAGGGGAGACCCTGGGGCTTGTTGGTGAATCCGGCTGCGGCAAGTCAACCACCGGCCGTTCGGCAATTCGCTTGATTGAACCTACAGAGGGTGAAATAATTTTTGATAAAAAAAACCTATGCCAATTGAGTACCAGGGAGCTGCGTGAAACCCGGAAGGATTTGCAGATTGTTTTTCAGGACCCTTACGCTTCGCTAAATCCACGCAAAACCGTTGGCGCAACCCTTGAAGAGCCCTTAATCATTCATGGGGTACCCAAGTCGGAACGCAAAAAAAAGGTGGAGGAAATCCTTGAAGTTGTTGGTTTGACCAGTTATCATTCCGGGGCTTACCCCCATGAGTTCTCCGGCGGACAGCGCCAGAGGATAGGGATTGCCAGGGCTTTAATCACTAGGCCAAAACTGGTAGTTGCAGATGAGCCTGTTTCAGCCCTGGATGTTTCTATTCAGTCCCAAATACTCAACTTGATGAAAGACTTGCAGGATCAATTCAAATTGACATATTTATTTATTTCACATAATCTTTCGGTTATCCGCCATGTCAGTGACCGTATCGGTGTCATGTACCTGGGACGTCTTGTTGAAATCGCTCCCAAAGCTGAGCTTTACAACAATGTTTGTCACCCTTACACAGAGGCACTCCTTTCTGCGGCGCCCAATTTGAATCCCCGTGTAAAGGCAGAGCGTATCCTGTTGAAAGGTGATATTCCAAACCCGGTTAATCCACCCAGCGGTTGCGCTTTTCATACCCGTTGTCATAAATGTATGGAAGTCTGTAAAACAGACCGTCCTGAACTACGGGAAGTCAGCCCCGGGCATTTCGTGGCTTGTCATTTGTAAGCTCTACTGTTTCGAAAAGTATTAAAAAGGAAGGAAGTTAGTAAATGTCTATCATAAAAGAGTTGAAAGAGATTCTTATGGTACCAGGGGTCACCGGCTATGAGGAGCCCATTCGGGAATACCTGTCCCAAAAAGTAACAGAGCTGGGGCTTTCATACCAAGTGGACCCTTTGGGTAACCTGATCACAGAAATTGGATCCGGGGATAAAAATGTCGTCCTCTTAGCCCATATGGATGAGCTGGGATTAATCGTTTCCTACATTGAGGATAATGGCTATGCGCGTTTTCGCAAGATCCACGGCGTTGATGACAGGATGATTTCAGGGCGAGCTATGAATGTCTTGACGGAAAATGGACCTGTTCCTGCAGTTGTTGGTGTTAAGCCGCTTCACCTGATGAGTGATAGATCGGAGGAAAAGAAAACGGTAACGTGGGAACATCTTTACCTGGATTTTGGTACCCGTTCACGCCAGGAAACCCTGGATCTAGGTGTAGATGTTCTGACTCCTGTGGTATTCCAAAAACAATTTAATGTGTTAAACGGAGAATATCTTTCCTGTCGGGCCATGGACGACCGTTTTGGTTGCCTTGTTCTTTTTAAGGTGTTGGAAAACCTGATGAATGAAAAATTGCCCTATCGTTTAACCTTCGTTTGGACTGTCAAGGAAGAAATCGGCCTTCATGGAGCCAAGGGCATTGCTGCAACCTTTACACCCAATATTGCTATTGCCGTTGATTCCTTTCCCACAGCAGATATGCCTGAGGTACCCTTCCACCTGGCACCAGCCAGGTTAGGCGAAGGCCCGGTGCTTCGGGTGGTGGATAATTATGCCATGTCAGACACATTTGTGCGGAAGTTTTTCCAAAATGTTTGCCGGGAACACAACATTCCCCTTCAAGTTGCCATGACAGGGGGAGGAACTGACGGTTCGGCACTTCAGGCTGCCGGAGTACCAATGCTTGCCGTTGCCGTAGCCGTCCGCTACATGCACTCTATGGTGGAAATGATCCATCGCCGGGATTGCGAGCAGCTCATTCAAATGCTTTCCCTCGGCCTTAAAGAGATACCCCGAATTCTGTGATTTGAAACACTGACGGAGATACCATCGGAAGCTGGTATAC
>LFTO01000095.1 GCA_001513335.1 Clostridiales bacterium DTU086 | reverse complement strand
ATCATGGACTCTTTCCGGGGTTTATAGACAGTAACCCGGCAGTTGTCAATAGGGGCAATTTGCTCCACCAGATTTCTCGTCTTCAGCCTTGTCTCCATAATCCTGTTAATCTCATCGTCACTTTTTCCCTGCTGTTTGGCCACCTGCAGGTCTTCAAGGGCCTGTTCAATATAATAGCTCATCCGCTGGTTGCATTCCTCCTCATCCCTCCGGGGCCAGCTGATGCGGATTACCTGTATTTCCCGGTCATATATTCTTACCCTGGAACTCTTGGGAATCTCGATTACGCTGTCATAGACAGAAAAGGCCCTGCGCAGACTCAGGTCAACCAGGTGGACTTTATTCTTTTCGCATTCCGCCAGGGTGTTGTTGTACTGGGTCTCTAAAACGTCAAGGCCTTCAAAAATTCGCAGAAACTGGTCCTGCACAAACTGGTAATCATAAAGACGATTTTCATCCATTATCGTCCTGACATCCCGGATAAACTGTCTTATCTTCGTGTTTTTCGTAGTTTCAAGCTTGTCAAGGTAATCTTCAAACCGCCGGTCAACGATACTTTTCTGCCGTTGAACCTGTTCTGCACAGTCTATACGCTTCTTTTCAGCCCTGTCCAAGGCTCTCCGCGGTTTGATATTTAAGGTCGGCCATTCCTCATATGAATAAGGAATCACCTGCTCCCATATGCAGCTTATATCTTCTCCCATCTTTTCCACAACAGATTCATAGGCATCCAGGGTTTCTTTTCGCCATGCCTCCTGTAAAAAAATTTCCTCTGAAATCCTGGCCATCCGTTCCTTTAACTCATCCAGACCCTGTTTAATGCTGCTTATCTGCAGTTGGTGGCTTGCCTCATCAAAGCAATGGTAGGGTTCTTTTCCAAACTCCTTTAAAATCTCACCAGCAATATGCTCCACCACGCCCCGGTTTCTTTCTACCTCCTGCTGTGCCGCATTCCAATCCTCTTTCTTTTTATCACGCATGAGACTTTTTTCGGCGACCACCTTGCTGGCTTCTTTAATTTCCTCCCGGGTCACCGGCCGTCTGTTCGCCTTCAGCCATTCAATCTCAACACCGGTCTCTTCCACTCTCGACATGGATTCCCGATACTGCTGAACGGCTTTGTTCAAAAGCTCCTGGATATTGCCCCGTTCACCCTGCTTTTCCTCAAGCTGTTTCAGTACACTTTCTACTTCAACCTTGGCATCTTCATAGTCAACAGGAATACAAAAAGCCTGTTCCATTTCCTCGGGGGCAATCTCTCCCAGCCGGAAACGGGAAGAATCATCTTCAAGAGCCCCTATTGCCGCCTCAAGCTCCCTAATCCTGCTTTTCTTTTCATACTCCTGGTGGGAAATATCCGTGAGCCTTTCATCCCCTTCATGCAGTATGGAATTCAGATGCCGGATTTGTTCTTCCAACTCCCTTTTTTGTGCCATCTTTCCGGGGAATAAAAGAAACTGCTCACGGAAGGCAGCCAGTTTTGCTATTATCCCCTTCAGGTTTTCCTTTTCTTCGTGTATTGCTGCCAGGGTACTTTCAAATCCTGACAATTCTTCTTTCCACTCTTTCCTCTGTTTTTCCGAGGACTCAATTTGTCCTTCCAAAGAAGCACATTCAGCATTAAGCCTTAGCCTCTGTTCCTCCCAGCCTTTCACCTGTTCATCCGGGTACTGCCTGAAAAAACTAGAAACCCTTTCCTGAAGGCCAATAAAAGTCCTTTCCCTGTTAATCTCCTCCTGCAGTTCCACTTCCTTGGCTTTGACTTTTTCCTGAAGCCGGCTTTTCAGCTCCTGAAAAGCCTCCCCGGAAGTATAAACCTTCAGACCTGTAGGACGAAAAAGGAAAAGTCCATCCTCCCAGAGAGGAACAAAATCTTCTCCCAATCCTTCTCCCTGGAGGAGTTCACCACTCTTTACCAAAAACAGCAGGGGCACATCACAGGTCCATTCTTTCCCCTGACGGACAATATGTCTGACAGTATTAACCTGATTAGCCTCAATCAAAATTGAAAAAGGAAG
>LFTO01000128.1 GCA_001513335.1 Clostridiales bacterium DTU086 | reverse complement strand
GTTGATTTTTTTTCCGACCGTGTCTACGTTTTTACACCTAAAGGGGATGTTGTAGAGCTGCCTGCCGGAAGCATCCCTATTGACTTTGCTTATAAGGTTCATACCCATGTAGGACATGAGTGTACCGGCGCCAAAGTCAACGGGCGGCTTGTTCCCCTGGATTATAAGCTAAAAACCGGGGATATTGTTGAAATAATTACCTCAAAAGGTAGCGGTCCCAGCAGGGATTGGCTCAATATAGTACAAACTTCCCAGGCTAAAAACAGAATTCGTCATTGGTTTAAACAAGAAAACCGTGAAAGCCACATTATCAAGGGCAGGGAGTTATTGGAGAGGGAAATCTCCAAACAGGGATTAAAACAGTCGGATTTTTTTCAAAATGACCGTTTGTTAGAGATAGGCAAAAAATTCAATCTGGGAAAAGTTGATGATGTTTTTGCTGCAGTTGGTAATGGTGCTCTTACTCCTCAACAGGTAATTGCCCGAATTAAAGATAAATACCTGCCTAAGGAAGAACAGGAAATGCCCGAGCTCACACAGGGTTATCAAAAGTCTTCCGGCGGTATTCGCATTAAGGGTGTAGGAGATGTGATGGTTCGGCTGTCTATGTGCTGTAACCCGATACCCGGTGATGATATTGTTGGTTATATTACCCGGGGGCGGGGAATTTCCATTCATCGCAGCGACTGTCCCAATGTCCAGCACTACCGGAGGGAGGAAAAACACCGGATCCTTGAGGATGTTTCCTGGGATACGGAAAGTAATGTTTCTTACAGGGTAGTAGTTGAGGTAGAAGCACTTGATAGAGCACGGCTGACAACTGATATTATGAATGTAGTAGCGGATACTAAGGCCAATATCAATGCGGTTAATGCGAGGGCTGTTTCACACAATCTCGCTTTGATACATCTAAAAATTGAGGTTAGTTCCATAGAGCAGATGAACCATATTCTTGAGAAAATTCGAAGGGTTCCGGATGTATTGGACGTTAGGCGGGTAGTTCCCAAAAAGGATCACTAATCTTTGAGGTGAGGCCGGTGCGAGCTGTTGTTCAGCGGGTAAAAAAAGCTTCTGTTTCGGTAAACGGGGAAATTACGGGAAAAATCAATGAAGGTTTGGTTGTTCTCCTTGGAGTTGGGGAAGGGGATTCTGCTGCGGATGCCGAGTACCTTGCGGAAAAAACTGCAAACCTGAGGATATTCGAAGATGAAAAAGGAAAGTTAAACCTCTCCTGTTTAGATATAGGCGGTGAACTTCTTGTTGTCTCGCAGTTTACACTGTACGGAGACTGCAGGAAGGGGAGGCGTCCCA
>LFTO01000230.1:3652-7289 GCA_001513335.1 Clostridiales bacterium DTU086 | reverse complement strand
CATTTAATAATGAGCGGGTGTATCACTTGACCAAAGCGAAGGGTCTTTCGCTGGTGGCGCCGGGGGGTTACAGGGGACGGTTCTCTGTCACACTAGCGTGTCACCCTGAGCGCTCATTCTTCCCAGTCACCCTGAGCGTCAGCGAAGGGTCTTGTGCTGGGGTAAGATTAAGATTCTTCGTTGGCTAACGCCAACTCAGAATGACTGGCTAATATGTGTGCGTCCTGTAGAATGCCCACTTTTGTCACCCTGAGCGCTCATTCTTCCCAGTCACCCTGAGCGTCAGCGAAGGGTCTTACGCCGGCATGTGCCTTAAGACTCTTCGTAGGCTGCGCCTACTCAGAGTGACATCCCTTTTGTCACCCTGAGGGCTCATTTTACCTGTCACCCTGAGCGAAGCGAAGGGTCTTATGCGTTAAGCCATCGTATTATCTTGAGCGCAGCGAAGATCTTACACTGACGAGTCCTGGTTCCTGTGCGGCAAAAGGATGCACTCCTGCCGCTGCAAAGTTTTTTTCTTACCCTAATAATACCTGGGGGTGTTAAGGTGAAACTTCTCGTAACCGGCGGTGCCGGTTTTATCGGTTCTCACGTGGTTGATCTGCTGGTGTCCCTGAAGCACCAGGTTATTGTGGTTGATAATTTGGTTACCGGGAAGAAAGAAAACGTCAACGAAAGAGCAGTCTTATATGAAGTAGATATCTGCAGCCCCCAGCTGGAGGATGTTTTCAGGAGCGAATCTCCTGAAGCAGTGTTTCATCTTGCGGCTCAGGCAACAGTGCCTCGTTCTCTGGAAGACCCCCTTTATGATGCAGAGGTTAATATTGCCGGTACTCTCAATATTTTGGAGATGATGCACAGGTACGGAGCAGGGAGAATAATCTATTCTTCTTCTGCTGCCATTTACGGTAACCCTGTGGAACTGCCTGTAGTTGAGGAGCACCCCCTGGCACCGGTATCACCTTACGGTTTGTCCAAGTATGTGGCGGAAGAGTACATAACCCTTTACAGCCGGATGTACGGCATTGACTATATGATTTTAAGGTATGCCAATGTGTACGGGCCCCGGCAGACCCTGGAAGGTGAAGCAGGGGTGGTTACAATATTTATCAACAACCTGAAAAAAGGGTTTCCCCTTACGATTAACGGGGACGGCAGGCATACCCGGGATTTTGTATTTGTGGGGGATGTTGCACAGGCTAACGCGGAAGGTCTTACCGCAGGCAGGAATGGGGTAGTGAATATTGGCACAGGCAGGGAGACTTCTCTGCAGGAACTTGTTGACTGTCTTCAGGCAGCGGCGGGGAAAAAGGCTCAGGTTGTATACGGGCCGGAAAGACCGGGAGATATAGTGCGCAGCTGTTTATGCCCTGAGAAAGGGGAAAAGCTGTTGGGATGGAAAGCGGTAACGCCCCTTTCGGAAGGCCTGAAAAGGACAATTGAAGCGTAAAAGCGAGGGAAGCTTCATGCTGTACCGTCCAATGGGCAAAACTGGAGACTTTGTATCTGTTTTAGGTTACGGATGCATGCGCCTTCCCAGAAAAGGGACGAAAATTGACGAACAGCGGGCGGAAAAACAAATTGTTTACGCCATTGAGCAGGGGGTAAATTATTTCGATACAGCTTATCTGTACCCCGGAAGCGAAGCAGTGCTGGGTAAAATCATGGCCAAAGGTTACCGGGACAAGGTCCTGGTTGCTACCAAAATACCGCCCTTTCTGGTCCATTCAAGGAAAGACATGGATGCTATTCTGAATAAATCCCTGGAAAGGCTCAAGACCGATTATATTGACTATTACCTTATCCACTCCCTCACCGGTAAGTCAGGCTGGGACAGGGCAAAAGGACTGGGCATGGAAGAATTCCTGGCTGGGGCAAAAGAGTCCGGGAAGATACGCCATGTCGGGTTTTCTTACCACGGAGAGAAGAACCAGTTCCGGGAAGTAGTTGATGACTACCCCTGGGATATGTGCCTAATTCAATATAATTATATGGACCAAAATATCCAGGCAGGGAAGGAGGGGCTGGAATACGCAGCTTCCAAAGGTCTCGGCGTTGCAGTTATGGAACCTTTACGGGGAGGACTCCTGGCCAACAGGATGCCCCGGGAAATTCAGGGACTTTGGGAACAGGAGGAGAACGGAAAAACTCCCGCTGAGTGGGCGCTGCGCTGGGTGTGGAACCACCCCCAGGTATCAGTTGTCCTCTCGGGAATGAATGAGGAGTCCCAAATCCAGGAGAATATCCGGGCGGCTGAGAATGCCTATCCCAATTCCCTCTCCAAAAAAGAACTGGAACGTATTGACAGGGTAAATGAGAGGCTGAAAGGGTTAATCAAAGTGGGGTGCACCGGGTGCGGTTACTGCATGCCCTGTCCTGCAGGGGTGAACATCCCCAACTGCTTCAGCTATTATAACGACAAACACTTATTTCGTGAACTCCAGTTTCAGCTTAAATACCTGGGAATGTGCATTGGAATGGACGGGGGACAGCCTTCCCAGGCTTCCCTGTGCCGGGACTGCGGGAAATGTGAACAGCACTGCCCTCAGGACCTGCCTGTCAGAGAGCACCTTAAAGAAGTCTCCAGAGATATGGAGAAGCTGTATTACAAGCCTTTGACCGGTTTGGCCGCCGGGTATAATAAAATCCGCAAACTTCTCAAGAAAAATTTTCAGTAGATGTATTAATTGGGAATCTGTCTGTGTTACAATGCTGTTAGGGGGATTTGGCCTTTGCCGAAGTATGTCACAATCATATTTCAGGGAGGGTTTTTTAATGAAAAAAGCTGACGAAATTGATTTCACTGTCTACGGCGATGACATGCAGTTTGTCGAGATCGGCCTGGACAGCGGGGAAAGCGTGATTGCTGAGGCAGGGGCAATGATGTACATGGATGACGGCATTGAGGTTGATTCGAAATTTGGAGCAGGCTCAAAAGACGCCGGGAAGGGTGTAATGGGAATGCTCAAGGGTGCCGGGAAGAGAGTCCTCACCGGCGAGAGTCTTTTTATGTCAGTATTTACAAACAAAGAACAGGGGAAAAACCCCGTCGCTTTTGCTGCCCCTTATCCGGGGAAAATAATTCCCTTTAATTTGATGGATTTCGGGGGGAGAATAATCTGCCAGAGAGATTCTTTCCTTTGTGCAGCGGAAGGAATCAATATTGAAATTGCTTTCCAGAAAAAAATAGGCGCGGGGCTCTTTGGCGGTGAAGGTTTTATCATGCAGAGGCTGGAAGGCGACGGCCTGGCGTTCCTGCATGCCGGTGGTACCATCATTAAAAAGGATTTGGCTCCCGGGCAAATGATGAAGATTGACACAGGGTGCCTTGTGGCTATGACATCCTCTGTGGACTATGATGTACAATTTGTCGGGAATGTTAAAAGTGCCATTTTCGGTGGAGAAGGACTCTTCTTCGCCACACTGAAGGGCCCGGGCACGATATGGCTGCAGTCCCTCCCATTTTCCAGGCTTGCTGACAGGATGATTTCTGCCGGCAGGATAGGCGGCAAGAATAAAGGGGAAGGCGGTCTTGTCGGGGGCATTGGACTTGGAGACATTTTCGGCAACGACTAGAAGTAGGTGTCTAATAATTTAATAGTCTATAAGAAAGCGCAGGCTGTGGAAAAATACCACT
>LFTO01000230.1:277-3561 GCA_001513335.1 Clostridiales bacterium DTU086 | reverse complement strand
AACTTGGTCGAGGGGATCGAAAGATGCACTCATACGTCCTTGATTTTCAAGAAATAAACAAGCATCAGCTGAAGGCGGTAGGCGGCAAAGGTCTGAACCTGGGGGAACTCTCCAGGATTGAAGGGGTACAGGTTCCTGAAGGCTTATCCGGGAAAAGGAGGATATCTATTACCTTTCTTTTCAGGAACTGCGGGAGGTTGTTAACACGCATCAATTGGATTACACCATTATTTCTAAAAGGAAAGAGGACTATAGGCTCTACGATAAGCTGACTCCTCCCAGGGTGATAACTTCGGAAGGGGAAATAATACCGGGAGAATACGATGCCGGGGGCATTCCTCCGGGGGCTCTGGCAGCCATGCCTGTTTCGTCAGGTGTTGTGGAAGGGCGGGCCCGGGTCCTTTTAAGTATGGAGGATGCCCATATAGAAGAGGGGGATATCCTGGTTACCGTATTTACCGACCCCAGCTGGACGCCGGTATTTGTATCCGTAAGAGGGCTGGTGACAGAAGTAGGAGGGCAGATGACCCATGGCGCAGTGATTGCCAGGGAATACGGAATTCCGGCAGTTGTAGGTTTGGAAAAGGCAACAAAGGTGATAAAGGATGGGCAAAAAATACGGGTAAACGGTACCGAGGGGTATGTGGAAATTCTGTGATTTTTTGTGCGGCCGCTGAACAAGGAGAAAAACATGATGGTAAAGATTAGTTGGTACACCGGTCCTGGAAATTGGGAAATTGCCCTCCTGATCGCCCCCAGCGGCAGGGTGCCGCAAGGCCGCAGGGTCGAAGAGGCAGAGACCCTAAGGAGAAAGGGGCTGTGATTTTGCCACCACAACCCACCCGAGGCATAAAAGATACAGGAAGGATGGGTATCTTTTGAATAAAGTAAGGAAGAAAAAAAATCGTACAATATGCGGTATTTTATTGATTATTACCGTACGATATATTATGTTTATCGTACGAGGTGATGGAGTAATGAAAGAAAAAAGACCGATCAAGAAGACTATTACGGCTACTGAACTGAAGAACAATCTGGGCATGTACCTGGATTACGTAATGGATGATAATGAAGTTGTGGTTACAAAAAACGGTAAAAAGGCTGTCCGCCTGTCCCCTTACCTTACCGATTATGAACGATATTTGGCCGTGAAAGAAAAAGCCCCGGATTACCAGTATGGCGGGAAAAAGGTTTCCTATGAGGAGTTTATGGAAATTTACGAAAAAAGCGACCTGCGGATGGAATTCATCAATGGGGAAATTGTACTCTTAGGCTCCCCAAGTACCACACATCAGGAAATTTCGGGCAACTTATATGTTATTTTAAGAGAGTATCTCCAGGGAAAAAAATACAAGGTGTTTTATGCTCCTTTTGATGTTCATTTTTTCAAAGAAGGATTTAAGGAGCCGGACGTTATGCAGCCGGACTTGATTGTTGCCTGTGATGTTGAGGAGAATACCAATGAAAAAGGCCGGTACATGGGCACACCGGTCCTGGTAATTGAGATACTGTCCCCCGGTACCCGGAAAAAAGATATGGTGGATAAGCTGAATACTTTCATGATCTCCGGTGTAAAGGAATACTGGATTGTGGACCCAAAACAGGAAATTGTGCTTGTCTATGGGTTTGAAGACCTGGAGATCGACCACTTTATGACCTATTGGAAAAAGGATACAGTCCGGTCCTATTGGTCCCCTGACCTGGAGGTCCTTGCGGGGAAAATTTTCCCGTAATTCTGCTTGTACGTTCCAGGGAGGGGAATTTCCTGTAAATTGTTTTTCCGCAAATTAACTTGCTTCAGAAAAAATTTCCCTCAGGGGTATCTCCAGTCCTTCAAAGACAGTTGATTTCACAGTGTCCCCTTCCTCGAAAAATTTCATAGACTCCGGTTCTCTTTCAGGGGAAAAGCTGTACTGGCAGAGGCTTTTTGGCAACGCTCCTACCGTTTTTCGTAATGATGATATCTTCCTTTTCCACCAGGGCAAGGTACTTCCCAAAAGCATTCTGCAGATCAGTTGTGCTGACGCGCATGGTATCACCCGCAAACTCTTTGAAATATTAGCTAATATTATATTGTATTATACCTAACAAAACAACACAGAAATAGCTAAATTAGCCTCGGCAAATTGCCTGTTATGGAGGACAGGGAGGACCCCAAGCCAATTCCCTTTAGTGCCGTCTAATTCCTGGATAGGCCCCTCATATGAAATATCAAGCATATGAATATCAAGCTCGAAACCAATTCCAATTGAGCTGTCCCGGGCGTCCTGGTTACACCGGTTGTGACCCGCGATCGCGCCTAGAGTCGTTTTACGCCGCTACTATTTCCACGGAGAAAGGGCTTGGAAGCCCTCAGCCTAACCGGATCGTTTCCGCCGGTTGCCCGAAGAGTTTCCTACCAAAGGTTTTTCAGGGAAATTGCCAAACCTTCAAATTCCGGGTGCTCGACGACTTCTTCGTCTATCCCCGCAGCTACCAGGGCGTAGGTACCGTCTTTAAGGGCAAAGCATTCCAGGGTCTTTTCCTCCGGATTAACCAGCCAGTAGTGTGGAACCCCATACTTCTGGTAAATCTGCAGTTTTTGGAGGCGGTCCTTACGACTGTTTAAAGGGGAAAGAACTTCAACTACCAAAGTAGGCTGACCGTCAACACGGGCTTTCAGAACAATGTGTTTTTGATTTCCCGATACGTAGAATATGTCCGGTTGAACGACGGTTATGTCCTGGAAAGTGACATCCAGCGGAGCATCAAAAACTTCCCCCTCAGGGTCCTGTTCCCAAAAATAATCTTCCAGAATCCGCTGGAGGCGGCGGGAAGCCCGTTGATGGGGGACATTGGGCGAGGGCTCCTTAACCAGCATACCCTCCAGGATTTCATAGCGATAGCCCGGTTCTTCCGGGAGGAGGAGATAGTCCTGGTAAGTAAGTTTGGCCGGTTCAGTCCGGTATTCTTCTTTGTTTTCCCGCACAGCATGATTTTGCACGGCACTATTATGTGTTGAACTGTGTGCCAGTGCTTCAATCACATCCGAAAGGTTATAGCGGTACTGTTTGCTGCCCAGTTCTATAAAGGGGATTTTCTTTTCCCTGGTGTACCTCCAGATTGTTTCCACAGAAAGGTCCAGTGCTTCCGCCAGCGCCTGGGCGGTAATCAATTCCTTATTACCGATCATAAGCATCACCTCTACTTAAGTATAAATTATCTGCAAACCATAATCAACTAAAATTAAGTAAAAACAACTAAAAAACACGTAAAGACCCTTCGCTGCGCTCAGGGTGACAGGT
>LFTO01000230.1:0-199 GCA_001513335.1 Clostridiales bacterium DTU086 | reverse complement strand
ACAGGGTCATTCTGAGTTGGCGCAGCCCTTTCTATTGGTCGCCCTTAGGATGCATAGCCTTTTTTCCCTGTCATCCTGAGGATGCGTAGCTAGACGAAGGATCTTTAGTACTACGGCAGCGTAAGACCCTTCGCTGCGCTCAGGGTGACAGGTAGAATGAGTGCTCAGGGTGACAGGTAGAATGAGTGCTCAGGGTGAC
>LFTO01000163.1:21202-37561 GCA_001513335.1 Clostridiales bacterium DTU086 | reverse complement strand
CAAAAGTGAAATACTGTGAGACATCAAGAAATTTGAAGAATGCGAGAGTTTATTAAGGGAGGGATGCATATGGATTTATTTGATTGCAGAAGTGAAAAAATTATTGAGGAAAGTGCTCCCCTGGCTGCGAGGATGCGTCCCAAATCTCTTGATGAATTTCAAGGCCAGGCTCACATTGTGGGAAAAGGGAAAGTACTGCGCAGAGCCATTGAGGCTGACCGGATATCTTCCCTCATTTTCTACGGCCCTCCCGGGTCCGGTAAAACAGCACTTGCCCAGGTTATTGCTAGTACAACCAAGGCTCGCTTTGTTGAGCTAAATGCTGTAACGGCAGGAGTTTCTCAAATCCGCGACATTATAACCGAGGCGAAAAACCGTTTGGGTATGTATGGGGAAAAGACTATTCTCTTTATTGACGAAATACACCGTTTTAATAAAGCCCAACAAGATGCTTTGCTGCCAAGTGTGGAATCAGGATTAATTACACTAATTGGTGCTACAACTGAGAACCCTTATTTTGAGGTAAATCCCCCATTAATATCCCGGTCCAGGATTTTTAAGCTGGAACCTTTAAGTAAGGAGGATATCAAAAAAATTTTGCTCCGCTCCCTGGCCGATAGAGAAAGAGGATTGGGAAAATATAGTGTCAAGATTGATGATAAGTCTCTGGAGTTTTTAGCCGAATCAGCCAGGGGTGATGCCCGAGCCGCATTAAATGCTCTGGAATTGGCAGTTCTTACGACACCGGGATCCCCCAAAAATATTGATATAAGCATTTTAAGGGACTGTATCCAGCAACCTGCCGTACTTTATGATAAAGCGGGTGATTCCCACTATGACGTGACCTCTGCATTTATTAAGAGTATCAGGGGTTCAGACCCTGATGCAGCCTTGCACTGGTTGGCAAGGATGTTGGAGGCGGGAGAGGACCCACGGTTTATCTGTAGAAGAATGATTATTTTGGCTTCGGAAGATATTGGACTGGCTGATTCCCGAGCCCTTACCGTTGCGGTGTCAGCATTTCAGGCTCTCGAATACGTTGGCCTGCCGGAAGCCCGTCTTTCCCTTGCCCATGCAGCAATTTATCTGTCCTGTGCCCCCAAAAGCAATTCGGTAATCAAAGCAATCGATGCGGCAATGAGCGATGTCAGGGAAAAAGAAATTGGCAGGGTTCCCAATCACCTGCGGGATAAATCTTACAAAGGAGCAGGGGAAATGGGGCATAGAAAAGGCTATCTGTACCCACATGATTTTCCCGGAAATTATGTTGAACAACAGTACTTGCCAAAACCTCTTCTGGGTAGGAGTTACTATATTCCATCAGAAAACGGTGAGGAGTCCGTGATAAAATTACGTAATAAGCTGCTAAAAAATCTTGATTGACAATGAATAGAGGTGTTGCTATCCTTATCTTATTAATACCAACTAATTTGGTTGGTATTGGAGGGGAATTAACCCATGAAACTGTCCACCAGGGCTGAATATGGGCTGCGGGCAATGTTTGAACTTGCAAGGCATTACGGGCAGGGCCCGATTCCTTTAAGGAGTATTGCCGAAGAACAGGGAATATCTGAAAACTACCTGGAACAGCTAATTGCAGTTTTGCGCAGGTCCGGTTTGGTGGAGAGCACACGAGGGCCTCAAGGGGGTTATCTGCTTGCCTATCCTCCTGAAGCGATAAAGGTTGGCGATGTTATTCGTGTTGTTGAAGGCCCTATTGCTCCTATGGGTTGTGTTAATGAGGATAACCAAAGTGAGATTTGCGGAAGGGCAGGGACATGTGCTTCCCGGGTTATTTGGAAAAAAGTCAGGGACAGTATCAATGAAGTTTTGGACGGTTACTATTTGTCGGATATGGTTAGGGAAGCTGAAAGGCTTTGCAAGCCTGAACCATAATATGCTGCCGTACAGTAAAAAGGAGATAACGGAGGGGATACTAAGTGTATACTGAAAAGGTTTTGGATCATTTTAACAATCCCAGGAATGTTGGTGAGATTGAAGGTGCGGATGCAATAGGTGAGTCAACCAGCACATCCTGTGGGGACTCAATGAAGATTTGGCTGCAGATAAAAGATAATGTTATTGAAGATATTAAGTTTAAGACCTTTGGATGTGCAGCTGCAATAGCTTCCAGCAGTATTGCTACGGAGATGATTAAGGGGAAGACTGTTGATGAGGCACTCCAGCTGACAAGTGAAAAAATTGCCGAGGCTCTTGGGGGCCTACCGGAGCACAAGCTTCACTGTTCAGTTTTGGCCACAGATGCGCTGAAGAAGGCAATTGAAGAATACAGGGGAAAAAATTGAGTGTATCAGGTGAGGGATTTGGCAAAAAAACCCAAGGTTTTGGTTGCCATGAGCGGAGGCGTGGACAGCTCAGTTGCCGCCGCACTGCTGCTGCAGCAGGGATATAAAATTGAAGGAGCCACCATAGAAATGTGGCCGAAAGATGACCCTGTCTATACTGGGAAATCTACCCCATGTTTAAGGTCTGCCGTTCATGATGCCCAACAGGTGGCAAAAACTTTGGGGATTACTCACCATGTAATTGATTTCACTCAAGAGTTTGCTCAAAACGTGGTCAATAACTTTATTAATGAGTATTTTAAGGGCAGGACACCTAATCCATGTATTGTTTGCAACAGAAAGATTAAATTCGGTGCTTTTTTTCAGGCGGCCAGGAAGCTGGGGGCCGATATGGTAGCGACAGGCCATTATGCACAGGTTGTATTTGATGAAGACTGCGGGCGGTATCTTCTCTATAGGGGAAAGGATAAAACGAAGGACCAAACATACGTATTGTACAGCCTTACTCAGGAACAGCTTAAAGGGGCAATTTTCCCTCTGGGAAGGTTTTCGAAGCAGGAAATACGAAAATTGGCTGAAGAATTTAAGCTCCCCGTTGCGGATAAGGAGGAGAGTCAGGAAATATGTTTTATTCCTGACAATGATTATCGAAGGTTTCTGAAAGCAGCGGGCGCCCATAAAGTAATTCCCGGCCCCTTCTTAGACATGGAAGGGAAGGTAATTGGCAAGCACCGGGGGATACCCTTTTATACCATTGGACAGCGAAAGGGGCTCGGTCTTGCACTTGGGTACCCGGCCTATGTTATTAGTATTGATGCGAAAAACAACGCTGTAGTTGTAGGGCCCAAAGATGCCCTGTTCAGCAGGGTAGTATTGGTAAAGAACAATAACTTTATTTCCTTTGACAGGTTAGAAGAGCCCGTTAGGGTATCTGTAAAGATAAGATATAACTCTACACCTTCCGAGGCACTGATTGCTCCTAAAGAAGGGAACATGGTTGAGGTTACATTTAAGGAGCCGCAGAAAGCCGTTACGCCGGGGCAATCGGCAGTCTATTACCAGGGTGATATGGTCGTTGGGGGAGGAATTATTGAGTCTTCGCAAATTTAACAGATTTCATATTGTATTGTTTACAAATTGTCTGATGCGTCGGAGCACGCATTTTTTTTTGCCGTTTTGCCAACAATAAAATGAAAGCATGTCCCTGAGGAGGTTCTATGTACAAAGGGAAAAAAATCTTGGGGACCATGGTAATGGATTTGCATGCCGGCAGAAAACTGGGACGTGTTCGAAACATTATTTTAGATATTCACCAGAGAAAAATATCATCTCTTATCATGCCCGGTAAAAGTTGGCTGCACCCTTCAATTTGGATGGATTTTAAGTTTGTCCGGGATTTTGGAGCAGATGTATTAATTGTTGATCCATTGGCAAAAGTAATTACTACTAGAGAAATTAATAATTTCAAGGAGTACATTGAAAAAGGTATTGACAGCTTTTGGGGAATGACGGTAGTTTCAAGTACCGGGGAATTGGTTGGGTATGTTGAAGACTTTTTTTTCAGTATTCCAGAGGGCAAAATTGAAGGAATAAACCTTTCTCGTGGAATTTTGGGTGATGTACTGGAAGGTTGGAGCTTTATTCCCGCAAAACGTATTTCGACGCTGAGCTTGGAGTGTATAGTAGTTCAAGAAGAATAGGGTGGTGAAACTATGGATACGTGTCCTGTATGCAGCAAGAGGGACACAGGAAGAATAGGAAACGGCCATTTTTTTTGTTCCAATTGTTGTATCGAATACGATGCCAAGAAAAGGGTTTACGGTATTGAAGAAGACGGAACACTGGTAAATATTGAGATGTAAGATACAATGAAAGGAAGATATGAATGTATTCTACTTTCAGCTTTAGGAATATGTTATTCGGTGCTCTATTTGTTTCCATAATCAGTTTTTTTGTATTCAAAAGAAGAAAACATTCCTTTGAACTTGATTTGCCTTTCAATGGAATAAAAAAGGGCAGCCGTATAATCCGGGCGGGAACAAGAAGTGCTGTTAGGAATGCTCGACTTGGGTTAAGAGCCCTCTACAGGTGACTGCTCTCACGGGGATGGAGCCATGAGGATGCATTTTAATAGAAAGACTGTGCGCCTCGTTATTTTGGGCGCAGTTTTTTTGTTAGGGGCATACTTACTTTATCTAGTAAGGGGAGCAATGCTTCCTTTTGTTATTGCCTTAATACTGGCATACGTTTTAAATCCCCTTATTGTTTTTCTGGAAGATTACCAGTTTTCCAGGACTTCTGCGCTGATCGTTGTCTATGTAATTGGAATTTGTGTCTTATTAGTGGTCTTTATCTATGGAATTCCAATTATCGTGCGTGAACTCACTGACCTAGGCAGGGCCGTCCCCCGAATTACTGTTGAAACTCAGCAGCTTTTGTACTCAGCATATGAAAAATACCGCAGCATCCCAGTTCCAGACAATGTTGGCCGAATACTCAATGAGAATATTGATAACATTGAAGGTGTTATCCTCCAAGGTATACGGACAATATTAGATGGTTTATTAGGTTTTTTCTCTCACCTGTTCAGTATAATTTTAGCTCCCATACTTGCTTTTTATCTACTTAAGGATTGGGACCGGATAGGGAGAAGAGCAATTTCCTTTTTCCCGGTGAAATGGAAGGAACCAATTATAACTCTGTGGGAGGATGTAGACCGTGTGTTGATAGGGTTCATTCGCGGGCACCTTCTTGTGGCTGTAATCGTGGGTTTCCTCACAGGCATAGGTTTAAGTATTATTGGTATGGATTACATTATTTTATTAAGTGTTATTACTGGAATAAGCAATATTATTCCTTACTTTGGAGCAATAATCGGGGCAGTGCCTGTGGTTATTCTGGCTTTTTTAGAGTCAACAACTCTTGCCCTACAAGCGATAATTGTTATGGTAGTGGTCCAGCAGATAGAAAGCAACCTAATTTCACCGGCCATTTTAGGGGACAGTGTTGGGCTGCACCCAATTACCATTATTTTTGTACTGCTGGCAGGAGGTTACCTGTTCGGTATTCTCGGACTATTATTTTCAGTTCCGGTTGCCGCTGTCCTGCGTATTATCATTGGTTATATATATTCAAACCTTGTTTCCTAAAAAATTCTATAAAATATAGACGGTTTGCGTGGATAGTGACTGACAGGGGGAACAAGACCCAAGAAATCCGGGAGGTTTGACAACCCAGAGGAAGTTAAGTATAATCTAAATGCAAATTATGGTTTTTTTTGATAAAAAACTGGCTCCAGCGCTGGCAATATAAAAACCCTTGTTTTGGTGGCGTGTTGTACCAGACAGGGTTTTAGTTTTGAGAGGGGTTGACGATTAAATAATGACCGGAAATGAACTTCGAACAGCTTTTCTAGAGTATTTCAAGAGCAAGGGACATGAAGTGGTTGAAAGCTACTCTCTCGTTCCCCACAATGACCCTACTTTGTTGTTCACAAACGCAGGTATGGTCCAATTCAAGGATGTTTTCCTAGGACTGGATTCCCGACCCTATAAAAGAGCTGTTACTGCACAAAAATGCGTGCGTGCCGGAGGCAAGCACAATGACCTGGATACAGTTGGGAGAACAGCGCGTCACCATACTTTTTTTGAAATGTTGGGGAATTTCTCTTTTGGAGACTATTTCAAAAGTGAAGCGATAATATTTGCCTGGGAGTTTCTCACAGAAGTACTGAAGCTCCCAAAAGGTAAACTCTGGGTAAGTGTTTACAAAGATGATGACGAAGCCAAAAACTTGTGGCTGAAGAACACTGACGTAACTGAAGACAGAATTCTTAAGCTCGGAGAAAAGGACAATTTCTGGCAAATGGGGGATACCGGACCCTGCGGTCCCTGTAGTGAAATCCTTATTGACAGGGGACCGGAATATCGCTGCGATGCCGAAATCTGCGCCGCGGGTCACTGTGACTGCGACCGCTGGTTAGAACTGTGGAACCTGGTTTTTATGCAGTATAATCGGGATGAGGACGGTAACCTCACTCCCCTTCCCCACCCCAGTATTGATACGGGCTTAGGTCTGGAAAGAGTTTGCTCGGTGTTGCAAAATGTCAACAGCAATTATGATACTGACCTTTTTAAACCAATAATTGAAGCAATAGAAGACAGGGCAGGTAAAAAGTACAGTCAGGGACCTGAAGGTTTTCCATTCCGGGTAATTGCTGATCATTTGCGTTCCAGTACTTTCCTTATCAGTGACGGTGTTATTCCTTCCAATGAGGGCCGGGGATATGTCCTGCGCAGGATCATCAGGCGGGCTATTCGTTTTGGAAAATCTCTTGGAATTGAGAAACCTTTCTTGTTTGAACTTGTGCCTGTTGTCGTTCAACTAATGGGCAGTGCTTATCCTGAAATTGCCCGGGAACAGGATTCCATTCAGAAGATTCTTCAAATTGAGGAAAGGAAATTCCATGAGACCCTCCATGAGGGAATGAAACTTGTAAACCAAATTATTGAAGATACTAAGAAAGAGAAATTAAAAGTAATTAGGGGGAAGGATGCTTTTACTCTTTATGACACTTATGGTTTCCCCCTTGACCTTACTGAAGATATTGCAGAAGAAAACGGTCTGCAAGTGGATAAGGAAGGCTTTGAGCAGTTTATGGAAGAGCAGAGGCAAAGGGCACGGGCGGCACGGCACGGAGATAATGGATTTGGCGATCTGCAGAACTATACTTCCCTTTTGGCCCAGTTTGAACCGACCACCTTCATTGGATATGAGACACTTGTGGGAGAAAGTGAAGTAGTCTGCATTATTAAAGACAATAAACTGGTCCCATCAATTGCAGGTTCTGCCGATGCCAGCGTTGTTTTGGCCTCTACCCCCTTTTACGCAGAAAGCGGCGGTCAGGTCGGCGACAAAGGAAAACTGGAAACAGAGACTGGTGTTTTTGAGGTTACTGACACAAAGAAGCTTCCTGATGGAAAAATAATTCACTTTGGGAAACTTGCCAAAGGCACTTTTTCCACCGGTCAAAGTGTTAGGGCGGAAGTAGACCACGAATACCGGATAAATGTTGCCCGCAACCATACAGCTACACACCTCCTGCATAAAGCTTTGCAGGAAGTGCTTGGAGAGCATGCTAAACAAAAGGGTTCTCTAGTAGCTCCTGACAGGTTGAGGTTTGACTTTTCCCATCCTAATGCGCTGACCAGTAATGAGCTGAAGAAAGTTGAAGAGAAAGTTATTGACAAAATTGTGTCTAACCTTCCCATTGAAACAGTGATTACCAGCCATGACAAAGCTCTGGAAATGGGCGCAATGGCGCTTTTCGGCGAGAAGTACTCAGATGAGGTTCGTGTTCTCAAAATCGGCGATTACAGCATCGAACTTTGCGGAGGTACTCACCTAAAGAATACCAGTGAAGCATGTGCTTTTGAGATTATTTCGGAGACTGGAATTGGCTCAGGCTTGCGGAGAATAGAAGCATGTACAGGGAAGACAGCTCTTGAAAGAATGAGAAAAAGAGAGCAAATTCTTGAAGAAGTAGCTTCCGCACTAAAAACATCCCCCGAAAAGGCTGTTGGCAGATTAGAACAAATCATTCTTGAAAACAAAGAAAAAGCAAGAGAACTGGATTCATTGAGGTCAAAGGTTGCCGGATACGAATCTAGGGATTTGGTGTCCAATGCTTCGGAAGTCTCGGGTATTAAGTTCCTGGCTGTTCAAGTGGAAGCAAACAACATGGAAGCCCTGCGGCAAACGGGGGATATACTCAAGGACAAGCTCGGTTCAGGGATTATTGTTCTGGGAGCAGATATCGGTGGTAAGGCTAGTTTTGTTGCTATGGCAACGAAAGATGTTGTTGCAAAGGGAATTCATGCCGGAAAGCTTGTTGGCCAGGTTGCTCGAAGGGCTGATGGCGGCGGAGGAGGACGTCCCGACATGGCCCAGGCAGGGGGCAAGAGCCCTGAAAAAATAGGGCAAAGCCTCGAAGTTGTTGAACAACTGATAAAAGAGCAGCTTGAGGCTTAGATACTTTTTGGCTGCTCAAGGATATATTGATAAATTGCGAATATCAATATATTAGTGGAAACGGGGGTGACCACTTGAAAGGCAATTTTGATCAAACCATGCACTTTAAGGTTGAAAAAGAGGTATCTCCCGAGCCGAGGCTTATTCTGACTACAGTCTACCAGGCTCTCCTGGAAAAGGGCTATAACCCTATTAATCAGTTGATAGGGTATCTGCTTTCCGGGGATCCAGCATACATTACCAGCCACAATGATGCACGCAATCTTATTAGGAGTCTTGAACGGGATGAAATGCTTGAAGTACTCTTGAGGTACTACCTTGGAGAAATGCAGGAAGAAGAAAACTAGCATTGGGGTCGGATTTTTGTGGAGTATAATGAACTTGGACATGCCGGGATCAGGGTATCCAAGATTTGTTTTGGTGCTTTGACGATTGGGCCTACTCAAAGGAATCTATCTGTTTCGGAAGGAAGCCGTGTTATCTGCCGCGCACTGGAATTGGGGATTAATTTTATTGATACTGCCAAGACATATGGGACTTATCCGTATATAAGACAAGCCCTTTTAGATTATCCCGGCTCTCAAGTGGTAATTGCCAGCAAATCACATGCTTACACCTGGGACGGAATGGAGAATGATGTACAAGAGGCTCTTTCACAGTTAGGCAGGGATTTCATCGACATATTTATGCTTCATGAACAGGAAAGCAGATTGACACTAAAAGGTCACAGACCGGCTCTGGAATACCTGCTGAGTGCCAAGGATAAAGGAATTGTAAGAGCAGTTGGGATTTCCTCTCATGCTGTGGAAGCAGTGGCAGCGGCGGCCGAAATGGAAGAGATTGATGTGATTCACCCTTTGATTAACAAGCAAGGAGTCGGCATCATAGATGGCACCAGGGAGGATATGCTGAAAGCAATTGAGAAAGCTGCCAAAAAGGGGAAGGGAATCTATTCCATGAAACCGTTAGGAGGAGGCCTGCTCATTCCTGAAGCCCGCGATGCGTTTAATTGGGTGGCTAATAACCCCAATATTC
This sequence comes from Clostridiales bacterium DTU086, assembly GCA_001513335.1. Lineage (GTDB taxonomy): Bacteria > Bacillota > DTU086 > DTU086 > DTU086 > DTU086. The sequence goes on along the minus strand of LFTO01000163.1, from coordinate 28,190 downwards.
ATTCAATAGCTATTGGAATGCAGTCGGAGGCCGAAGTAGAAGCTAATGTGGCCTGGAGTGAGAACAGGGAGCCGGGGTTTGAAGTAAGGAGCCGCCTATCCAGATATCCACGGAGACTGTTGATTTCCGATTGGTGCCAGGGATGTGGAGCTTGTGTCAAGAGATGCAGCTTAAAGGCAATCAAGATGGTTGGAGGAAAAGCTTGTGTTGATCCGGGGAAGTGTGTTTTGTGCGGTTATTGCGCTTCAGAGTGCCGGGAATTCTGTATAAAGATTATTTGAAGAGGTTTTATATGCGTATTCTAGGTCTTGATATTGGTGATAAAACTATCGGAGTAGCGGTCAGTGATCCCTTAGGACTAACAGCCCAAGGGATAAAAACTATTAGGCGAAGCAGTATTAATAAGGACCTAGAGGAACTCAAGGAGATTTGTGAAAAATATAAAATTGAGAAAATTGTTGCCGGTCTGCCCAAAAATATGAATGGCACTATAGGTCCACAGGGGAAAAAAGTTCTGGATTTTGTACATATCTTAACATCTACAATTAATATTTCCGTGGAAACTTGGGATGAGAGGCTTTCCACAGTTTCAGTCGAGAGGGTGTTGATAGAGGGGGAGGTCCGTAGAAGCAAGAGAAAAACAATAGTTGACAAAATGGCTGCTGTCTTAATTTTACAGAATTACTTGGACAGTAAAGCATTCACTAAAAAAGAGTTTAAAACATAGATATTGGGATTATAATGATAAGAGAAACGGAAGAATGACGGAAATAAAGAAAGAGGTGTAAGTTGATGAACGAAGAAGAAAATGTTGTTGTTCTAACAGACGAAGAAGGCATTGACCATGAATTCGAGCTTCTTCAGATAATGGAATTTGAAGAAACGCAGTACGCAATACTCCTCCCATTGGAAGAGGAGGAAGGGGAAGAGGACGAAGCTATTATCCTAAAAATTGGCCGGGATGAGAATGGTGAAGAAATATTATATGATATAGAAGATGATGATGAATGGGAAATGGTTGCCCGGGCTTGGCAGGAAGGCATAGATAATAGTAACGGCGAGGCTAAGTTTTAACTTACTTGAAGATGAATAGCGGTTCGCCAGCATTATCTTTCACGAACAGCGTTTGAATAAAATTTAATTAGTTGTCTCCGGTTAAACCGGGGGCAATTTTTTTTTCAAAATAGAATATAAGTAATCTCTATTCTGCGTATGATGGTCAAAAGGAGGGCAAAAAATAAACATAGGTTAAAGGTTAGGGGTGAGAAAGTGTCCGGCAGGTGGCGATGGATAGGATTATTTGTTCTCTTATTATTTTTTGTGCCTGCTGTAGCTTTTGGCTGGAACACGAATAATGAACAAAGAATCATTAAGGGGAAAATATACATCAATGATATTTTAGTTGGAGGTATGGAAACTGACCGGGCCAGGAAAGTCATCCAGGAAAACCTAATGATGTTTCCTGATGAGCAAGTACAGGTGTGTTATGAAAATCAAAAATGGCAGTTTTCATTCTCCGAGCTGGGGATAAAGGCAGATATAGAGGGTGCAGTAAGAGAAGCTCAACAGTTTGGGAAAAAAGGTCCGGTTTTTCAGAGAGTTGAGGAACGTTGGGTCGCTGCTACAAAGGGTAAAAATATAACAATACCCATTACTATTGAAAGTGAAAAATCTATGTCGATTTTGAAGCCTGTTGCTGTTGCAATCGAAAAAAAGGCTTTGAATGCAAAGTACATTTATCATAATCAAAAAGTTGAAATTATTCCTCACACTAATGGCAGGCAGCTTAATATGGAAGAGACCATCAACAGGCTGCTGGCTGCAGCAAAAAAAGCATCTCTTGGTTCCAAGGGTATGTCCATTAGCCTGCCCGTTGAAGAGATTCACCCTCAAGTTACCAGTGAGCAGTTAAAAAACAAATCAATTACTATTACAAACGGAGCCTATACTACATATTTCAATACCGGACAGACCAGCCGTTCCAAGAACATTGCTCTGGCAGTTAAATTTTTGGACGGTACCGTTGTACCTCCTGGAGCGACATTTTCTTTTAATGAAGCAGTTGGTCCGAGAACTAAGGGAACAGGTTTTGAAGAGGCACTGATAATTGTTGATAAAGAATTTGTCCCCGGGCTTGGAGGGGGTGTCTGCCAGGTATCCAGCACACTATACAATGCTGTTTTGAAAGCGGGATTAAAGATCAAAGAGAGATCCCGTCACTCACGGGTAATTAATTATGTTCCTGTAGGATTGGATGCAGCTGTGTCCTATGGGTTTACTGATTTCAAATTTATCAATAATACTGATTCCTATGTTGTTGTCTGTGCAGAGGTATACGCCGGAAATCTGGAAGTGCGAATACTGAGTGAAAAGGAAAAGGAATATACAATTGAAATAAAATCAATGATCGAAGACACGGTACACCCCAGGACGGAAACCAGAAATGATCCGGGTATTGGAGAAGGGAAAGAGTATATTGAATCTCCGGGCAAAAAGGGTTATGTTACCCGCGTGGAAAGGTGGTGGATAAAAAACGGTAAAGTAGAAAGGAAAGAAGTAATCTCAAGAGATTTTTATCCGGCAGAAGCAAAAGTGATTGTAAAGGGAACACGGCAGATGCCCGTTGTCCAACCCGAGCAGGGGAAGAAGGGGATACCACCGGAGTATAGTGACGACCAAAGCAATTCAGGGTTGAAGACAGAGCAGAAAAATTCTGACCCTGGTCACCAGGAAGAGCCGGGAGTTGTTACAGAAAATCCGGGAAATGAAATTCAATCTGAAGGCACCCAGACACCTGAGGCTTAATCTAGCGTTGAATTTAACGGTAAAAAAGATTATAATTGTTCCAGACTAGCCTTGGCGGTGGTGGGTGTGCTTATTGGAACTTCAAAGGAAGAAGAAAGAAAACCTCCAGTAAGGAGGCTGCGCGGTAAGCATTATGGTTTTGGAAAAACCATTCGTTTAATTATTTTGCTTTCTTTGGTACTTGGGGCTGCTGTAATTGTTACAGCATGGTACTTAGGTTCTCCGGTAGGAAGGGATCAAGAGGTAGCAGTAAAAATTGCCCCGGAAACTTCGACTTCGGAAATTGCAGCTTTGTTAGAGGAAAATGGCCTTATCCACAGTGCGGAATACTTTAAGTTCTATGCACATTTAAGCGGAGCAGACCGGAACCTTAAGCCCGGCACCTACTCTTTTAGTGGTAAGCAGAATCTAAAAGAAATAATCGCTAAACTTCAGGAAGGGAGTCCGGAGGTCTTTGTTTTTACCATTCCCGAGGGATATACTCTCAAACAAATATGTAATTTAATGGATGCCAAAAATATTGTTCCCAGGGAAGAAATGAATTCTGCTTTAGAGAAAGGAAATTTTGATTTCCCCTTTATTGATGAACTGCCGGAAGGGCAGAACAAGTTTGAAGGCTTCTTATTCCCGGATACATATAAAATTGGTGCAGAAACAAACGCAGATGAAGTCGTGCAAATGATGCTTGACCGGTTTTGCGATATATACGGTTCTGAATATATCCAAAGGGCTGATGAGCTTGGTATGAGCACATTAGAGGTAATTACCCTGGCTTCAATAATAGAGAGGGAAGCCAAAAAGGCAGAGGAAAGGCCCCTTGTATCAGCCGTATTCCATAACCGCTTAAAAAAAGGAATGCTGCTCCAGTCTTGTGCAACTGTTCAATATGCTTTAGGTGAAGTAAAGCCGGTCTTATATGATACTGATTTGCAGATTGACTCCCCTTACAATACATATTTAAACCCGGGATTGCCTCCTGGGCCTATTGCTGTACCCGGTGAAGCATCCATCAAGGCTGCCCTTTACCCTTCTGACGTATCTTATCTTTACTTTGTTGCCAAGCCTGATGGTTCTCATGTTTTCAGCAATACTCTTGAAGAACACAATGCAGCTAAGAATAAGTATATTACATAAGGAAACGGGGATTTAAGTTTCCAAGTCTCATGCTATTTCTTGACAGTGATGGTGATTTGATTGAAAATACCCGAACTACTTGCTCCTGCAGGAAACCTGGAAAAACTGGAAATAGCTTTTACATATGGAGCAGATGCTGTCTACATCGGCGGAGAAAACTTCAGTCTTAGAGCAGGCGCAGGAAACTTTTCCATTGAGGAAATAGAGAGGGGTATGGAAATTGCCCATAAAATGGACAAGCGTTTGTATGTTGCAGTAAATATATTTGCTCACAACAGAGACCTGGATCAACTTCCCGGCTTTTTTTTAAAACTTGCAGCTATTGGTGTTCACGGTGTCATTGTTTCTGACCCCGGAATTATGCGCATTGTTCGTTCTGTCGCGCCTTCTCTGCCGCTGCACTTGAGTACACAAGCTAACTGCACAAACCTTGAGAGCGGGCGCTTTTGGGAAGATCAAGGGGTTGAACGGATCATTTTAGCCCGTGAGCTTTCTCTCGGCGAAATAAAAGAAATTAGGGACGGTTTATCAATTCATCTGGAAGCGTTTGTTCATGGGGCTATGTGTGTTTCCTATTCGGGGAGGTGCCTCTTGAGCAGTTTTCTTACAGGGAGAAGCGCAAATAGAGGTGACTGTTCTCATCCCTGCAGGTGGGAGTATCAACTGGTTGAACAAAAAAGGCCTGGAGAATTATATCCCATAATTGAAGAAGACAGGGGCACATTTATTTTAAATGCTAACGATATGTGTATGATTGAGCATATCCCGGAACTTATTGAGGCGGGTATTGACAGTCTTAAGATTGAGGGACGCATGAAAAGCGTTCATTATGTAGCCACGGTAGTTAAGAATTACAGGGAAGCCATCGATTCCTTTCTTGAAGACCCGGATAATTGGGAGTGTAAGCCCCAGTGGTTAGAGGAGCTAAAAAAGGTCAGTCATAGGTCCTATTCTACGGGGTTTTATTTTAATAAGCCTTCTGCTGATGACCAAACCTATGACAGTTCGGGTTATATCCGTACTCACGAATTCGTTGGCAAGGTTCTGGAATATGATTCTACTACCAAAGGAGCTCTGATAGAACAAAGGAATAAGTTTTCCACAGGTGACATTGTCGAGATTTTTGGACCGAGTCAAGATCCATTTCAGCAAAAGGTAGACAAGATTGTGGATACAGAGGGAAATCTTCTTGAGGCTGCTTCTCACCCCCAACAGCTGGTAATTATTCCTGTTCAGCAGCCTGTTGCCAAAGATTATCTCCTTAGAAAACCATTATAGCAACTTAGAGAATAATTGCTCGAAAGGGGAAACTTCGAGATACCCGTGGATAACTCAGCAGAGGTAAGTCACACCACGGAGTAGCCTTTCTGCCTTCTTACATTTCCCAGTTCGCGCCAGACAACTCTATGGCTGCGCCTTGCGGTCCAAGACACCAGCGTAAAACTGTTGTCCGAAGCCTGCATGTACTATTCCGCTGCGGACAAGCTCCCACGGCGTTATCGGCGGCAAATCCGACATTTTAACAAACAAGTCCAGCTTTAGAATGTCCCGGCAAAAAAAAACGATTGGAACTGTCCAAAGTCAGGGATGGCCCAGGTGTACTGCCTGAGCCACCCTGCTTTTTTTACTTTTTCCAAAATCCGGATACCTGAAGGAATAAGAAAACCGTATCCTGCCAAAGCTAAATGGAGAAAAAATTTTGGAAAAAGGTGACAGCTATGGTAAACACAAGAAGGAGAATCCAACTGCTTTTGGCATTTTTGGCCCTTATCACTGTAGTGCTGATTGGGAGGGTTGCTTACCTGCAGATTTTTTACGCCGGGTATCTATCCAGTTATGCGGAACAAAATCAGACAAAACTGATTCCTGGCGAGGATATTACCAGGGGTAATATTTTGGACAGGAAGGGATATTCCCTGACGGATTCAAAGATAGAGCCTGCTTTAATCGTCTTTCCTGACATGCTTGTTGACCGGGAGAAAACCGCTGATGACCTGGCGGAAATTTTAGGGATAGCTCCCCGGGCTGTTAGTGCTATGTTGAAAAAAGATTATGTTTATTTCCCTGGGCTTTCCGGAAGTCAGATGGAAGCCGTACAAGAATTAGGGATTTATGGTGTTTCACCGGTCAAAATTAAGGTTCGTTTCGGGACCGGGTCCCTTGCACGCCATGTGGTAGGGCATGTTAACAGTATAGACTCAGATACCTGGACAATGATAAACCAACAAAATGAGAATTCTCCAACAAAAGAATACAGTATTAATGATTTAATAGGTGTAAAAGGAATTGAAGCGGAATACGAGGATTATTTACACGGTTCGGACCCCGAGTTTTTCCTTTCCGCAGTGATGGATGCCCGGGGTAATGTGATTCCCGGGTTGTCATTTGATCGTGTTCACTCTGACGGCGGTGCGGTTAAAAGAAACAATATATTTTTAACTATTGATAAAGAGCTGCAGAAAAAAGTTGAAGAAGTAATGGATAATCATATTGAAAAGGGTGCAGTTGTAGTAATAGAGGTAGCAACCGGCGATATACTTGCCGCTGCAAGCCGGCCAAACTACAACCAAAACATCATAGCCGATTCCATGGTATCCGGGGATAAGTCCTTTAACAATCGCGCTTTTGAATTTTTTCACCCGGGATCTGTATTTAAAATTTTGCTAGCCAGCGCTGCACTGGAGGAGGTTGTAGTAAATCCTAATGAATTGTTTTTGTGCACTGGTAAATTTACTCTAAATACGGGGCTTACAATCAACTGTTGGAACAAAGAAGGACATGGACCAGTGAATTTTATTGATGGCTTTGCTCATTCTTGCAATCCAGTGTTTATTGACGTTGCCCTAAGGTTGGGCAGGGAAAAAATATTAGAGTATGGAGAAAAATTTGGCCTTTCCAAAGCTGAGATTATTGGCTATCCTACACCTACGATAAAATGCCTGGATATTGACCGATTTGGAGAGGGCAAAATTGCTAATGCAGCCCTTGGGCAGGAGGGAGTAAGGATCAGCCCCCTCCAAGCTGCAGGGATGGTAAGCATTATTGCCAG
>LFTO01000163.1:18962-21138 GCA_001513335.1 Clostridiales bacterium DTU086 | reverse complement strand
GGAGGGAAGACAGGTTCTGCGGAAACCGGTAAAAAGGGACCCGACGGTAAAAGTATCACAAACGTGTGGTTTGCAGGGTTTGCTCCTTTAGAAAACCCCAGGTTTGCAATCGCTGTCTTAAAAGAAGAAGGGGACAGCGGTAGTAAAGATGCTGCCCCCGTATTTAAAGAAATTGCGGAATTTGCGTTGAAAAATCTTTAACAGCTAATTTGAATATGGTCAATAGTATCACCTGTCAAAATGTTTAGTATTAATAGGGCTGCAGCTTTTTAATGACCTGTCTGTATCCCAGTATTATTTGCCTTACATAGTTTACTGTTGACAAGCACACCCTAAGGATTCTCTCCATATAATAAATTGTACGTATTTGTGTTCGGGGAGGTGGAAGACAGGGAATGCACCGTCCTTTAATCAGGGTGTGCTTATTACCGTTTCTCCAGAGATGTTTCGTATTCATTGGTTATTTGAGCAACAGTTCATTCCCGCACCCCCTCTCCGAAAAGGAAGAAGCTGAATATTTGAAGAGGTTAAAGAAAAATGATGAAGAGGCCAGAAACACCCTGATTGAACATAACTTGCGACTGGTTGCTCATATAGTAAAAAAGTTTGAAAACTGTGGGGAAGAAGTTGACGATTTAATATCTATTGGTACTATGGGCTTGATTAAAGCAATTAATACTTTTGATACTGGAAAGGGAACGAGACTTGCTACGTATGCTGCTAGGTGTATTGAGAATGAAATTCTTATGCACCTTAGATCAAAAAAGAAACAGAGAGGCGAAGTTTCTCTTTATGACCCTATTGGGATGGATAAGGAAGGAAACGAGATTTGCCTTTTGGATATACTTGGTACTGACAGGGACACCGTGGTTGAAGAAGTTGAATACTATTACGACAAAGAGAGCATACGAAAGCATATTCAAAATTTAAGCAAACGAGAAAAAAAAGTGCTGGAAATGCGCTACGGTTTGTTTAACGGACTAAGGCGTACTCAAAAAGAAATTGCTAAAAAATTGGGGATTTCCAGGTCTTATGTTTCCAGAATAGAAAAAAAGGCGATTGAGAAACTGATAAAAGAATTAAACGATTAAAATGCCGCCGGGTATTTTCCACCGACTTCTCTTTTTGGCGGCATTTAGCCTTCCTAGAATTACCCGTTATTATATGTCAATAATTGAAAAACTAAAAACTCAGGGGCTTTTTCAAAAACATTTTGCAAGAAAAAAAGCCGGGGCTTGCCCGGCTTTTGTGCAGCCGATTATTGATAAGGAAAGGCCTTTTCATTAGCTAAGCTTCGTTCCGCCCGTTCGATGGCTAACCGAACAAGCATCCCGCACTGTCGGGATGGCACTCCACCCCAACCTTCTGTCGCAACAGTGTTTTGAACCCCAAGTTCGTTGGCAAGCTCCCACTTCAGAGCATCAGACATAATGCTTTGGTTGCGACGTGCCAATAAATGACCTCCTTTACAGTTTGAAAAAAGTCCTGACTGCACATTTTTAGTCTGTGACAAAAACATATAAATATGTTGGGAACAGGCTCCATCCTTTGATTAAAATGTAGAGGTATCTTTTTCTCTTATTTCTACGCGTCGGATTTTTCCGCTTATTGTTTTGGGGAGTTCTGGAACAAATTCAATCGCCCTGGGATATTTATAGGGAGCAGTTGTCTTTTTTACAAAATCCTGTATTTCTTTTGCTAAATTTTCACTGGGCTCATAACCGGAGGTTAAAACGATTGTAGCTTTAACAATTTGGCCTCTTAATTCATCAGGAATTGCTGTTACAGCACATTCAAGGACCGCCGGGTGTTCAAGTAATGCACTTTCGACTTCAAAAGGGCCAATGCGGTAGCCGGAGCTTTTAATTACGTCGTCAGTTCTGCCTACAAACCAGTAGTAACCATCCTCATCCCGCCATGCAGTATCACCTGTGTGATAAATCCCGTCATGCCATACTTTTTGCGTAAGCTCCGCGTCCCGGTAATAGCCGTCAAACATTCCAACAGGGTGCCCTTTGTCAGTGCGAACGACAATTTCCCCGATTTCCCCAACCTCGCAGGAATGACCAGCCTCGTCAACAATATCAATGTTATATCCAGGTGAGGGCTTACCCATTGAACCCGGTTTAGGTTCCATCCAGGGAAAAGTCCCGATTGCAACGGTCATTTCTGTTTG